>JAISET010000215.1 GCA_031264015.1 Deltaproteobacteria bacterium | reverse complement strand
GCCAACTAAGATTATAGCATTAAATGTTGATAATTTGAACGACAAGGGTTGGAAAAAATTGGCGGACTCCAAATATTGGAAACAAGACAAGAAATTTTGAGAAATTCATTTCGACTCGTCCGTCAGTCGGAACCAGCGGGCGCCAAAAACTAATATTTGGGCGCCCAGCTCAGGTAGTCGACGGGATTGGCGGCGTAGTCCCAGAATTTGCCGTCCCAGCCGGGGTCCAGGGCCAGGATGCGCTTGCCCAGGGGAGGATGCGAGTCCAGGGAGAAAAGATAGCTCATGGTCTCCGAGCCCAGGGCCCTGACGTCGGGGTTGACGAGAAAGAAGTGGTTGACGGCGGGGAAGTCCCGGCCCCGCTCCGTCCGGCGCGACTGGCCGCCGATCTTTTTCAAGACGCCTGCCAGGGCCATGGGGTCCCGGGTGTACTGGACGGCGGAGGCGTCGGCCAGGTCCTCCCGGCTGCGGGCGACGGCCGCCTGGAGGATCTTCCCGGACAGGGTGGCCGCGAGCCCGACGACCTTGCAGACGCCCGAGATCAGAATGGTCAGCAAATTGGGGTAGTGCTGGGCCAGAAAGCCCGCCAGGTTGTGGAAGGAAAACAGGCCCGCCAGATACCCGACCATGTAGGTGAAGAGCCTGGTGTCCCCGTTGACCAGGTGGCTGAACTCGTGGGCCAGCAGGGCCGACATCTCCTCGCGGTCAAGCCGCCTCAGGGCCCCCTTGGTGATGACGACGGCCAGGTCGTCCTCGTCGATCCCGCAGGCCATGGCGTTGATGGTCTCGTCGTTTAAAAGTATGTAGACGTCCGGCTCGCTCATGGAGGCGGCCAGACTCATCTCGGCCACGATGTTGCCGACCATCCGCCCCTGCTTCTCGGCCAGGGGCTGCCGGAAAAAAACCGACTCCCCGAAGGGCTCGGCCTTCAAAAGAGACGCTATGTAGGTGCTGCCCCCGTCCCTGATGGCCCGGAACTGCATGAGGGCGACAAAGATGATGGCCAGCACCGACACCGCGCCCAGAAAAAAAGACGGCCGGTAAAAGATCGGCTCGCTGGGCACCGCCCCGAAGTCCGGACCCGTGAAGACGTGGGGGACGGAAAGGTGGTCGACCACGAGGAAGACCCCACCGAGCCCGTAGGAGACGGCGAAAAAAACCGCCGCCAGCGACAGGACAAAGCCCGCCGCCAGGATCTTGGTCATCAGGCGGCTGCGTTTCTGGCGGTCGAAATAATGGGCCGGGGCGGGGGCGTTCTGGTTCATGAGTCCGCTCGCTTTAGTGCGGGGAGGGTTCCAACTATCTGGATCAATTATAGAATATTTCCGCCTCCCGCGCCACCACTTTTCCCGCCCCGCCGGGGCCCCCGTCTCCGCCGCCGCGACAGAGCGTCGACCCCGCGGATAATTTGCCTTGTTTTTATTGAATCCGGCCTCTCTTTTCATCCGACATGTCCTTTTTTCCTCCGTCCGCACCCTCCCCTCCCCTCCCCTCCCCGCTCCCTCCGCCCGAGGACGCCCGAAGCTTTCCGCCCCCCGGACCGGCTCCGGAAGCTGGCTGTCCGGGCGGCCCGGGAAAAGGCGGCGGGGTTTTGCCGCCTCCATGAAAGTGATATAATTGCCGACGGAGAGAGGGACAAAAGAGAGCAGAGACAGCTAAATTTAGTAATTTATAGATAATTCGCACCAAAACGCCCTGTCCAGACCGCCGGTCCCGGGCCGGACCGCCGGCCGGACTCATTTGGCCGCCCCCCCCGGCGTCTTATCCGAGTGTCCGTATGAAGCTGCTGGCCAAAATTATGTGGCTTGACGTGCTGGTGGCCGCGGCCATGCTGATTCTGAGCATGGGCCTGGCCGCCAGGCAGAGCGTCGACCTGCTGGAGAGCGACCTGGACGAGAACCTGCGCAACGTCGCCCAGCTTCTGGCCACCAGCCAGCCCGTCGTCGAGGCCCTGGAGAAAAACTCCGTCTCCCCGGAGCTGGACTCCTACCTGTCCGCCATCCTCGACTCCCGGAACAACATAGACGTCATCACCATCGCCGACATGAGGGCGGTCAGGATCTACCACCCGGTCAAAGAGAGCGTCGGCCAGCCCTTCATCGGGGGCGACGAGGGGCCGGCCCTGCGAGGCGAGCACTACGCCTCCAAGGCCATGGGCACCCTGGGCTTCCAAAAAAGATACTTCTACCCGGTCTTCGCGGCGGACGGCAGCCAGCTGGGCTTCGTGCACGTCAGCATGCTCATGAAAAACCTGGAGATTTTGAGGGACAAGGTTCTGCAGGTGCACCTGCAGTCGCTGGTGCTGGTCTTTTTGATCGGGGCCGTCGCCGCGGCGTTTTTGGCCGCCAACATCAAGCGGTCCCTGCTGGGCTTCGAGCCCCACCAGCTGGCCTCGAGCTTTCTCAAAAGGGGCGAGATCATGGACTCCCTGGAGGAGGGCCTTCTGGCCATCGACGAGCGGGGCCGGGTCATCCTGCAGAACGAGGCCGCCTCGCGCATGCTGGGCCTGGACGGCCGGGACATCTCCGGCAGCGACGTCGACGACTGCTTCCCGCAGTTCAAACTCAAGGAGACGCTGGCCGGGCTCAAAGACCACAACAGAGCCATGGCCGTCAACGAGCGGAACATCATCTGCGACCGGCTGCCCGTGCGCAGCGGCAAGGAGATCATCGGGGCCGTGACCATCGTCAAGGACCGCTCCGAGGTCACCCGCCTGGCCGAGCAGATCACCGGCTTCAACCACGTTCTGGACGCCCTGCGCAGCAACACCCACGAGTTCATGAACCAGCTCCACGTCATCCTGGGGCTTTTGCAGAGCGAGGAGTACGACGAGGCCAGGCGCTTCATCACCAAGATCGGCCAGGTCCAGGGAATGACCGTCTCCACGGTGGCCAAGAACATCGGCAACCGGGTGCTGGCCGCCCTGATTTTGGGCAAGGTCAACCGCTGCCACGAGCTGGGCATCCGCATGACCGTCCAGCCCGGGAGCCTCATCCCCCGCCACAGTTTGTTTCTCTCCACCCAGTCGCTGATCACCGTGGTCGGCAACCTGGTCGAGAACGCCATCGAGGCCATCAACGGGCGGGCCGACCCCGAGTCCGAGGGCTCCATCACGCTGCTGGTCTACGAGAGCTCCCAGAGCCTTTTAATCACCCTGGACGACACCGGGGTGGGCCTCGGCCCGGAGGAGGCGGAGGGCATCCACAAGGACGGCTTCACCACCAAGGGGCCCGGCCGGGGCACGGGCCTGGGCCTGGTCCGGGGCCTGGTCCAGTCCAGCTCCGGCGAGTTCTCGGTGGAGTCGGAAAAAGGCGTGGGCACCTCCATGATGCTGACCTTCACCAACAAAAGACCGGCCTTCGCCGGCCAGTCCCGGGGCGCCCAACCCGCCGAGACCGCCGCCGAGGACGCCGACGAGGCCGCCGACGAGGCCGGCCCGGGCCCGCCGGCGCGTGACGACTTGGGACCGCCCGCGTGACGCGCGACCGCGCGCCGGACGCGGGACATAAGAAACGCGAGGCATGACGCAGGAAACAGAACGCCGAACGCAAGCCGCGGGACGCGGACGCGGCGCGCGGCTCGAAAAACTACGCCTGAGACGCCAACCGCGCGACGCGCGGAACACCCGGAGGCAGGCGACCAACGCGGGAGGAAGCGAGAACATTGGCAGACACCCCCCTCAAGGCGATCATCGTCGAGGACGACCCCATGGTCGCCCAGATCAACAGCCGTTATCTCCAAAAAGTCCCGGGGCTGGAGCTGGCGGGCATGTTCGGGAACGGCCAGAAGGCCCTCGAGCATCTGCGCCGCAGCAAGGTCGACCTGGTGGTCCTGGACGTCTACATGCCGGAGCTGGACGGGCTGGCTTTGCTGCGGATCCTGCGCCAGGAGGGCAACAAGTGCGAGGTCATCATGGTCACCGCGGCCAACGACGCCGGCCAGGTGGACGAGCTTCTGAAGCTGGGCGTGGCCGACTATCTGGTCAAGCCCTTCACGGAGCTGCGGTTCATCGAGGCTTTGGAGAAATGCCTGGCCCGCGCCAGGATGGCCGGCTCCGGCGACGAGCTCAGCCAGCAGGCCATCGACCGGATGCTGGGCGCGGGACGGGAGCCGGCCGCCGAGGCGCGCGCGGCCCCGGCCCCGCTTTCGGAGACCCCCAAGGGCCTGCAGCCCGGAACCCTGGACACCATCCTCAAGGTCCTGGGCGACCTGCCGGACTTCAGGGGCTGCGAGGAGGTGGCCGCCCTGACGGGCCTCTCCAAAGTCACCGTCAGACGCTACCTCAACCACCTGACGGACCTGGGCATGGCGGAGAGCTCCATCGACTACGACACCGGCGGCAGACCCAGCGTCAAATACCGGCGGAAATAATTTGCGTTGTTCCCGAACGGTCTTTAATAATCCTCGGCGCCGCGCGACGCCCGTTGTCTTTCTTTGGAATCCGTCATTATTCGTCGGCGTTCGACGGCCTCATCCGACGCCCGTCGATCATCGTTAATTTTTTTTCATCGGCCTTGACAGTTTTTCAAAAAGCCTTGATATTTTTTCAAAAAGACTTAATAGTTTTTCAAAAGCCTTAATATTTTCCCATAAGCCATTAATTTTGCCTCGCCTTAATAGAATAATTATCAGACTCCGTCCAGTCATTCAGCTACTCGGCCGATTAGTCATTTAGTCGGTCTGCCGGCCGTTGGTTCGGAAATTGGCATGTTCGCGCCAGGGAATTTTTCAGTCCGGGCGTCCTCCATGATCATGACGCGGGCAGGTCGGCCGAAATTTGTTTCATTTCTCGTCGTTCGTCGTCCTTTGCTTGTCTGAAAGTCTCTCGGCAGCCAGGCCGGACGTCCGCCGCCGTCTATTTTCGCCCGGCGCCGGCGCCCCTCTGAAATTCCGTTTCTTCTGACCGGCTCCCGCGTCTGACAGTCGCCGGGGCCAGCGCTCATCGGAGGCGTCGTGGAAGGCCAAGCCCCTCAAGTCCCCCAAGACCCCCAGGCCCCCCCGGCGCCCCCGGCGCCCGGAATCACCCCGGAAAACTGGGAGGCCCTGAAATAAAGACTCGCCCACCTGCAGACGAAGGTCCTGGACCTGACCTACCGCCAGGCGGGCACGGCCGGCCACAAGCTGGACCTGGCCTTGAAGTCCGACGAGATCCCCTACGGCTACTTCCTCGGCCTCGAGAGCGACGGCCCCCTGTACTGCGGCCATGTCGCCCCCCGGGACCGCGACCGCCTGCGGGGCGAGATCATGGCCTCACTCGGCTGGAACCTGGGCAAGCTCTGGACCTACGACTGGTTCCTGGACCCCGAGGGCGAGTTCCGCAGGCTGGGCGACGTCGTCTCCGCCTCCCACGCCAAGACCCTGAAGACCATGGCCGACTTCCCCGTGGCCCCGCCTGTCCTGGACGACGACGGTGACGGTGATGACGGTGACGATGACGGCGGCGCCGGGAAGAACGGCGGCGACGCCGAAGACGACGATAATGACGGCGAAAACAACGCCGACGGCAAAAAGACCAAAACCGCCGCGAAAAAGTGAGAGGCGGGAGGGCGGGCGGAACAAGGGACAATCCGGGATGCCTGACCGTCTTTTGACCTGAAAAGACAGTTTGGGGGGGTAATTATTAGCTTGACAGGTCAAAAACGCCCCCCGCCCCGTCCGCGTCGGGCATGTCGGGCGTCACCCCCCGGGCGCCCGGCGCCCGGGGGACCTTAAAACTCCGCCCCGGCAGCGGAAAACGGGCCCTTTTTTGGGGGAAGACGAACCCTTTCCAAATCTCGATAATTTTGCTATCTTAAGACACCCTGGATAGGGAGCGCGATAAAAATAAACATCCCCCCCGTCGGCCAGACCAGGCGGAACGACGCGTCGGCGGCCCCGGGGCCGGGAGAGGTAAGTTATGTCCACGCTCGAAGAGTCTTTAATCAGTCGGAGATCCAAAGCCGAGGACGAGACGACGGTCTACTTCAGCTACGACAAGAGCGACCAG
This sequence comes from Deltaproteobacteria bacterium, assembly GCA_031264015.1. Classification (GTDB taxonomy): domain Bacteria; phylum Desulfobacterota; class Desulfarculia; order Adiutricales; family Adiutricaceae; genus JAIRNQ01. The sequence continues at coordinate 13,147 of JAISET010000215.1, read as the reverse complement.
GATTTCGTCCTGCCGATCATAGCCTCGGTCAAGGCGGCGGGACACAGGGTCTGGCTCGACCAGGGCAGGACCATCAACTCCACCTGGGCCGAGCTGGCCGTCCTCGCCGTCTCCTCCGCGGCCGCCGTGGTCCCCTTCCTCTCGGCCGAGCGGGCCGGCTCCAAATTCGGCCGCGCCGAGCTCGAGTACGCCCGCAAGGAGGGCAAAAAGATCCTCCCGGTCTTCCTGGAGGGCCCCTCCGCCCTGCCCAAGGACCTCAAGGAAGCTTTGACGGCCGGTCCCGGCGTCTACGAGACCGCCGACCCCGAGGTCGTCTCCAAAAGCATCCTCCACTATCTGGAGCAGCTCCAGGTCCCCAAACCCGACCCCCCGTCCGACGAGAAGATCGACTTTGTCACCAGGATCCCGAACATCCGCAAGGTCAAACCCTGCGCGGTGCTGATCGTCCTTGGCGCCCTGGCCCTCCTGGGCCTGGTCATCCTGTTCGCCACCCTCCGGCAGCCCGCCCCCCAGGCCCCCGTAGCGACCTCCCCGGCGGAAGCTCCCCAGCCGCCCGAGGCCGCCGCCCCTGCGTCCGAAGCCCCCGTTCCGGCCGAGGAAGCAGCCCCGCCCGCTGCAGGGCCTCCCCTGAGGGTCGTCCCGGCCCCTGACGAGCAGGCCGCCCCGGCCGAGGAAGCAGCCCCGCCCGCGGCAGGGCCTCCCCTGAGGGTAGTCCCGGCCCCTGACGAGCAGGCCGCCCCGGCCGGGCCGGCCGCCGAGGAGCCCGTCGCCACCCCGGAAAGTTCCGACCGGCCCTCCTTCGACGTGGAGATCAGCGGCGAGAGCTTCCGTCCGGGGGAGCACTTCACGGCGACGGTCTCCTCCGTCCCGGACGACCTCCTGGGCCAGGCGGTCGTGGGCATCTTCGTCAAGGGCGCCGCGGCCGACGACTTCCGGCTCTACGTGACCATCGCGGAGCCCGACGAGGTCATCGACCTGACCGCGCCCCGCCTCCCCGGCGAGTACGAGGTCAGGACCCTGGTCTCCGGGAAACCCATGACGGACGAGGGCCTGGTGGACAGCTTCGACATCACCGTCGCCCCCTGAGGGAACGGGGACGGGATGGGGACTGCCGCCCGACGGCATGAAGACTGTCGCCGGAAGCGGGAATGTCGGGAAAAATTCTCTCCGACCAGGCGGCGGTCCCGTCATGACCGTCATGACCGCTTGGCGACGAACTCTCAGGTCGGACCGCCCAGGTCGGACCGCCCAGGTCGGACCGTCCATGGCTGACCGTCCATGGCAGGCTGACGGGCCGACAGACATAACCGGAGGTCCGACACAGGCGGACGGTTATAAGATTCTAATTTATTCGCATACTTTTATTTTCAACCACTTTTTTCAATTATCTCTTTGTCAGCCCGCCAATCCAAAACTAATTATTTTCGCTGACTAAAACATATATTATCATGCTTGAAGACATATTCATGTCTTTAAGCATGCTGACATATATTTTGTTAGTTGTGACACAAGCGGCGGCCGGGTCATGTCCGACCGTCAGACATGAGATTGTTGACTAACCTTCACGCAAGGAGAAAACATGCAGTATCAAATCCTCTACGACCAGGCCTATCCCGTCATCAGGGCCTATCTCGAGCAGAACGAGGCCCTCAAGGCCGAGGCGGACGCCATGGTGGCCATGAGCCCCACCATCGACGTGACGGGCGGGGTCGACGGGGGCCTGTTCAAGGGCATCGCCCGCAAGCTGTCCGGCGAGAAGCTCTTCTTCCAGTATCTGACGGCCACCAGGGGGCCCGGCGAGGTCATCCTGGCCCACGCCCTGCCCGGGGGCATCCACCCCTACGAGCTTGACGGCACCTTCGACCTGAGGATCCAGAAGGCCGGCTTTCTGGCCTGCACCCAGGGGATCGACATCAGCACCTCCGCCCAGAACCCCATCAAGGGCCTGTTCTCCAAGGAGGGCTTCTTCGTCGTCAAGGCCAGCGGCAAGGGACTGGTCTTCGTCAGCAGCTTCGGCGCCATCCATCCCATCGAGCTGGCCGCGGGGCAGGAGTTCATCATCGACAACGGGCATCTGGTCGCCTGGCCGGCCACCATGGAGTACAAGATCGAGAAGGCGGCCAAGGGCCTGATAAACTCCATGACCAGCGGCGAGTTTCTGGTCTGCCGCTTCACCGGACCGGGCACCGTCCTCATCCAGACCCGCAATCCGGGGAGCTTCCTGAGCTGGGTCTCCCCCAAGTGACATGAGGGCCGGCCCCAGGGCGGCATGAGGGATCGGCCCGAGTGACGCGGAGGACTTCAAAATAATAATCCCCCTTTCGGAAGACATTCAAACGGTCGGCCGAAAGGGGGATATAAAGTGTCTGAAAACAAGAACCCCGGCTTCATGCGAACGACCGGGACGAATTTATATGACGACAAGGGGCGGTTTGTTTAAACGCCTTTAGTCGCCCTGGCAGGTTGTTTGCGCTTATATTAGCCTCTCACCGTCACCAGGGCCGGCGGCCGACAAGGACGCGCTCATGAGCAAGAACCTCATCGCCTATTTCACCCACACGGGCAGGACCCGCAGGGCGGCGGAGCAGATTCAGAAAGCGGCGGGAGGGGACCTCTTCGCCGCGGAGGTGATTCTGCCGTATCCCCAGGACCACAACACCCTGATCGACCAGGCCAAGGTGGAAATCGAGGCCGGCTACAAGCCCGTTTTAAAAACGGACCCGCCGGACGTCTCCGGCTACGACACGGTCTTCGTGGGCTCGCCCAACTGGTGGGGCACCATAGCGCCCCCGGTGGCGACGCTTCTCTCCTCCGTGAACCTCGCCGGCAAGCGCCTGATCCCCTTCGTCACTCACGGCGGGGGCGGCCTGAACAGGACAGTGGCGGACATCAAAAAGCTGGCCCCCGGGGCGCGGGTGGAGAAGGGGCTGGACGCCAACCTGGGCGAGAAGATAAGCGCGTATGTCAGGGAACTGAAGCTCGGCTAGGCGGGGAAGCCGCCCTTGCCTTGCCGCCGCTCCCTCTCCTCGAACCTGCATAAATGTGAGGATGTCGAGTCCGAGCCTTCTTTTTTCTTTTTAGCTTGATTATTTTCTTTAGCCGTCCGCTCATTATGTCTTTAATAATAACGTCTATGAAAATTTCTGGCGCGTTTATTTCCTTTCTTAGCCGCTGTCTCGAGTAATTGAACGGCCGGATGAACATCTGATTTATCTTAAAAAAAGAACGACCAAGTCAGGCAAATGAGAAATGATTGTTTTGACGAGCGGCCAAACTAAACAGCTTCATTGCTTCATTTCTATATTTTTGGTATTCTTCATATTCTTTTATTTTCAATTTCCCTTTCCCTCATCCCCATTACATGTGCTTCGTCTTCCGGCTCCGCCAAGTAAAAAAAATAGTCGTCAGGATCATGTTTGCACGGTGAGGAAGGCCGGTCCGAATCCATCAGCGTTGAAAACATTAGTCGCAACTTTTCCGACCATGAGACTGTCATAAGCCGTAGGGCAAGAAAATGACGACAGGTCGAAAATGGGGGCGGCCCCTCGGCTGATGATCATCTGATGCGGGAAAATGCCGGAAAGACAATTTGGGCGCGATAAATCTTATATTTGAACCGCCCGCCTCCCAAAATACCTCTTGACATATTCCTTATATTTTGATAAAAAATATTGTCTGTCCAATCCGTCTTGACAACAACTAACCACAGTGAATAATTATTTTAATTTAGCTTAATTTATGTCTAAAGTGCGGCGAAATCTTTTAATCAAAATTAAGAATAAATTTTTATCATTTTAAATTTTGAAAAAAGCTTAAATTAAAATTAATTCTAAAGCTGTTTGTATGGAGCCCGTTTTTCCAAGACGAGCCCGCCGCCGGCGCTGACTCCTCCCGCAGGCCGACGGCTCCTGCCCTCCCTGGCGCTTGTCATGGCTAAAAACAAGCTTTTTTTTGGCCATGGAGCGGGATTTATTTTTAACTGTCCGCGATGTTGTTTTTAATGCCGCCGACATCGCCTTTTTATTTTTTTGTCGAAAAAAGACCGCCGGAACATATAGAATTTGCTCCGGCCACCCAACTCCCTAAAGCCTCCGACAAACGGGGCCGCCTCAAGTCGAATAATCATGACTACTTATCGAATTCATAAACATCTTGGGAGGCCGGGGGTTCATTTTAACATAACTCTATCTATCTCTAGGATTTCACTACTCTTTTTCACTCGCCCTGACCATTGTCTCCGCCTGATCCAGCCAGAAAAGTCCTCTAATCTTACCAAAAATACTCTATCAAACCGCATAAAGTCAATTTCGAGTCTTGGAAGTTCCCGGAATAAGAGCTCGCAACATTCGGTTTTGTTCGTCTACCATCTCCAAGGCAAATTCAGAGAGTTTTTGGCTGTCGTTTCCGCAGAATGTCCCTCAGTCCGTCTGTTCGTCACAATTCCCCTCATATTTAAATATCGACTCGACTGCGCCTCCGAACGGAATATGACCGGTAATACTCCCGGAGAATCCGGGGGGACGGTCCGTTCGGCCGCGGCCGGCCCGGCGGCTCATTTTGATAAAGCCCGGATTTTTACGAAGTGTCAACTATTTTTGAGTCAAGGCCGGATTTTAAGAGCCTGCTCGCGCAGGTTTTTGGCCCGGCGGCTTAATTTTGCCCGACGTTCTTAATTTTTTCGGCCGGCCTTACCAAGTCCGACCTGTCGACTGGCGTAAAGACGTCCGACTGCCTGACTTGGATTCGCGCCGGCCGGCTCCGACCGCCCTGCTCGACAGTTAAAACACGGTGGCCCTCATGACTAAGAATCTCAGACTGATTTTGACGGCCCTGCTGGCCCTGGCGCTGGGCGGCTGCTCCCCGTTGGGAAACCGGGCGTCGGACCAGACCGGACTGCCGGTCGGAAAAGCGGCTTTCCCCGAAAGGCCCGCGACCGACTCGGAGGCCGGGCGCGACGGCGGTCCGCCCAATATGACTGCGACGGCCGACGGCGGGACCGGCCTTGTCAAAAAGACGCCCTCCGCCAACAACAGGCTCTACAACAAGGGGCTCGCCTATCTTGGCCTGCCCGGCCTGTTTCCCGAGACGGAAACAGACGCCTCCTCCGCGGTCGGCGGGTCATACGACAAACGCCATGTTCGGGACCAGCAGCCGCGCCACCGCAACCCCGACGGCTCCTACGGCAGACAGACGTCCACCAGGCTCCGGGGCGATTTCGAGGAAATCCCCGACACGATTTTAGGCCAGGCGCTCTCGGCCGGAGCCAACGCCCTGACCACCTGGGCCGAGGGCTGGCTGTCCGGTTACGGGAACGCCAAAATTACCGTCAGCCCGGCCATCCACGGCAACCTGACCGGCTCCGTCGACTACCTCTCCCCGCTCTACGACAGCCAGAGAACCACCCTCTTCACCCAGCTGGGGCTCAGGACCATGCCGGGGGACAGAATCATCGGCAACTTCGGGCTGGGAGCCAGGCATTTTTTTGGCGAGACGGCCGTCGGCTACAACATTTTTCTCGACCAGGACTTTTCCAGAAAACACATGCGGGGCGGCCTCGGGATCGAGCTCTGGCACGACTGGCTGAGAATGGCGGCCAACTATTACGCGCCGCTCTCCCAATGGCAGCCCTCCAAGGATTACGACAGGGGGCTGGTCCAGGAGAGACCGGCCAGGGGCTACGATTTTAGGCTGACCGGCTACCTGCCCTTTTATCGCCATCTGGCCTTGAACGCCGCGGTCGAGAGCTGGTCGGGCCGTTTCGTGGCCCCCCTCGGCCACAGCGAGCAGCTGGCGAGCGACCCCACGGTGGTCGTGGCCGGACTGATCTGGACCCCGTTCCCGCTGATGTCGTTAAGCGGCGAGACCAGGATGAGCGGTGGGCGCTCGGAGTCGAGACTCGGCCTCTCGTTCAACTACCGTTTCGGGATCCCCTTGAATGAGCAGATGATCCCGGCCAACGTGGTCGAGCTCACCTCCGTCGAAAACTCCAGGCACGATTTCGTCCAGCGCCAGAACGAAATAATTCTCGAGTACCGGCTCAATCCCGACAGACTGAGAATCTCCGTCAGACGGGTGGTCGACCCCCTCACCAACGCAGTCAGCTACGTCATCAGGATAACCGACCTTAACGGCAATCCTATACAAAATAAAAACATCAAGTTCATATAAGACGAGAGCGCGCATATATGATAATTACCATTAATATTGACTGATATTTACAGCTTCATAATATTTTTCCGATCAGATGTTTAGAAAATTTAATATTTATAAGTCTATTTTTGACTTATAACAAATATTTTATGGTGCGTAAAATGTTGGAAAAAACCTCCTCTCATAAATTCAATCTACACCATATGGCAAAACTAATGCTTTTTAGCATTTTTACCTTGGCCGCGACAGTCGTCGTCCTCGGCCCGAGCAATCCGGCCCGGGCACAAAACCCGGCGTCCGCGGGCGACGGCGTCGAGGTAGTCAGCGTCATGGGCCGGGCGGAGATCCTGTCCGCCGGCGTCTGGCGGGAGGCGAAAAAAGGCGACCAGGTCAAATCCGGCGAGTCGTTGCGCGTGGACGACGCCGGGGAGGCAACCCTGGCCGGCCGCGGCAACGTCATCGAGGTCTCCGTAAAAAAGGGCGCCACCGTCAGTTTCGACGGGCTGGTGGACGTCGACTCCCGACCCTGGCGGCGGGAGGGACCCGAGCTGCGGACGGCCGGCGGGGCGGACGTCCCCGAAAGCGGGGGCCCGGGCGTCCTGGCCCCGCAGTTCAGCGTGCCCCGGGGCCAGGCCGCGGTCACGGTCGTCCCCGGCCAGCCGCTGCGGGTCGTCGCCCCCCTGGTCATGGCGGCGGTCCGGGGGACGAGTTTTATCATGACGGTCGCCGCGGACGGCGGCTCCACCCTCAACACCATCGAGGGGCAGGTCCTGGCCACCAGCAGAACGGGCCTGACGCAGATGGTCGGCCCCGGGCAAAGCTTCAGCCTGTCGGCCAACCAGTACGCCTCGTTTCTTCAGCAAAGCGGCGTGGACGTTCCCGGCGACGGATGGCGCGGCGTGGACTCCAACACTTTAGAGCAAGTTGACTCGAGCACCTTCAGCGGCTCGTCGGCCTCCGAGGCCGGCCAGGGCGCGAGCGGCGCGGCCCAGACCGAGGCGTCGACCGCCCAGACGCAGGCCGCGACTCAGTCGCAGGCCGCGGCAACCCCGGGGCAAACATCGGCGGCGTCCACTCAGACGGCGGCCACCGAGGCCGGCTCGACCGGCGCCACCACGGGAACTTCAACCGGCGCAACAACCGGAACATCAACAGGCGCCACAACCGGAACTTCAACCGGCGCCACGACCGGGGCCACCACGGGAACGACTACCGGCGCCTCAACAGGCGCCTCGACCGGGGCCACCACGGGTGCCTCGACCTCGGCCTCGACCGGCGCCACGACCGGAGCCACGACAGGAGCCTCGACCGGCGCTGGCGCTGGGACCACGACAGCCTCGACGGCGGCCTCCACCACCGCTGGCGGCGCCACCACCACGGCCGCCTCCGCGACGGCCGCCACCACAACCACGGCTGCGGCGACCACCGCCGCGACCACCGCCTCGACTCTGGGCTCGATAGCAGGAGCAGCCGCCCAACTCGCCCCGATCGGAGGCATGGCCGCGGCGGGAATCAGCACGGGGGCCCTGACCGGCGAGGCGGCCGAGCCGGTGACCGGGGGCTCCGTCCCCCTGGGAGTGGCCATGATCGACCCGCTCACCGGCGTGCCGGCGACAGATTTCACCACCGACGCCAACGGCGAGATCGCGGTGGCCTTCGTCTCCGCCGGGGACACCCAGGCCGCCATGGTCATCGACGGGCAGACCTATATCCTGGATGTGACGGCGGCGGCGACGGCGACCTTGCCGCCGGAGATTGTCTTCGACGTGGTGGATTTCGACCTGCCCACATCGAACCTGCAGAGCACGGCCACCCTGACGCCTAATTTTAGCGGGCTCACGGTCACCGGCACGGTCACCTGGACGATAGTCAGCGTGGTCAACTCCACGCCCGCCTGGCAAAGGGGTCCCGGCGACCAGCACGGCCTGACCTGGGGGGCCACGGCCAACGGGACCACCAACTGGACCGCCACACCCGTCGCCGGGACGCCCCCGACCGGACCGGTGGCCCAGCTGACCGACATCGTCGGCGAGCGGGTGGTCACCGTCCAGGCGAGCACGGTCATAAGCGGGACAACCCACACGAAGACTTTGACGGTCAATTTCGGCAAGGGGCCGCTGGCGATTTTCACCTATTTTGACACCCTTCCGAGCATTACTTTCTCCAGCCTGCGAGAGGTTGGCAGCGGCACGCCGACTAACAATTTTTATTATAGCTCAAACACTTCCCCGGCCGCGGCCATATGCGGAGGCTCTTTGGACACGTCGACGTTAACTTTAATCAGCGGCCCTCCCCACTATGTGAATTTTGCCCCCCCCTGGGAAACCAGAACTCCGTCCTCCGTCTACAGCCTCGCCGAGGCCTACCTGCCGGCAACAAGATTGCCGGACCTCGACAGACTGCAGGCCATAGCCGCCTTTGACCCGACGGAGTTGGATGTTCCCAACCGCAAGGGGGCTTACGAGGCGGCGGGAGTCCCGGCCGGCAATTATCACACCGGCCGGGTGATGTCCTTTGACGCCAACCCCGTTTATGGCGTCCAAAATTTTTCCGTGACCATGTCGAGCGGGGCCTCGGGCGCCGCGCTGGCGATCACCCCCACTTATTACCTGACTCCCTGCATCGACCCCGCCCTGCTGTAGGGCGTCGTCAGACTGCCGCCCCCGCCGTCCGGGGCGACGACAATCCCGGCCGGTCTTTTCCGGGGCCGGCCGCCGCCGCGGGGCGTTTAGGACCGGCCCGGTCAAGGAAATCAAGAGATCCGCCCGGCCGGGCGCTTTTGACGGGGCGCCGGGCCGGGCATTTTTGACGGGGCGCCGGGACCCGGAGAAAAAAGATTGACGGCGGGGGTGACAAATGCCCAGGTTTACTCGGGCCGCGGCCTTGACGACGCTCCTCGTCGCCTTGTGCCCCGTTCTGGCAGCCTCCCTGACGGCGCTTTTCCCAAAATTGATAGAACGGCAGGAAATGGCCGTCTTCGACCTCTATCAGGAGGGCGTCAGGCCCCCGGAGATCGACGAGAGTTTCGTCGTCGTCCTGGCCGGGGACAGAAGCCTGAGGGAGATCGGCGACTGGCCACTGCCCAGGGAAAAGCACGCCAGGGTCCTCGAGCGTCTGGCCGGGGCCAGGCTGGTCGTTTTGGACATCCTCTTTCCCGAGCCCTCCGCCCCGGCCGACGACGCCATGCTGGCCGCGACCGCCGACAGGTTCGGCAACGTCATAGCGGCCGCCTCCATTCTGCCCGGCAGGACAGGGGGAGCCGGCGAGATCGTCCTTCCGTACAAGGCCCTGGCCGAGTCGGCCCTCGACATCGGCATGGCCAACGTCGAGCCGGAGGCCGACGGCATCAGCCGCGACTACAGGCTTCTCTGGCCGGCCGGTGACTCCGCCGCCCCCTCGCTGCCGGTGGTCATTTTCCAGAGGGCCGGCGGGGAGCTGTCGTTCAAGAAAACACCCGCCGGTGAAAACGTTTTGTCGCTGCCGGCCGGCGAGGTCGGGCTGGACGACGACTTCAGGTTCAAGGTCCACAGTCCCAAGGAAAACCCGCCTGTCTACGAGTACGTCGACGTCCTAAACGGCCTGGTCGACCCCGCCGCCTTCCGCGGGGCCGTGGTCGTCGTGGGCGTTGACGCGGCCGGCGCCTCCGACGCGCTGGCGGTGGGCGGGGGGCGCATGCTGCCCGGCTCCGTCTTCGTGGCCAACGCCGCCAGGACTCTTTTTCACGGCTGGATCCCCCGCGGGGCCGGAAAACCGTCCCGGGTCCTGGCCGCGGCGATCCTGGCCCTGGCCGGGGCCCTGATCGCCCTCTTGAACGCCGGGGGCGGCCGGGGGCGGATCCTCAGCCACGGGCTTTTGTGGCTGCTGGCCCTGAGCCTGGTCTGGCTGGGCCTGGACTACTGGCTTTTCCTGAAACTTAAAATATTCGCGCCGCCCGTCATGCCCTGGCTCCTGGGCCTGGCCTCCTTCGGGCTGGTCATGGCCGTCAAAACGAGGCTGCTGGCCGCCGAGTGGCGGGTGCTGAAAATGTCCGTCGACTCCGTGCTCACCCTGGGGGGGCACGACGTCGCGGACATGGAGATGACGTTTTCGGAATACCTGCTCGAGCGCTGGCCGGAGATCGAGAAATGGAGCGGGGTCTCCCTGCTGCACGCCTCCGTCGCGACCGACTCCCAGGAAATGCGGCACATGCTGAGCCGTCTGCCGGCCGCGGGCGTCCCCTCCGGCAAGGCCATGGAGGTCTCGGTCATCTACGCGAGGCGGGGCTTGAGCCGCCTGATCCTGGGCCTCCCGGACCCGGAGTCCAAAATCAGCCGGTACACCGTCCTGGGCTGGACCGGCGCCATCAGCCCCGAGACCATCAGAAGCCTTTCGGCGCTCGTCCTGTCGGTGGCCAACCATTTCAAGGCTGTCGAGGAGTACAAGGCCCGCCAGCGGCTCTTTATCGGCGTCATCAAGATCATCATGGAGGCGGTGGACGCCAAGGACCCCTACACCTCCGGGCACTCCAACAGGGTGGCGGACCTGGCCAAAGAGCTGGCCTCCAAGCTCGAGCTGCCGGCCAAGGACGTCGACGACATCTATCTTGGCGGCCTGCTGCACGACGTGGGCAAGCTGGGCATACCAGACCATATTCTGAACAAGCCCGGGGCCCTGGACGAGAACGAGATGAACGTCATGCGGACGCACCCGAGCATCGGCACGGCCTTCATGACCAAGATAGAGCTGCCCGAAGCCGTCCTGCACTCCATAACCGAGCACCACGAGCGGCCCGACGGGCGGGGATACCCCAACAAGCTGCTGGAAAACGAGCTCAGCCTGGCCGGGAAAATATTAAAGATCGCCGACGTCTTCGACGCCCTGGTCAGCAAAAGGCAGTACAAGGACCCCATGCCCGTCGAGAAGGCCTACGACATCCTGGTGAAGGGGCGGGGCGTCGAGTTCGACGGGAAACTGATCGACCTGATTATGGAGAAACCGTTCGATATCGGCAGGCAAGGCGGCGACAAGTAGGACGGCGGCAAGCAAGGCGGCGGCAAGTGGGAAGTCGGCAAGTATGGCGGCAGGACGAGCCTTTGACAAATTAGCGCTGGCGGGAATAATTGACGGCGCGGCAGCGGATAAAAATTGAGGGCGAGGGTAAAAATAAAGACAAGAACAAGAATAAAAACAATGACTGAATGAGGACAAGAACAAGAGCAAGAACAAGAATAATGACAAGAAGAAGAGTAATAAGAATAAAAACAAGAACAAAAATAGCGATAGGGACAATTACGATGACAAGGAAATGGGGACTAAACCGTCCTGGATTGAGGGGCGGGAGAAACGTCGGCGATCGGATAAATTAATCATGACGCGTCAGACCAGACCGGGATTCGCCGACGGCGACGCTTTAATCCTTTTCCTTCCGGCGACTTTTTTTGGTCTTCCGACCGGGGGGAGGGAGAGGCTTCCAAGCCAGGATGTGGGTGGCGCGACACAGGGACTCGGAGCCTTTCTTCCACCCACTCTTCTTCCCTTTCAGCTTCTGGTGCTCAAAGCGCGTTTTTTTCCTTGTCTTGGCGTCCAGGAGCCGCATGACATCCTCGGCCGAAATGTCGGCTCCGAGATCAGTTTCGCTGCGGAAATAGACGAGGGCGGCCTGGACGTCGCGGCAATACCCGTTCAAGCCTAAAAATTCGGCCAGTTTGTAAAAAGCGCCAGGATGGCCTTTGTTGGCCGCCGAAAAATACAACTTCAGCGCCGTTTGTCTCTGTCTCAAACATTCGTCGTAGTCAGCCTCTCTGTCCGCCTCCTCCTCCAGAAACTCCTCGCTTTTTGACACCATCTCCTCCAAATTCAGATTGTCATGATAATAATCGTCCGGATCATATTCGAAATAATAATTCTGGTGCAGGACGATGTGAAGCTCGCTAATTTCTCTGGCTCTCGGAAGCAGGTTGATGTCATAACGGTTCAGAATCAAGGTGGCCAGAAAATATTCGGCGCGGCCGCTGCCCTCGGAGGCGACCGCCGAGAGCAGATTATAGGCCGTGTCATACGACAACTCGGACCTGTCATGACAATAATCTGTGAAATATCTCTTCGCGCGATTAAAGTGATCGAAAAATTTGTGCGAGTCGACGTTTTCGACCGGTCTGTCCCCCATTATCCTCGGGCGCGCCTTGTCGGGAGCAGGCGTCGCAACGGGCGGGGACCATTCTGTCGGAACAAAAATTGTGACCGGTGAAGGCTCGCCGTCGTCTGAAAACCATCCGGTGGAAACGGGCGCTTTGGAGGGAGTTGGCGTCGCCTTGAAAACAGGCTCTTCGGCAGTGGAGATCTCCTCGTCGGAAGCGAGCTCCTCGGCAGTCGAGACATCCTCGTCGAAAGCGGACGCTTCGGCAGTTGAAATCTCCTCGCGGGAAGCGGACGCTTCGGCGGATAAAGAAGGCGGGCACGCTTCAACGGGAGAAGAATATTCCATTGAAACAATTATATTTGCGGATGAAACCGATTCAACGGAAGAAAACCACCCGGCGAGAGCGGACGTTTCATCTGGAGCTGACGCTTCGGCAGTTGAAATTTCCACGTCGGAAGCTGAGGTCTCGGCAGTTAAGAACTCCTCGTCGGAAGAGGGCGCCTCAATTGTGAAAGACTCGTCGTCGGAAACTGGCGCCACAATAGTGAAATTATCCTTATAGGAAGCTAATTTCTTAAAAGTTAAGAGCTCCCCACCAGAATCTGGCGCCTCAATAGTGAAATTATCCTTATAGGAAGCTAATTTCTGAAAAGTTAAGATCTCCTCGTCGGAAGCGGGCGCCTCAATAGTGAAAGTCTCGTCATCTGAAGCGGATGTCTCAAAAGTTAAAAAATCCTCGTCGGAAGCGGGCGCCTCAATAGTGAAAGTCTCGTCATCGGAAGCGGATGTCTCAAAAGTTAAAAAATCCTCGTCGGAAGCTGGCGCCCCAATAGTGAAAGACTCGTCATCTGTAGCGGATGACTCATAAGGGAATAAATC
>JAISET010000212.1 GCA_031264015.1 Deltaproteobacteria bacterium | reverse complement strand
TGGTTGACGATTTCGTTGACACGCTGTTCGCTCGCGACGATTCCCTCTATTTCGTTCGAGCCTTTGACGCTCCGCACTTTCGCAATACTCTCCAAGCGCGTGAAAACGTCGGGATAACTGGATTTGAGCGCTTTCTCGCGCTCGCGAAGTTCGCTGATTGAGGCAACCACGCTCACAAGTCCTGCGGGCAGTAGCCCGTGCTCAAGAAATGAATAATCGAAATATCTCATCCGCGCATCTCCATTCACTATATGCATATATAATAACAGATAATATGCACATAGTCAAGAGTAAAAGCCAATAATCTGCATATTTGTTGGGGGAAAATATGCAGATACTAATCAGGCGGCAACTCGATCAAAGCCGCCGCTTTTTATATGACGCGGGGGCGGGGAGGGATCCGGCGGGCGGCGGCCTCCTGTCGCGGCGGGGACGGGGCGGGGGCGGTGTTTTTTCGGCGGGGATGAATTTTTGTTCCGGGCGCCGGGCCCCCAGGCGTCCGGGCCGGCTTCCCGGCGCCCGGGGCGGGCCCTACAAAAGCCCCATGGCGGGCCCGGGCAGCCCCCGGGGGCAGGCCTTGCGGCAGGCCAGGGCGCAGCCGGGCCGGGCCCCGGCGCAGGCCTCGTCGGAGACCTCCGGGGGCGAGAGGCGTCCGGGCCTGCCCACGGCCCCGGCGGGGCAGGCCTTGCGGCAGAGCCCGCAGGAGAGGCAGCCCTCCGGGCACAGGGCGTCCATGCCGCGCATCCTGGCCGAGCCCCGGCAGCGCACGACGTAGGCGGCCGACCTGGGCCTCAGAACCATCAGCCCCTTGGGGCAGGCCTCCAGGCAGAGCCCGCAGCCCCGGCACCTGGCGGCGTTGAGTCCGGGCGGGGCCCCGGGGCTGGCGGCCGGGGTCAGGGCCTGGTGCGGACAAAAGCGGACGCAGTCCCCCAGGCCCAGGCAGGCCTCGGGGCAGGCCAGGGGCCCGTCGTCCAGGATGGCCGCGAGCCTGCAGCTGGCCGGGCCCTCATACTCGGCGGTCAAGGCCACGGCCCCGGGCGGCCTGGCGCAGAGCCTGACGGCCACCAGCTCGGAGCCGGCCCCCGGGGCGGGGGGCGGCTCCCGGGACGGGGCGGCCGGGACGTCCGCGGCCCCCGTCCGCCGCCCGTTCCAGGCGTCCGGCCGGGAGGCCCGGCGATAGACCAGCAGCTCCAGGACCGTCAGGCCGCACAAAACCCAGGGCGCCGAGGCCGGCAGGGCGAGGAGGAAAAGCCCGGCCAAAACGACGACCAAAAGCGACGGAACGCCGCTCCCCCCGGGCCAGAGCTCCCGGCCCAGGTGGGCGGAGAGGACCAGCCAGCAGCCGAGCAGATGAAAAAGCCCCCCGGCCGGAGCGAGGAGGCCCCGGGCGGGGTGGTCCGCCAACGGCCGGAACAAGGCCGCGGCCCCCAGCCAGAAAGCCCAGGGCAGCGCGATCCGGGCCAGCCTCCGGCCGGCCGGGGCCAGGGCGGCCGGGACTGTCGGCAGCAGCAGCAAAAAGGCCGCGGGGGGCGGGGCGGGGGAGGCGGGGGGGAGGGCCCCCAGCCAGGCCGGGAGCCAGCCGGCGACCAAACCCGCCGCCGCCGCCGGCAGGAAGCGGTGCCGGAAGACGCCGCCGGCCAGGGCCGCCAGGGAGGCGGCCAGGCCCGCGGCCGCGTAGGACGGCCAGGGCGCCCCGGGGCCCATGAGCACCCCCGCCAGACCGGCCGCGGCCAGGGCGGCCGGGTCGGGGCGTCTTTTTTTTAAGAGCGGCCCCGCGAGCAAGGCGGCCGCCGGGGCCAGCAGCGGCCCGGCATGCCCCAGGACGGCCAGGCAGACAAAGTGCGGCAGCAGGCTCAGCGCCGCCAGCAGGTCCCCCCGCCCCCGGAACTTTCCGGCGAAGGGCCCGGGCCGCAGCCTCAGGACGGGCCCGCTCATGAGGGCCCGGCCGCCGGGCCGGGGGGAGAGAAATCGCGCCGAACGTTCGGATTGTCGGGATTGTCGGGGTCGCGCGGGGCGGCGCGGCCGTCCGTCCCCGCGTCCTCGGCCCGGCCGCCGCCCGTCCCCGGGGGCCCGCTCCCGCCGTCGGAGTCGCCGCCCGGGTCGGAGCCGCGGGGGGGCACGTCCCGGCCGTGGGGGTCGGAGGCGCCGGCGGCCCGGGCCAGCAGCAGCAGCGGCAGCCCCGCGGGACAGGCCAGGGCGCAGGCCCCGCAGCCCGCGCAGCCGGCCAGCAGCCCGCCGATCTCGCCCATGCGCAGGAACCACTCCCCGGGCGGCGCGGAGGCGGCCCTGTCCATCGGGAGGCCCATGGGGCAGGCCAGGCGGCACAGACCGCAGCGGCGGCAGGGGCCCGGCTCCCCGCGGACGTTTTGGCGGCGGACCAGCCACAGGGCCAGGTCCGAGGCCCCGAGCCCCCGCCCCAGCCTGGCCGTCGGCCTCCCGGTGACCAGGCCCCCCAGGACGACCGAGTCCCCGGGCAGGGGCAGCAGGTTGACGTCGGCCAGGACGTTCTCGAGCTTCAGCCCGGGCGGGGCCAGGTAGTGGAAGCCCTGGATGGTCACCGGCGCGAGGGTCGGAGGCAGCCCCGAGCGGGCCGCCGCGCCCAGGGCCCACAGGCTCTGCGGGGAGACCACCCCCCCGGCGTCGGGGAGGGCCAGCCCCAGGGTCTTGCGGCGCAGAAGCGAGGGGAGCGACAGGGGGAAGACGTCCCGGCTGAAAAGGACCCCGCCGCCGGGCGGCTCAAGTTTCAAGGGCTCGAATTTGGGGGGCAGGATCTGCAGAAACTCCCGGTCCGGCCAGAGCCTCCGCAGGAGGGCGAGCCCCCGCTCCAGGGCGGGCCTCTGGTCCAGCCAGAGGGCGGGCCCGGCGTCCAGGCCGGGCTCCGGGGTCAGGGCGGAGACGATGACGGTCCCGCCGGGGGGCGGCGGGGCGGGCAGGTCGACCCCCAGGGATTTTAAGGCCGGGGCGAGCTCCCGGGAGGAGAGGCCCGACAGGTCCACAGGCTCGGGCGGGACGCCGGAGCGGCCCTCCTCGTGGACAAGGTCCACCCGTCCCGGGGCCAGGGCGGCCACGGTCCCGCTGAACGGCGCCCGCAGGTCCCCCGTCCTCTGCCCGCGGCTGACGGCCAGAAGCTGCCCTCTGGAGACGCCGCGGCCCGGCTTCAGCCCCGGGGCCGGCCGCCCGTCGAAGGCCAGGGAGGCCGCGCGGGGGTTGGGCCAGGCCTTGAGGACCCTGTGGTCCGGGGCCGGCAAATCAGGCGCCCCCGGGGCGGGGGGACACGGGCTTGCGGCCGAAGAGGAACAGGTGGACCAGGGCCAGCAGGATCAGGAAGACCCCGGAGACCAGGAAGACCACGGAGTAGGTGGAGTAGCGGCCGGCCAGAAAGCCCATGCCCAGGCTGCCCAGGGCGATGCCGATGTCGAAGCAGATCAAAAAGAGGGCCGAGGCGGCCGTGCGGCGCTCCGGGGGCGCGGAGGAGAGGGTCAGCGCCTGCAAGGCCGGGAACATGGAGCCCACCCCCAGGCCGTAGACCACCGCGGCCGCCGTCATGATCCCGGGGAGGAAGACCAGGGAGAGAATGGAGACGAGGAGCAGGAAGGCCGAGGGGTAGACGACCTTGCCGTGCCCGTAGCGGTCGTAGATGCGCCCGGCGGACAATCTCGAGAGGACGACGCCCGCGGTGGAGACGACGAAGAAGCGGGCGGCGTCGCCCGACCCCAGCTCCCGGCAGTAGATGGCCAGGTAGCTGGCCACCGAGCAGGTGCCCACGGCGAAGAGAAAGATCAGGGACGACGGGCCCATGGCCTTGAACTCGACCAGGTCCCTTAATCCTTCGGGCGGCGGGGCCAGGTCCGAGGCCAGGCGCATGGGGGGGAGCGTCAGGCTGATCAAGGCCGCCGCGACGCTGCACAGGGCCACCGCCGTGAACATGACCTTGTAGCCGAAGGCGCCGGCCACCCAGAGCCCCAGGAGCGGGCCCACGGCCAGGGCCGTGGTGGCCCCCAGGCCCAGGTAGCCCAGCCCCTCCCCCAGGCGCTGGGGCGGCAGGACCTGGGCGGCCATGGAGACGATCAGGGTCAGCGTCATGCCCACCCCGGCCCCGTGGAGCACCCGGGCCAGGGCGTAGAAGAACTGGCGGGGGATCAGAAAGAAAGTCAGCGACCCCGCGAAGCAGAAGACCATCCCGCAGCGCAGCACCCTCAGGGGGCCCAGCCGGCGGCTCAGCCGGGAGGCCATCAGGCGGCTGGTCACCGAGGCGACGGCGAAGACGGCGAAGATGAGCCCGATCTCCTCCCTGGAGCAGCCCCTGCTGTCCAGGTACAGCGACAGGGTGGGCAGGAGCATGTCGAAGCCCAGGAAGATGCAGAAGTTGATCAGGATGAAGGTCAGAAAGGTCAGGGTCCACAGGGGCGGCCTGGCCGAGGGCCGCCGGGGGGAGGGCCGCCGGGGGGGCGCGGCGGGGCGGATCGTGCGGGGCGTGGCGCTGGACATGGGCAAGGCGACCTCTAAGCGCTCGTGGGCCGGGGCGGGCTCGTCGTCGGACCCCGCCCCGCCGAGAGCCGGCCGGCGGACAAACGACGACCGGGGCCGCCGCCGGCGCGGGGAAAGGCCGCGGTTTCGCCGGCTCCCGCCGGCTTCAATCTTACCCCAGGCCGCCCCGCCCGTCAAACAAGACGCGGCCCCGGGCCGGACGGGCCGCGGGGGGAGGGCTGGAGGAGGAGGAAAAAAAACGGCCGGAAATTTGGACCGCGGGGAGACAAAACGAGAACTAAAAGGATTATGCCGGCATAAGATAGCTCAAGCGTTTAATTTCTTCTGTCTCAGGGGAAAAAAAGGAGACGGATTGTCGGCGTCGGCCAATAATCCGTCTCCCGCAAAGGAGAATAATCTCCGCGAGGTTGGCGCCGGGCCCGGCCTAGATGAAGAAGCGGTCCTTGTCGGCCACGGAGTAGCCCAGGGCGATCATGATCTTCTTGACGTTGGTCAGGAGGACGGGCTTGCCCGTCTCCAGGCGGGTGATGGTCAGCGAGGAGACGCCGGCCATTCTGGCCAGGGAGTTCTTGTCCAACAGCTGGGATTTTCTAGCATCAACAAAGGCCTTGGGATTGATTTTAGCTGCTTCAGGCATGATAAAAAGTCCTTTTTTGGTTAATGGTTCGTCAAATTGTCTCGACAAGATGTCGAACCTGGGTTGGAGATAAAAAGGCGACTAAGAGCCAATAAAGACTGTCAAAGGCGAGCCGGCACCTTCAATAATGAGCCGGCGCCTTTAACAATGAGATAGAACAGACCGCGAGCCAGTCTCTCGTGCAAATGAAGAACAGAAAAAGTGATCGAAAGATGTCTTTCCAGAGAAATCTCAGCCTCCCCGGGCGCCCATGTGGCGGCCGGACACCCTCCCCGAGGCCCCGGGCGTCGGCCGAGGGCTCCCCTTGGGGAGTTCATATAGTCATCTTATTAGAAGTATGAAACTAGTAAATCACTATACTAAGCAAACCTCTCGCATATAAAAAGCAGGAAAATAGCCCGTCGCCCCGGCGGCCGGCCGCCGTTTTGGCCGCGTCGCCCCCCGTCCGGACGAAAACCAGCTTGGTCTTGAGAAATTACAAACCATTTGGACAACATTAGATGAAATTTTTATGGTCAAATGAAGCATTAGAATTGAGTAGTGACCACAAGATTTGTCCGCTTGAGTGCGCTCAGGCGAAAACAAGCTGACTATAGAGACCACGTGAGACCGAGTGTATATAAAAAATAGTCCATTGTCAACAAAAAAATTTAATTTTTTTTTGCCATTGACCAAAGTTGTCTTTCGAGCTCAGGTAATTAGGCTGAATGGAAGCAAAATAAATGTCTCGAGGCCAATTTATGGTAATAATTTATTTGTTCGAATCTTCTTTTCCAGAGGAGACATTTCAAAATTAGTCCGACTTCACCGTAATTGAATTAGTTTGGCCAAGTTGGCCCGTCTTTTATGAGCCGTCGTCCGACTATATAGTCGCCGTCGCCTCCGGCTCGTCTAAATATCAGGCTGCCGTCAGCCTGTCTTCCCCTATTTCTCCCGGCCCGATCCAAATTATCTTCCAGTTTCGACCCAGTTTGCTGAAGACGGGCCGCAGGTCCGCATGACAGCCGGCTAATGCCTGGTCTGACGGACATATGTGGATTTGACAGCCTGCCTGTAAAATATCTGAAGGTCGACACAAGCCGCTAATGGAAGAATTTCACATAAGTCGGACATTTAATTTTGCCCGGAAGACTTGTCTTCGAACCGGCTGTTTTCCTATCGGTTCAAACTAGGATGGCCGGAGGAGCCTGTGGTTATAAATTAATTTCCTGATCATGGGCGCGCGGCCGGCATGCTTGGTCTGTAAGACTGACATATGCCGCAAATATGTTGATAATATGGATAAGAACATTTGCGCGGGCGTCTGGTCGCAGATTGAAATTAATTTCACATAAGCCGGTTCCAACGATTATCTGTCGAATTAATATTAAAAAAATAGAGCTATAAGGAAATAAGTGAGTTTATAGGAACAGCGCGGTTAGACGGCCGGGCGCAGGTTTTTCAGGCCGGCGCCCGCGCGGCGACAAAATATATTTTTATCAGTTATTTTCAGGTGAAAACCATGCGGGCAATATTTCCGGAGCAATTAGTTTTTGTCGGAGGGACTTGTCGGAGCGGTCCCGGGGGCCCGCGGGGACGACGGCCGCCGCGGCCGTCGCGGCCGTCGGAAAAAAATTGTCGCCGGCCTGGGACCGCGGACGCGGAGAATGTTTTTTAGGCGCGGTTGCCGCCATAAATTGTCATTTGACGCCCGTCCGGTTTCCTGAGTCAGATATTGTTGGTCGGAGACAAATATTGTCTGCCGGAGCAAAATAATGTTAGCCGGAGCAAAATAATGTTTGTCCGAGCCAAAGAAAGTCCGCGCTCGTCAGCGTCCGCGACGGGCGGCCGACAAACAGCCGGGTCTTCGCCCTGGAATTAGACATTCCGCCGGGGCCTCGGAAATCCGGCCGGGGCGGCGCCCGGCCGGGCCCGTCTTTTCTTTCGGGGAGACCGGGCGCGTCCGCGGACGGCCGCCGCGGTTTTGTCCCCGCCGCCGGCGCCAGGTTCCCGGCTTTTTCCCCAGGTGGCGGCGGACGTCCGACATGTGCTATAATCTTTTCAGTATCAGACCGCCGGCCGGGTTAGGGGAGAGTTTTTGAGGCGGGGAGAGGCGCGGCCCCGGGAGCCGCCTCCCGACCCTCGCGCCGCCGCGCCGGGCCGGTCCCTCGCGCCGCCGCGGCCATCGGCTTTCGCGCGGCCGTTTCCGCCAGACGGAGTAGGGCATGTCCAGCGAACTTTTGGATGAATTCATCTTCGACGCCAGGGACCATCTGACCACGGCGGGCGCCCAGCTGATGGAGCTGGAGAACCAGCCCGGCTCCCTGGAGCATCTGAACGCCCTCATGGGCACCCTCCACACCATCAAAGGCAACAGCGGCTTCGTCAACCTCGGCAACCTCTACAAGCTCCTGCACGGCGCGGAGAACCTGCTCCAGACCGTCAGGGACACCCCCGAGCATGTCTGCCCCCCCGGCATCGTCAACCAGCTCTTCCAGGTGCTGGACACGGTGGAGGCGATTCTGACCCGCCTGGAGGCCGGCGAGGACGACGAGGTCGACTGGCTGGCGGCCATCAACCAGGCCGTCGCCGAGGCCGAGGCCTCACTGACCGCCCCCGCCGCCGACCCCGCCCCGAAGTCCTGGTCGGATCTGGGCCTCTTTCTGGACCAGGAGGAGAGCCCCTTCGCCCCCGGTCTCGCCAAGATCCTGGACCCCGACAAGGCCGGCGACGTCCGGACGTCCTTCCCCGTCTCCGCGGCCCCCCCCGACTCCCCCGTCCCGGAAAAAACCGTCGTCTCCCACTTCTCCTCCCCGCTGTCCTCCCCGGACGGCCTGGAGGCCAACGAGGCCGCCCCGGGCGGGACCGCTCCCGACTCCGCCCCGCCGGCCGGCCCCGCCCCGTCGTCGGCCTCCTCCGAGGCCGCGCCCGCCGACGACGCTCCCGACTCCGACCCGCCGGCCGACGGTTTCCCGGCCGCGGACGACGGCCTCCCGTCCGAGGACGAGGCCGACCCAGACGAGGTCTGCCGGGCCCTCAGGAGCGACCTGAGCAACGGGGGCCTGAGGCTCCTGGAGCTCTCCGACGGCCGGCTGGCCAGGGAGGGCCGCGGCTGGCTGAAGTTTCTGGGTTCGGGCGACGGCGGCCTGGTGCTGGACGTCTCCGGGCTGACCAGCCTCTCCGGCGCCGAGATGCGGCTGGTCCGGGACATGGTTCTGGCCGACGGGGAGCGCTTCGGGCTGGTGCTCGACCGGGCCGCCCAGCCGGACTTCTGGCGGGTCCTGTCCCTCTGGTCCCTGGACAACAAGACGCGTCTCTTCCCCGACCTGGCCGCCGCTTTGGCCCAGCAGGCCTGAGGCTCCCCCGAACCCCCGCCATGAACGACTTTCAACCGCAAAAACCCAACCTGCCAAGGTCAAGGCCCTGACATGACCCGGAAAAAAAACCGCCCGCCGCAAGTCGCGCTGGTCGGGGCGGGCTACTGGGGGAAAAACCTGGCGCGGGATCTGTCCGCCCTGGGCGCCCTCAGGACAGTCTGCGACCCCGACCCCGCCGTCAGGGCCAAAAACTTGTCCGACCGTCCCGGCCTCAAAGCCGTCGGGACGCTGGGCGAGGCCCTCCTGGACGACGAGATCAAGGCCGTCGTCATCGCCGCCCCCGCCCCGCTCCATTGCGACCTGACCCTGGAGGCCCTGGCCGCGGGGAGGGACGTCCTGGTGGAGAAGCCCCTGGCCCTCTCCGTCGCCGACGGGGAAAAGATGGCCGGGGCCGCCCGTCTCCATGGCAGGATCCTCATGGTCGACCATCTGTTAAACCGCCACCCGGCCTATCGGGAGCTTCGGGCGAAATGTCTGAAGGGAGAATTGGGCCCCCGCCTGCTCCTCGGCTCCCGCCGCCATAATTTCGGCAAGCTGCGGACCGACGAGAACGTCCTCTGGTCCTTCGCCCCCCACGACGTGGCCATGATCCTGGGGATCGCGGGCCCGCCGAAAAGGGTTTTTGCCACCGGCGGGGGCGGCGTCACCCCGGGCGTCGAGGACTGGGCCGAGGCGACCCTGGAGTATGGCGACGGCCCGCGCGCCCACGTCTCGGTGAGCTGGGTCAGCCCCGAGAAAGAGCAGAGGCTCACCGTCGCGGGCGGCAGGATGACGGCCGTCTTCGACGACGCCGCCCCCTGGGAGAAAAAACTGCGCCTGTTCGCCAACAGGGTGTCCAGGTCGTCGGGCCGGCCCGAGGCGGTCAAGGACCCGGCCGGCGGGACGGCCGTCCCCTTGGAGAAAGTCGAGCCTTTGCTGGAGCAGTGCAAGCTGTTTCTGGAGTGCGTGGAAACGAGAAAACAACCCGACGACAGCGGCCCCGGCGAGGCCCTGCAAGTTTTGGGCGTGCTGCTGGCCCTGGACAAGTCTTTAAAAAGCGGGCGCTGGGAGAGTTTGGAGTAGGGGGGGGTTTGGAGCGGAGGGGGGAGTTTGGAGTGGAAATTGGAGTCTGGCGCGGAGGGTCATTGGATTGGCCCGGACGGGTTTAAGTTTGGTTTAAACGGTTTTTGAGCGGGCCGACGGCTTTCGGGAGCTGTCGTCCCCGACATGTTTTGATTTGGAGAGCTCATGAGTCAGGAAGAAACTTTCGTGCATCAGACGGCCGTGATCGACTCCGGGGTGACCCTGGGGCGGGGCGTCAAAATCTGGCATTTTTCCCATGTCCTCAAAGGCTCCAGCGTCGGGGACGGCACCAGCGTCGGCCAGAACGTGGTCGTCGGGCCCGGGGTCACCGTGGGCCGCGGCTGCAAGATTCAGAACAACGTCAGCGTCTACGAGGGCGTCACCCTGGAGGACGACGTCTTCTGCGGGCCCAGCATGGTTTTCACCAACGTCCACAACCCCAGGGCCTTCATCAGGCGCATGTCCGAGGCCAGGCCCACCAGGGTGCTCCGGGGGGCCAGCATCGGCGCCAACGCCACCGTCGTTTGCGGCCACACCCTGGGCCGCTACTGCTTCATAGCCGCCGGCGCCGTGGTCGCCGCGGACGTGCCCGACTACGCGCTGATGATGGGCGTCCCCGCCCGCCGCAAGGGCTGGGTCTGCCGCTGCGGGGTCAGGCTGCCCGCCGGGAAAAAGGCCGTGTGCCCAGAGTGCGGCCTGAAATACCACCTCGACGAGGGGGGCCTGCTGCGGCCCGACGACGCGGTCGACGACGCGGTCGACAACGGGCGGGAATGACGGCCCCCGAAGGCGGCGAACGTCGTCAGGATCGGCGCCCGGGCCGGAGCATAGCCGGGGAAAACGACCTGGGGCCAGGCTGAAAAGAAGACGGGACGAAGCGGGGACCAGGCGGGCGAAAGTCAAAAAACGACCGGGCGACAGCCGCGGGGAGACAAAATAAATTCGCCGACGACAAGACGGACTCGGCCAGGACGGGACGGGACGGGACAGGAGAGGAGAGGAGAGGATAGGATAGGATAGGATAGGATAGGAGAGAAACAGGGAGAGGCGAAAAGCGAAAAAAGGCGAAAAACAGAAAAAGGCGAAAAGCGAAAAAAGACAGGCCGTCGTCTCCGGGCGGTGAAAAACAAGGCGGGAAAAATTAATTAACTGCCGGCCGAAGGTCGGGCCGGGGGCGGTCCGGGGAGGAGAAAAGAAAATTTGACGCCGGGCGGGGAAAACAATAGTGGAAAAATCCGGGCTCATGAACCTCCCCCGACAGTCCGGCGTTTAATTTTTTTTGACTCGTCGGTGCCCTCGACGTCTTGATTCGGCCGCCGGTTCGTCCGCGTTGTTCTTGACTTTGCCGTTCCAAACAATTTATCCTTAGCCGGTTCCTTTCTACGGGCCGCCCGGCCTGGTTTTTTCGGCGGTCGGTTTTTTTTACCCACCCCCCGCCGCGGTTTTGTCCGCGGGCTGTTGTTTCCGGCCGTTTCGTCGGATGTCCGTCCGTTTTTGCCTTACGTTCGTCTTTTTATTTCGGTCTGTTTTTGCTTTCCGTTCGCCTTTTTGTTTTCGTCTGTTTTTCGGTTTTTTTTCAATTGTTTCGCCATTGTTTTGCCATTGTTTTGCCATTTTTTTCTTTTTTTTCTCTTCTCTTTTTCCCGCGGCTTCCCCAGGGCGGGCCCAGATTTCATTTTGTCTCGGTGGGCATGATGATTCCCTTCATTGATCTGAAAAAGCAGTACGAGTCGCTCAAGCCTGCCATTGACGAGGCCCTGATCAAGGCGGCTTCCTCGGTCAGGTTCATTTTGGGGCCGGAGGTGCAGGAGCTGGAGAAAGTCCTGGCCGAGTACGTGGGCGTGCGGGAGTGCGTGGCCTGCGCCAACGGGACCGACGCCCTGGCCCTGCCCCTGCTGGCCTGGGACGTGGGCCCCGGGGAGGCGGTCTTCTGCCCGACCTTCACCTTCTTCGCCACCGCCGAGGCGGTGGCCCTGAGGGGGGCGACGCCCGTCTTCGTGGACGTCAACCCCGTCACCTACAACATCGACCCGGCCGGCCTCGAGGAGAAGATCCTCGAGGTCAAGCGCGAGGGCGTCCTGCGCCCCCGGGCCGTCATCCCCGTGGACCTCTTCGGCCTCCCCCACGACTACGAGTCCGTGGCGCGCATCGCCGACGAGCACGGCCTGGTCGTCCTCGAGGACGCCGCCCAGGGCTTCGGCGGGTGCTACGGCGGCAGGCGGGCCGGGAGCCTCGGGCAGGTGGGGGCGACCAGCTTTTTTCCGGCCAAGCCCCTGGGCTGCTACGGGGACGGCGGGGCCGTCTTCACCGACAACTCCGACCTGGCCGAGATCATCCGCAGCTCCCGGGTCCACGGGACGGGCGGCCGGCGCTACGAGCACGTCCGCCTGGGCCTCAACTCGCGCCTGGACACCTTGCAGGCGGCCGTTTTGCTGGTCAAATTCGAGGCCTTCCCCCGGGAGCTGGAGGCCAGGCAGGTGGTCGCCGACCGCTACGAGCGGGCCCTGCTCCCCGCCCACCCGCATATCCCGGCCGTCCCCGGGGGGCTGCGGTCGTCCTGGGCCCAGTACACCGTCCGCGTCCCTGAGACCAGGCGTCAGAGGATCATGGAGCTGATGCGCGAGGACGGGGTGCCCACCATGATCTACTACCCCAAGTGTCTGCACCTCCAGCCGGTCTTCGCCTATCTGGGCGGCCGGCCCGGCCAGCTGCCGGCGGCCGAGAAGGCCTCCCGGGAGGTCCTGAGCCTGCCCATGCACCCCTGGCTGGAGCCCGCGGACCAGGACCTGGTCGTCCGGTCCTTTCTGGAGGCCCTGGAGAAGTCCGGCGACGAGGCGGAGTAGGGGGGGGCCCGGGAGTCGGGGAGCCGCCCGTCCGGCTGTTTTCGAGGCCCGATTTTTTTCCGGCCTGATTTTTCGGCGGGAATTTCCCCCGGGTCAATTGTTTCGGACGCGCGGCAAAATTAATTTTCGTCGGCGGGGGAGGGGAGGACATCCATGAGCAATTTTGAAGAGACGTTTCTGACCAGGATTTCCGACCGCAAGGCCGTGGTGGCCGTCCTGGGCCTGGGCTACGTCGGGCTGCCCCTGGCCCTGTCCTTCGCCGACGCCGGCTTCCAGGTCCTGGGCCTGGACGTGGACGAGAACAAGGTCCGCAAGATCGGCCGCCGGGAGAGCTACATCGGGCACATCTCCGACCAGAGGCTGAAGACCTCGGCCAACCTGTTCTCGGCCTCCTCCGACTTCCAGCTGGCCAGCGAGGCGGACGCCCTGATCATCTGCGTGCCCACCCCGCTGACCAAGGAGCGCGAGCCCGATCTGAGCTACGTCGAGGGGACCCTCGGGGCCATACTCCCGCGCCTGCGCCCCGGGCAGCTTCTCTCGCTGGAGAGCACCACCTACCCCGGGACCACCGAGGAGGTCCTGCGGCCGCCCATCGAGGCCCGGGGGCTGACCGTCGGCGAGGACTTCTTTCTGGTCTACTCCCCCGAGCGCGAGGACCCGGCCAACCCCGACTTCCAGACCCAGACCATCCCCAAGGTCCTGGGGGGCTCCACCCCGTCCTCGGCCAGGGTGGGCCTGGCCCTCTACGGCCAGGTGGTGGCCCGCATGGTGCCCGTCAGCTCCACCAAGGCCGCGGAGCTGACCAAGCTCTTGGAGAACATCTACCGGGCCGTCAACATCGGCCTCGTCAACGAGCTCAAGGTGGTCGCCTCCCGCATGGACCTGGACATCCACGAGATCATCAACGCCGCCGCCACCAAGCCCTTCGGCTACACCCCCTTCTACCCCGGCCCCGGCATCGGCGGCCACTGCATACCCATCGACCCCTTTTATCTGACCTGGAAGGCCCGGGCCTACGGGGTGCACACCAGGTTCATCGAGCTGGCCGGCGAGATCAACGCCAGCATGCCCCGCTACGTGGTGGACAAGGTCTCCGCCGCCCTGAACGAGCGGTCCAAGCCGTTGAGGGGCTCGAAAATTCTTCTTCTGGGCATGGCCTACAAGAAAAACGTCGAGGACATGCGCGAGAGCCCCTCCCTGGAGGTCCTGAGGCTGCTGGCCGAGTCGGGCTCCCAGGTCGACTACAGCGACCCCCACGTGCCCGTTCTGCCCCGCACGAGACGGGGCGACTTCGGTCTCAAAAGCGTCCGCCTGACCCCGGAGTCCCTGGGCTCCTACGACGCCGTGGTCCTGCTGACCGACCACAAGGCCTTCGACAAGCCCTTCATCCAGAAGCACGCCCCCCTGGTCGTCGACACCAGGGGCGCCTTCCCCGTCTCCCCCGGCGTCGTCAAGGCCTAGGCGGAGGGAAGAGGGAAGACCGGAGAGGGCCGGGAGGCGCCGGGAGCCGGAAAGTGGAGGCGGAAACGAGGCGCGGGCAAGGCGGCGCGCGGAACATGTCGCATTTCGGTCCCCGATTCCGGATCGTCCCTCACAAGCCCCAGCCGACGCGGCCAAAATCGGACAATGTCTTCTTATCTTGCCAACGGGCGCGGAATTGGCTATTATTCGCCTATGCCCGAGACGAAAAATGAGCCGGAAATTTATCCCGACGAGAGCCGGGCGCGGCCCTGGCGCCAAATAATAACAACGGTCGCTTAAACATCCGCCGGGCGGCGGGGCGGCCGGCAGACGCGGACGGCCTGCGATGCGGGCGGCCTGCAGACGCGGACGGCCGGCAGACGCGGACGGCCTGCGATGCGGACGGCCTGCGATGCGGACGGCCTGCGACGCGGACGGCCTGCGGCCTGTTCCTCCAATTTGCCGGGTTTTAAAGGGTATTAAAGGTTTTTGCAGGATTTTCAAGGATTTTTACAGGACTTTGCCGATTTTTACAGGCCTTGGCTGATTATTTCCAGGTCTCAGAGGGCTGCCGGGGCTGACAAATCCCGCCCGCCCCTCCCGCCGGCCCACCTTTAACATGACCATGTCGACATTACCGGTGAACTTATGAAAACGACGCAGAAAAAGAATTATACGCGCAAGGACCGGGCCTCGGTGGACACCCTGAGGGTCCTGGCCGCGGAGATGGTGGAGAAGGCCAAAAGCGGCCACCCGGGCCTTCCCCTGGGCGCGGCCCCCATGGCCTACGTCCTCTGGACCAGGTTTTTAAAGCACGACCCCGAGTGCCCCTCCTGGCCGGACCGGGACCGCTTCGTCATGTCCCCGGGCCACGGCTCGGCGCTTTTGTACGCCTGGCTTCATCTGGCGGGCTACGGCCTCTCCATGGAGGACCTGAAAAACTTCCGGCAGTGGGGCAGCCCCACCCCCGGCCACCCCGAGCGGGGCCTGACCCCCGGGGTGGAGGCCACCACCGGGCCCCTGGGCCACGGCCTGGCCATGGCGGTGGGCCTGGCCATGGCCGAGCGTCAGCTGGCCGCCCGCTTCAACCGGCCCGGCTTTCCCGTCTTCGACCACCTCACCTACGCCCTGGTCTCCGACGGGGACCTGATGGAGGGGGTGGCCTCGGAGGCCTCGTCTCTGGCCGGGACCCAGGGCCTGGGCAAGCTCGTCTGCGTCTACGACGACAACCAGATGACCATCGAGGGCCCCACGTCGATCTCCTTCTCCGAGGACGTGCGCTCGCGCTTTCTGGCCTACGGCTGGCACGTCTCCGTGGTCTCCGACGGCGAGGACCTCATGTCCGTCCAGCTGGCCCTGGAGAACGCCAAGGCCGAGACCCAGAGGCCGTCTTTGGTCATGTGCCGCACCGAGCTCGGGGCCGGGAGCCCCAAGGCCGACACGCCCGGGGCCCACGGGGAGCCCCTGGGGGCCGAGGCCCTGGCCGCCACCAGGGAGCACTACGGCTTTGGCGACAAGCCGCCCTTCTTTGTCGACGAGCGGGTGGCCTCCAATTTCCTGGCCCTCTCCCAGGCCCACAACTCCGCCCGCCTGGACTGGGAGGCGGCTTTGTCCGCCTACGTCGGCAAGCACCCCGAGCTGGGGGCCGAGCTGGAGAGGCGCCTGGCCGGACGGCTCCCCGACGACTTCGAGGACGTTTTGAAGAGCGGCGCCAAATCGTCCTTTTCCGGGAAGCCCCCCGTGGCCACCAGGGCGGCCTCCGGCAAGGTCATCAACATCCTGGCCCCCGTCATGCCCGAGCTGATCGGCGGGAGCGCCGACCTGGCCCCCTCCAACAAGACGCAGATCGAGGGGGAGCCCGGGGCCGGCGCCCTCTGGCCCGGCGGCCGCAACGTCCACTTCGGCGTCCGCGAGCAGGCCATGGGCGCCGTTTTGAACGGGATGGCCGTCCACGGCGGCCTGGCGCCCTTCGGCGGGACGTTTCTGGTCTTCTCCGACTTCCTGCGCCCTGCCGTCAGACTCTCGGCCTTGATGGGCCTGAACGTCGTCTATGTCCTGACCCACGACAGCGTCGGCGTCGGCGAGGACGGTCCCACCCACCAGCCGGTGGAGCATCTGGCGGCTTTGCGGGCCATCCCCAATTTGAACGTCATCAGGCCGGCGGACGCCTTCGAGACGGCCGCCGCCTGGAGCCTGGCCCTCGGGGGCAAGGGTCCCGCCGCCCTGATCCTCTCCCGCCAGAACCTGCCCGTCCTGCCCGAGGGCGATCTGGCCTACCAGGGCGCCAGGGCCGGCGGCTACATCCTGCGGGAGGCCGAGGGCGGCGTCCCCGAGGCCGTCGTCATCGCCACCGGCTCGGAGGTCTCCCTGGCCCTGGAGGCGAGGGCGATTCTGGCCGGGAAGATCGCCGTCCGGGTGGTCTCGCTACCCTGCTGGGAGATCTTCGAGAAACAGTCGCGGGAGTACCGGGACCTGGTCCTCCCCCCGAACGTCACCAAACGTCTGGCGGTGGAGGCTGGTCGGACCTTCGGCTGGGAGCGCTGGGTGGGCGACAAAGGCGCCGTCCTGGGCGTCGACGAGTTCGGACACTCCGCCCCCGCCTCCGTCATCTTCGAGAAGCTGGGCTTCACCGCCAGGAACGTGGCCGGGCTGGTCGAGAAGCTGTGAGGGACGGCGGAGCGGCGGACGGCCGGGCCGACGGAGGGCGACCGGGAGCGACCGACGGCGACGGGGGGCAAGGAACGAAGGGCGGCCGGGAGTGACGGAGGGCCGGGAACAGAGGGCCGGGAATTAGAAGATCCGGTAAAGTTCGGGGATCGGGAGTCTCAGATGGGGGAGGCCGACAAGAAAAGGAAAGCCGCGGCCCGGGGGGCGGCCGACCAGGCGACGTCCGGCCGGGCGGCTGGCCGCCGGAAAACGGAGGCTGTCCCCGCCGCTCCCAAAACCTCACCCAAGACTTCTTCCAAGACTTCTTCCAAGACTTTGGCCAAGGCCTTCGCTAAAAAGAGCTCCAAGCCGACCCCTGACGAGATCATGGCCTACCTGGACGAAAAGTATCCCGACCCCCGCTGCGGCCTGGAGTTTCAGGACCCCTACCAGCTGCTGGTGGCGACGATCCTCTCGGCCCAGTGCACGGACAAGCGCGTCAACATGATCACCCCGGATTTGTTCAGGGCCTATCCCGGACCCCGCGAGCTGGCCGGGGCGGAGGTCGCGGACATCGAGGGGCTGATCAAGACCTGCGGGCTCTACCGGGCCAAGGCCAAAAATCTCTCCGCCGCCGCCAAACGTCTGGTCGCCGACCACGGGGGCGAAGTCCCCGGGGTCCTGGAGGAGCTGGTCGCCCTGCCCGGGGTGGGCCGCAAGACCGCCAACGTCGTTTTGGGCGACGCCTTCGGGGTGCCCGGCCTGACCGTGGACACCCATCTGGGCCGGGTGGGGCGCCGCCTGGGTCTTACGGAGAGCCTGGACCCCGTCAGGGTGGAGGCGGACCTGGCGGAGGTCATCCCCCAAAAACTGTGGACCAGGTTCTCGCACCAGATGATCAGCCACGGCCGGGCGACCTGCGCCGCCCGCGGCCCCAGGTGCGCCGACTGCGGCCTGGTGAAGTGCCCGTCGCGCCTGGTGAAAAGTTGACGGCCGGGCGACTGAAACCTTAGAAAATCCCGTCTTCAGACTGTCCCCGCCCGCCGTCAAGCCGGCCTGCCCCGACCCCTCCCCCGCCCCCGAGGCGCATGTTTCCGACTCGCCCGCACCCAGACGCTCACGCCGCCGGCCTGGCGGCCGAGACCAGCCTCATCCTGCCCTTCTCTTTGACCGACGTTTTCTCGAAGCCCGCGGCCTCCAGGTTTTTGACGATCTCTGCCGTGGAGAAGTCGTCCAGGCCGATGGTCTCCCGCCAGAAGTTCTTGTCCCCGCCGGAGAGCTCGTCGAGCGAGTTGCAGATGAAAAAGCGCCCGCCCGGCGCGAGGACCCTCGCCACCTCCCGGAAGGCCGCCTCCCGGTCCCCCCAGAAATAGACGGTCTCGAAGGCGCAGGCGATTTGGAAGCTGGCGTCGGGCCAGGGTATGGACTGGACCTCGCCCCGGACGATCTCGCACCTGCCCGTTTCAATGGCCCGGCGGTTGACCTTGCGGGCCACGGCGACGCTTCGCTCCGAGTAGTCCAGGCCCCTGACCGCGCCTCGGGCGGCGGATTTCAGGAGTCTGGCGATGTTGGCGCCGCCCCCGCAGCCCAGGTCCAGGACGTCGTCGTCGGGTCTGACGTCTATGAAAGAGAGTCCCCATCTGGAGAGGGGGGCGTGGCAGACGTTCATGAGCCGCAGGAAGACCGTCCCCACTTTTCCGGCGGGTTTGCGGGCGTTTTTAAAAAATCCGCTCAGAGCTTCGGCCAGCATGGTTTTCCTCCGTTGTCCGGCTTAATTTGACTTGTCGGCGGCGCCCCCGGTCCGGGGTCGGCGCCGTTCCCTGACGGCGGCCGGGAACGGGACGGGCTTCAAGCCGGCGACGAGGTTTTTTTCCCCCGTCCGGGTTATAATGGGCCGCGGGCAGGACGCTTTTCCGGTCCCGCCGGCCTGAGTCGAGCCGCGCTTAAATTTTACGCCCGACCTCGGCAAGTGTCCACCCGCAAGTGTCCGCCCGATCGTCTCCGGGGGAGTTTTAGGAGGTCAGCATGTCAAAATATAAAGTTGTCGCCGCCGTGTTGGTCCTGGGGCTTTTTCTGTTGTGCCCCGCCCGGGCCTCGGCTCTGTCGGAGGTCGAGGCGGGGCGCGTGGAGGGGCTTCTGGCCGCCCTGGGCGAGGCAGGCAGTCTGGAGTTCATCCGCAACGGGAAGGCTTATTCGGCCTCCAGGGCGGTCTCCCATTTGAGGAGCAAATTAAACCGGGTCAAGGACAGGCTGTCCACGGCCGAGGAGTTTGTCGACAAGGTGGCCTCCGGCTCCTCCATGTCGGGGGACCCCTACCTGGTCAGGTTCGCGGACGGCCGGGAGATCACGGCCGGCGAGTATTTTCACGATCTTTTGAAAGGGGGCTCGCCGGGCGGGGATTAAAAAAATTAGCAAAACGAGGCGGGCGCGAAACAAGGCCGGCCGGGCGGCGAAAACCGCCCCGACTTCGGAGAGGTCGTCGAAGACGGCGAGCCCAAGGTCGGCGACGTCTTTGGCCTTGTCGTCGACGGCCTGACCTGCTGTCTTTTGATCCGCTCAAAGTCTCCCTGGCCGCCTCGGTTAAGACCGCGTCGATCTCCCCGGCGGGGAATTTTTTGGCCGGCAGGGCCGGGGCGCGTATTTCTTCGCTCTCTTTCGGATTCTTTTTGCCTGCCCGGGCTAAAAATTCGTCTGTTTCGTTCTTGGTCGCATATTTGTCGACGACGCCTGTCGGCGGTTTGTCTTCCTCGATCATCATACTCATAATCATTTGCATGCCTGGTCAAAGGATGGTCATATTCGTCGACAAGCGCCGCCACTTTTGTTTCCGGCGGCTTGCGGCGGAGGGCGGGGATAATTTTCTAAAAAACCGGGTCGGAGACTCATGGGTAATATTCGGAACCACAGCCGTCCAAGAAAAACATGGGCAGGTGCCTTTTTTCGTTGCTCCAGGCCCCTGCCCATGTTTTTCTTGGAGATGCGAATGCATAAACCGCATCAGAATTGAGGGTGAGTACTCTGCCACCGATTCAAAGCTTTTGGTGACACCACAATACAGACTGGTCCGCTAACAATAAGGACCATCCAATATGTTCCACCCCCCCCCCTCTCACCACTGTTTTTGACGCCTGGCTAGCTTAAGTCAATGATTTGGCACTTGACGACAATTAATTATAGTATTCAGGCTGCATTATGTGGCAAATCGCATGAACAAGTCGTTATTGTTGCTAACGTTGGTAACGAACAAAGAGGCAGTCCCTCCAATGGCAGGAGTGGCGATCCACATTGAGCGCGAGCC
>JAISET010000191.1 GCA_031264015.1 Deltaproteobacteria bacterium | reverse complement strand
GCTCATGCTAACATTATCGCTATTTTTAAACGGCATCGTCCTAGGGCTTGTCTACGCGGCCGTGGCCCTGGGCTTCAGCCTGGTCCTGGGCGTCTCCGGCGTCATCAACTTCGCCCACTCCATCACCTTCACCTTCGGCGCCTACTTCTTCTGGGCCATGTACAAGCACGTGGGCTTCCTGCCCGCCATGTTCCTGGCCCCGTGCGCGGTGGCCGTCGTCGGCTTTTTGGTGGAGCGCCTGATCATCAGACGCGTCTACGGCCAGGACCCGCTCTTCGGGCTTCTGATCACCCTGGGCTTCGCCATGGGCATGGAGGAGCTGGTCCGCATCATCTTCGGGCCCGCCACCCACAACGTCGACGCCCCCGCCTTCGCCTCGGGCGTCATCGTCTTCGGGAAGTTCCTCTACTCCAAGTACAGGCTCTTCATCGCCTTGGTGGCCTCCCTGATGGTCGCGGGCACGTGGCTGTTCACCGAGAAAAGCCGCTTCGGCACCGTGGTCAAGGCCGGCATGTTCAACTCCGAGATGGTCGGCGCCCTGGGCCACGACCTCTACAAGATGCGCGTCTGGATCATGGTCCTGGGCTCGTTCATCGCAGGCCTGGCCGGCATCCTGGCCGCGCCCATCTGGAGCGTCAAATCCGGAATGGGCAGCGCCATCCTCATGCCCTCCTTCGTCATCGTCCTCATAGGGGGGCTGGGCAGCATTCCCGGGTCCCTGGTGGCCGGCCTGATGGTGGGCGTCACGCTCTCCATGGGGGTGCTGGTGGCCCCCAGGTTCGTGGACATCATGCCCTACGTGCTGATGGGGGTCATCGTCTATTTCTGGCCGCGGGGCCTCATGGGCCAGCAGAACATCATCGAATGAGCCGGGGCCCGGGCGGGCGTGGTTTTTCTCCTTTTCCTTCCGCCTGCCCGGGCTCCCGACTTCGCGGCGTGTTTTGCCGAAAATACGAGCAGTGTGTCAGACCTTGACTTCGGCCCAGTATGCTTTTGATCTTTTGACCTTTTAATCTTTTGACCTTTTAATCTTTTGATCTTTTTGATCTTTTTGATCTTTTTGATCTTTTTGATCTTTTTGATCTTTTTGATCTTTTTGTTCCTTTCGATCCTTTCGATCTTTTCGATCTTTTCGATCTTTCGGACCTTTGTTTCTTGCGGATCTTACGGATCTTGTCGACGCCCATATCCTCATGCTTAATAAGGGTGGCCTCATGCGCAAAATCATCACGGACCCCCTGGTCCTGATCATAGCGGTCTTCGCCTTCTATCCGGCCCTGCCGTACATCGGCAACTTCATCTCCCTGGGCTCGGAACTCCTGCTGTGGTTCATCTTCACCATGAGCTTCAACTTGTGCCTGGGGCAGACGGGCTTGTCCTCCTTCGGGCACGGTGCCTTCTACGGCCTGGGCAGCTACGGGGCCGCCATCACTTTTCTGCGCCTCTCCGGGCCCGGAAGCTTCCTGGTCCCGATACTGGCGGGCGTCCTGGTCGGCGCGGCCTCGGCGGCCCTCTTGGGCTGGTTCATCAAGGACAAGAGGGGCGTCTATTTCGCCATGATGACCGTGGCCTTCACCCAGGTCTGCTTCGGCATCTGCTGGCGCTGGGACGAGGTGACCGGCGGCGAGGCCGGCCTCTCCGGCGTCTCCAGGAGCACTTTTTTAGGCGTCAACGTCAGCAACCCCACCACCTACTATTACGTCTGCTTCGTCGTCTTCATCGTCTGCGCCTTCGTCATCAGGGCCATCACCCGCTCCTGCTTCGGGCTCTCCCTGCAGTCAGTCCGCCAGAACTACGTCAGAAGCCAGTACCTGGGCTACAACGTCAACCTCTACAAGTTCGGCGTCTACACCATCTCCGGGGCCTTCGCAGGCATGGCCGGGGCCATGTACTGCCTGCTGACCCAGTCGGCCTTCGCCGACATCCTCGACTGGAGCAAGTCCGGCGACGTGGTCATGGCGACCCTGCTGGGCGGGGGCACCGTCAGCTTCTACGGTCCCATCGTCGGGTCGCTCATTTTCATCATCTGCAAGAATTTATTGAGCTCGCTGTGGGACCACTGGCTGTTCATATACGGCATGTCTTTCGTCATCATTCTCTGCCTTTTCCCGACGGGCCTGATGGGCGTCATGCAGAAAAGAAAGAAGAAGAAAGCCTGACAAAACCAGGTCGAAGACCAAGTTTTGACGACCAAAGCGGCCCGGGCGACCGTGGCGACGATCATCAACACCGCCGACAGACCCAAAAAAAATCGTCCGCCCGTCGGGGAGGACGAGGAAAAAAATTGACGCGGGGATCAGGAGTCGGCAAGAAGACTAAAAGTTGGACAAAAGATCGGCTAAAAGCGATGACTTGTTGAAATCGGCACCCAGGCGTTTTTTGAGCCGCGCCGACCGGGTCGCCCCGACCAGGCAGGACTCGGCCCCGGCCCAGGGAGGAACAATGCCCCTGTTTTCAGTTAAAAATCTCACCAAGCGGTTCGGAGCCCTGACGGCGACGAACAACATCACCCTGGACGTCGGCCGCGAGGGCATCATGGCCATCATCGGTCCCAACGGGGCCGGGAAGACCACGTTCTTCAACCTGCTGACGGGCTTCATCAAACCCGACGACGGGAAAATTTTCTACAAGGGGACGGACGTCACCGGCCAGAAGCCCTACCGGATCATCAGGCACGGCATCTCGCGATCCTTCCAGGTGGTCAGCATCTTCGAGGAGATGACGGTGCTGGACAACGTCCGGGTGGGGGTGCAGAGAAACCTGGGCCTCATGAACAAGCTCTTCCTGCCGTATCACAAGGATCGGAAGACCACCGACGAGGCCATGGCCGTTTTGGAGCACGTGGGCCTGGGGCACATGGCCGATTTGCCGGCCGACTCCATCCCCCACGGGGACCGCAAGATCCTGGACCTCTGCATGGCCCTGACCTCGAAGCCCGAGACCCTGCTTCTGGACGAGCCCATGGCCGGCCTCTCCAAGGCGGAGCGGATCAGGATCACCTCGGTCATCAAGAACTTGAGCCTCGACCACAAGATCATCCTGGTGGAGCACGACATGGACCTGGTCTTCAGCGTGGCCGACGTCATCCTGGTCCTGCACCACGGGACCGTCCTGGCCTACGACGAGCCGGACAAGGTCTCCGCCAACGAGGAGGTCCAGTCGGCCTATCTCGGCAGGGAGGTGGCCGATGCTTAGAATAGAAAACGTCGACATCTTCTACGGGCAGGCCCAGGTGGCCTTCGGCCTGTCGCTGGCGGTCAGGCCCGGCCAGTTCGTGGGGCTGTTCGGCCGCAACGGCTCCGGCAAGTCCAGCGTCTTCCGGGCGATCATGGGCCTCGCCCCGCCCCGGGTCTCGGGCTCCATCAAATTCAAGGGGGCCGAGATCACCAGGAAGCCCTCTTTCACCATCAGCAAACTGGGCGTCGGCTGGGTGCCCGAGGACCGCAAGATCTTCCCCAACATCTCCGTTTGGCGAAACCTCCAGCTGGGCGAGAAATCGGCCAAAGATCTCCCCCGGGGCCAGAAGCTCTTCGGCTACGACGACGCCTACCGCTTCTTCCCCAAGCTCCGGGAGATGCGCGACAAGCTGGGCAGCCAGATGAGCGGCGGCGAGCAGCAGATGCTGACCATCGCCAGGACCATGATGGGCAACCCCGCCCTCCTGCTGCTCGACGAGCCCACCGAGGGCCTGGCCCCCAACATCGCCAAAGACGTCCTCAAGATGATCCTGAAGATCCGGGGCGACTTCAACACCACCACCATCGTCGTCGAGCAGTTCTCCGAGGAGCTCCTCAGGCACCTCGACTACTGCTACGTCATGGAGATGGGCGAGATCATCTTCTCGGGGAAACCCCATGTCCTCCTGAACGACGAGCATCTGCAGCGCAGGCTCCTGGGAGTCGGCTGAACGCGTCCGGCGGACCCGGCCGGGGGCCGCCCGCAAACCAGCCGGTCCGTTTGCGGAAAGCCCGCGCCGGCCGCGACTTTCTTCAAGCCACAACTTTTCGGGGGCGGCTGTTCGGCCGCCCCCGTTGTTTTCTCCCCCGCAGCCCGGCAGCCCCCCTAGCCCGGACAGCCGCCGCCCGCCCGAGAGCCCCCCGGCCGGCCGACGACCCCCGCGCCCGGCGTTGACGACAAGTCTTGGCGAACACGGGCCTTTTTCCCGCACGGCCCCAAATTAAAAAAGCGCCCCCCGGCGGACCGAACAGCGGCTTGCGCGCCCGGATCGCCGCGAGACGCCAAACTATGATTTTCCGCAAACGTCAGCCCGCGTCCCGACCGGGCGAGTCCTGACCTGTCCGTCTAGCAGTCCCCCCGGGCCTCCCCCGCGCCCTCCTCCGGGACTTCGCGCGGGAGTTCGGCGGCGCCCCGCCCGTCCGGGAAGCTCCCGCCCGCGGGCCCGAGGTCGTCGGTCCCGGGGCCGTCGGGAACGCTTGCGGCCCCGCGCCCGTCGCCGCCGTCGGAGCCGTTCCCGCCGGGTCCCGCCGTCCCGTCCAGGGAGGCCAGGTACTCGGCCAGCTTGTCCCAGAAGGGCTCCCCGTTGACATGGACGGCCTTGAAGACGCCTTTGGCGGCGGCCTTCTCCAAAAAGGCGGCGTCCTTGGAGAGGTCCTCCTCCCCCAGGCGGGCCAGGATCTCCTTGAGACGTCCGGCCAGGGCCCCCGCCGCCTCCAAGTCGCCCGGAGAGAGGTCGCCCAGGAGCACGGCGGCCATTTTGGCCTGGCGGCGCAAATCCTCGAGGTCCTCGCTCCCGTCGCGGAAGGGCACCCATTTCTCGAGGACGGCCTCGAGGTCGGCGCAGTCCACGGGCTTGGTCAGGAAGTCGTCGAAGCCGTTCTCGACGAACATCTCCCGGGCCCCGGTGACGGCGTTGGCGGTGAAGGCGACGACGGGCAGGGGCCTGGTTCTGTTCCCGCCCGACTCCCTGATGATCCTGGTCGCCTCCACCCCGTCCATGCCGGGCATCATGTGGTCCATGAAGACGATGTCGTAGGGGCGGCCCTCCGCCTCGGAGCGGCGGTACATGGCCACGGCCTCGGCC
Organism: Deltaproteobacteria bacterium; assembly: GCA_031264015.1. Taxonomy (GTDB): domain Bacteria; phylum Desulfobacterota; class Desulfarculia; order Adiutricales; family Adiutricaceae; genus JAIRNQ01. Next base: position 3,559 of record JAISET010000191.1, on the reverse strand, counting down.
CCCCCGGCGGCCAGGTCGACGCGGCCCACGTGGCGGGCCAAAAGCCTCCGGGCGATGTCGAGATTGACGCGGATGTCGTCCACCACCAGGGCCCTGAGCCTCGCCCGGTCTTTCCGGGGGGCGGCCGCGGGGCGGGGGCCGGGCCTTCGCGTGCGCTTGAGGGACGTCAGGTCCGCGGCCGTCCGGGGGCCTATGGGCTCGTGGCGGACGATCGGCAGCGGCACCCTGACCTTGAAGACGCTCCCTTTTTTGTAGACGCTTTGGACCTCGATGGTCCCGCCCATCTTCTCGACCAGGTTCTTGGTGATGAAGAGGCCCAGGCCCGTCCCCTCGACCCGTCTCCCGGGCTTGATGTTCAGGCGGGTGTACTCGCCGAAGAGCCGGCCCAGGTCTTTCTTCCTGATCCCGATGCCCGTGTCGGCGACCTCCATGACCAGGGTCCCCTCGTCCCCCCGCCTCTCGAAGCAAACCTCGAAGACGACGACGCCGCCGTCCCGGGTGTACTTGACGGCGTTGGAGAGCAGGTTGCAGGCGACCTGCCTCAGCCGCGTCTCGTCGCCCCGCAGGACCTGGGGGACGTCCGGGTCGACGCGCAGGCTGAAGTCGAGCCTCCTGGCCCCGATGCGGGTCAGGTTCAGCTGGGCGGCCTCCCAGACCAGGGACGAGACTAAAAAGTCGTCGGCGACGATCTCGAACTCCCCGGCCTCGACCTTGGAGAGGTCTAAAATATCGTTGACGAGACCCAGCATGCCCATGCCCGAGGAGCTGATCTTCTCGAGGTCGGCCCGGACGTCGGGGGCCAGCTCGTTGCGCAGCTGCAGGTCCGTCAGCCCGATGATGGCGTTTAAAGGCGTGCGGATCTCGTGGCTCATGCGGGCCAGAAAGTCGGACTTGCTTCTGTTGGCCGAGTCGGCCGTCTCGGCCGAGCGCCGGTAGCTGACCAGGGCCAGGGCGCCGGTTATCAGCACCGCCATCAGGGAGACCAGCTGGACCTCGCTAAGCTTTTTGAACTTGACCCTGGCGGCCACGATGGGGGCGTCCCGGGTGTCGACCCCGGCCGCGGCCACGATGCGGCCCTCGGAGTCGTAGACGGGGGCGTAGGCGGAGACCAGGTCCCTCCACATCTCCCGGTGCTCCCCGAACATCATGTAGCCGACCCCGCCGCCGTCCAAAGCCACCAGGGACCCGCCCTCGTCGAAGCTGGGGTCGAAGGGCTCGGTGTCGAGACCCACCCGGGTCTCCTCGTCAAAATCGCTGTCGACGATGTAGCGGAGCCTGCCGTCCGGCTCCCGGCGCAGGTAGTAGACAAAGACCACCCCCATCTGCTCGGCGAAGTCCCTGAGCCTGAGCCGCAGCTCCCGGTAGGACTCCTTTTCCATGTCCGCGGCCGTCAGATACTCGCCCAGCTCGTCCCCGCCCACCAGCAGCGCCGCTGTCTGGCTGACCACCCGCAGTTTGTCCATGATCACCCGCTCCTCGGCGTCCATGCTGGTCCGAAGAAGCGAAAGGCCGTACAGGTTGAGGAAGAGCATGACGCAGGCGGAGAGGATCGTGAGCATCAGAATGATCCTGCCCCTCGACCAGAACTTCCTCCGGGCCCCGGGCCCGTCCGACGTCATGAAAACCCGCATGGCGAGCAACCCCCGAGCGAAACAAAAATAGAAAAACACCTCGGAAAAAATAATTCCGGCGGCCGCCGAGGCCGTCCCCGGACTTGAGCGAACCAACCAAACTAATCGGGCCAAACGAACTAATCGAACTAATCGGGCTAATCGAACTAAGCGAACTGTTTGGATTGGACGGGCGTCCCGGACCGTCGGCCCTGGCGGCGGGGAAAAAGAGGAAAAAGAAAAAAACGCCGGGAATTATTTTTCTACCTTGAAGGCGCAGTTGAATATGTAAATTTTACTAGAATGTCCGATAGGTTGTCAAGCTGACAAAATTAAGCCGTCTCTTTTTCGGGCGCTTTTTGAGCCCCGGGCGACGGTCGGGCGACAATTTTGACTCAAAATTTAAAGCCTTTGTCAATTTAAAAACACCGTCGGCCCGGGAGGCCCAAAAAAAACGCCCGGAGGCGCGTTTTCTTTCCGTCCGGTGGAAGGCGGGCGGGGCGGGGCGGGGGCGCCTTTCACCGCCCGGGGGTTCTTGTCGAGCTCGGCGAAAAAAGCCCTTCCGAACCCCTCGGGGTCCCCGACATAGCCGAAGGGCGCGAAGGCCTGCTCCTGGCGGGATTGTCCGCCACTCCGGCCGCCGCTGGACGGGACGGGACGGGCCTGTCCGGTCCGCCGACACGCGGTGAAAATATAAGGCCGGACTCGTTGATTTTACCATAATTCCGCGCCGGCAAAAGATAAAATTGGTCCGCCCGAGGGCGGGGCGGTCTCTATTTTTTTGCGGCGGTCTTATTTTTTGACGGGCGACGCCCGCGCCCGACATGACGGGGGGCGTCGGGAGGCCCGGGGGGCGGAGGGGGAGGCTGGTCTCGTCGGCCCCGGCCCCGGGGCTGAAAAGACGCCGCTAGCTCTTCCTCGGGGCCCCGCAGCTCTCCCGCAGAATGAGGCTCGTTTCCAGGCACAACTGCTGGGGCTTGAACTCGCCGTTGTTGTCGATGACGTTCATCAGAAACTGCCCGGCGAACTGGCCGATCTCGCGGCTGGGGACGTAGATAGTGGTCAGAGACGGCCGTATGTAGTTGGAGAACTCGATGTTGTCGAAACCGGCCACGCTCATGCGCTCCGGGATGGCCAGACCCCTCTGCCTGCAGGCGTCCATGGCCCCCAGGGCGAGCATGTCGCTGGCGAAGAAGACGGCCGTGGGGAGCCTCTTTCCGGCCTCCATGTCCAATAAGGACTCCATGACCCGGAAGCCGTTCTCGAGGGTGGGCTGGGCCTCCTTGACGTAGTCGTCGCTGACCGGCAGGCCGTGGGTGTCCATGGCCCGCAGATAGCCCTCGAAACGCTTGCGCACGCGCTCGACCTTGGACTGCATGGCCCCGACGAAGGCGATCTTCTTATGCCCGAGGCCGATCAGATACGAGGTCATGTTGTAGGTGGCCTCGTTGTTGTCGAAGCCCACGTAGCTGTAGGCCGTCCCCGGGAGGACGTCCCACAGAAATATGGCCGGGATGCCGCCGTTGATGAGCTCGTCGATGTAGGAGAGATTCTCGTTCATGTAGCCGATCAAGAAGACCCCGGACAACGACCGCTCCCTGGCCTGCCGCAGCTGGTCCCTCTCCAGGCGGGGGTTGTAGCTGGTGTTGTTGACGATGACGGGGTAGCCGTGGGACTGCACCGTCTCCTGGAGGGCGAAGATGGTCTCCGAGAGCTTGGCCGACTCCACCGTGGGCACGTAGACGCTCAAAAGAGTCGAGCGCTTCTTGGACAGGTCCCCCGCCAGGGCGTTGTAAATGTACTTGCGCTCCTCGATGATCGCCAGCACGCGGTCCCTGGTGGCCTGCCTGACCACCCCGGGGTTGCGGATGACCCTGGAGACCGTGGCCGTGGAGACGTTGGCCAGCCTGGCGATGTCGATGATGGTCAAATTTGGCATGATCGTCTCC
>JAISET010000175.1 GCA_031264015.1 Deltaproteobacteria bacterium | reverse complement strand
TCAAGAAACAAAAAACCCCCGCCGCCGACATGGTTGTCGGCAACGGGGGTAAGCTTTATCCGTAGTTCCCCAACGAGGTTAGGGAGTCCGGGCTATGCTGAGTAGAAAATACTCCTAGGCGATTTTGTGTGTGTGTGTGTGTCGGGCTTAAACCGAGGTTAGCGCGGGTCCGAATTATGTCAAAAATGGAAAAAATCACTTTGATTCTCTTACTTTATGAAAAAAAACAAGCGGGCGCGGACCGGACGCCGAAAACCTTGTTTTTGAACTGTTGGAATTTTATACCCCAAAGCCAACAACAAGGCGCTTATTGATGCAAAAAAAATCTGAAAACGATCGAATCTAAGACTGAAATCTATCATTATTAATATTGCCACAGCCGGGCGGGGTTGTCAAGGGACGGACGGCGAAAGGCGAAAGGGACGCGCAGCGGGACGGTATGAAGGGGACAAAATAGCAAGCCGAGGTTGTCGGACAGTTGGAATCGGGCTAAACAAACAAAGAAAAAGTATAAAGTTGTCAATTTATGAGGACAAAGTGATAAACTTAAGCGAACGCCGGATATTTCAGCCATGTTGTTAGGCTGATTAAAGCTGTGTCTGATGATTTTCCATACAACTTGGCTCTGCCGACGGGCCGCATTCAAAATAAACGCGTGTTTTGGCCCGGCGGAAGGCGTCCGCGGGTCTGTCCGGGCCGCCATACTTCCGCCCCGGCCGAGGTCCGGCGGGTTCGGCGTTCCGGGGCTGGTCGGTGCCGGTCGCGGCCGGGCTTCCAGTCTCAAATTGTCGCCGCGAGCGATCGGGACGGGCGGGAGGCGCGGAAGGCGCCAATGTGCCGGCCTTCGGCTAGTCGTCCTCCTCCAGTGAGTATCTGAAGTCGCAGATTCGGCCGCCCTCCATGATGGTGGTCGTCCGGGTCATTTTCACCTTCGGGGCGTACCCCTCCATGTAGGCCCCGTCCCGGCCGCAGGAGAGCAGAAAGCCCAGCCGGGCCAGACCCATCTGGCGATACGTTTCGGCATACTTGCAGCGGGTGACGTCGTAGTCCAGCCTGACGGGGGTTTCGGCCAGCACGGCCATCTCCAGGGCCCCGCCTTGGGCCCACCTGGGCAGTATCCGGGCGAAGTCGGCCAGGTCGGCGGGTCTGCCCAGCTTGGCGGCCTCTTCGGCCCCGGCCTGCCTGGCGGCCCCGGCGACGGCCTCCCCCACCAGGGCGTCGGCTTTCTCAAGCCCGCGGGCCCGGGTCATGGCCTGGTGGAAAAAGCCGACCACCCGGCCCTCCAGGCGCCTCTGCTCCAGGATGGTCATGACGGGGGCGGGGGTACGGCCGCCTGGGGAGGCTCCCCCGGGTTCCGGTCCGGCCGCCCCCGCCCCGGACGCTTCCCCCTCTTCCGGGCCGGCCCGCGGACTTGGCGGGGTGACGGCCGGGTCGTCGCGGTCCAGGGCGCTCAGGCGCAGGGCCTCCAGGCTGACGTCCCTGGCCGTCTCCGCCCCGAAGTCCCTCTCCATCAGGCCGACGATGGGCTCGATGATCCTGGCCTCGACTGTCTTCTTTTGCAGCAGGTACCGGCTCAGATAATCGTCCGTCCCCGTCACGGCTGGCTCCTTCGGTGTCGTCCCCGCCCGTGCCGGCCGCCTGGGCCGCCTGCGGTCGTTTCCGCCAGGGCCGCCTCTCCGGCGGTCCCGCGGGCGGGGTTAAAAAAGCATGAAAGTATTGAAGTTTGTGTGTGGAAAATCAACAAATATGAAAATTGAGTCAAAAGTGGCGGACAAAGAAATCCAGTCCGGACGCGCGGGATTGGAACGGACAGTTCCGAACAGTTCCGGACCGTTCCGAACAGTTCCGGTTCGTTCCGAACAGGCTTCCAGGTCTAGAGGCCCCGGCGACGCCCGGATCAATGACCCCGACGGCCGGCGTCGCGGCCCGGCCGTCTTGTCCGGCCGTCAGACGAACGGGGCCGCCCCCGACCGGGGCTTGGTCGGGGGCGGCCCCGGGGATCAGGGACCAGGGGGCCCGGTCCTAGGCCTTCCAGAGGCCGTGCAGGTTGCAGTACTCCCGGGCGGAGGCGGGGCCGGCGGGGGCCAGGAAGGTCGCCTCGGGGGCGTCCCCGGGCTTGAGGTGTTTGATCTGACGGACGCCGCCGGCCTCGAGCTCGACCCACTGGATGGAGTGCTTCTCCTCCATGGGGTGGGCGACGGAGCCGACCTTGACCTTGAAGCCGCCGGGGACCGCCTCGACGACGGGGACGTGCTTCTCCTTGGCGGCCTCGGTGGTGTTCTCGACCAGATGCTTCATCGGGCCGCCGCAGCAGACCAGGGACCCGGCCCCGGCCAGGACGACCTCGACCGTCTGCCCGCAGAGATCGCACTTAAAGACCTGACTAATCTCGGACATATGCCACCTTGTGGAGCCATTCTCCTGGCTCGGAAAAATTGTGGGCGCGGATTTTTGCTAGGCCAGGGCCTCGAAGTAGGCCCTGGGGTGGGCGCAGGCCGGGCAGGACTCGGGGGGCTCGGTCCCCTCGTGGACATACCCGCAGTTGCGGCAGCGCCAGACGGTCTTCCGGGCCTTCTTAAAGTGCGTGCCGTCCTTGAGCTCGGCCAAAAGGTCGTTGAAGCGCTTCTCGTGGAACTTCTCGGCCACGGCGATGGCCTCCATGACGGCGGCGATCTCGGGGAAGCCCTCGGCCTTGGCGACCTTGGCGAACTCGGGGTACATGGACGTCCACTCGTGGCGCTCGCCGCCGGCCGCGGCGGTCAGCTGGGAGACGGTGTCCTGCTTGAGGCCCGCCGGGAAGGCGCCGGTGATGGTCGCCTCGCCGCCCTCCAGGAAGCGGAACAGGCGCTTGGCGTGCTCCTTCTCCTGGTCGGCCGTCTCGGCGAAGACGTGGGCTATCTTGATGTAGCCTTCCTTGGTTGCTATGGAGGCCGCGTAGGTGTAGCGGTTGCGGGCCTGGGACTCGCCGGCGAAGGCGGTCAGGATGTTCACCTCGGTCTTCGTTCCTTTTAGGGAGGGCATGGTCATCTCCTGGCAAAATTTCCGGCCCTGAAAGGGGGGCCGGGCGGGGTTCCGGCCGGAGAAAAAAAGGGCGCGGCCGGAGGTGGGCGACCCTCGAAGGATAGTATTTTTTGACGAAATTGTCAAACTGACTTTGGAGCCCTATGGTGTCTAATATGGAAAAATTAGAGGCAAATATTTTATTTAATATATACAAGCAATCAAAACATAATTTTTTATCATTTTTACTGGCGTGAAATTAATAAAATGACGGCCGTGAAGGCCGTCATTATGGTCCGGGGACCGTCGGGGCGCGCCGGGGCCCCCGACTTTCCCAGGGCGTCCGCCCGTGGGGGGGGGCGGCCGGGCGCCTCGGCCGGGGGCCGCCTACTCCTCGCCGCCGTTTTCGGGGGGGCCGTCGTTGTTTCCGTTCTCGGGGGCCCCGCTCTTCTTGCGCAGGAACCTGACCCTGAGGGACTCGGCGTGGTTGGGCAGGCCCTCGGCCAGGGCCAGGGTGGTCACGGTCTCGGCCAGCTTGTGCAGGGCGCCCCGGGTCAGCTTCTGGAAGGTCATCTTCTTTTGGAAGCTGTCCACCGAGAGCCCGGAGAAGGCCCGGGCAGCCTGGCCGGTGGGCAGCACGTGGTTGGGGCCGGTGGCGTAGTCGCCCGCGCAGATGGGGGAGTAGGGGCCCAGGAATATGGAGCCGGCGTTTCTGACCAGGCTCATGCTGGCCAGGGGGTCGACCAGGACCAGCTGGATGTGCTCCGGGGCGTACTCGTTGGCGAAGTCGAAGGCCTCCTTCTTGTCCGGGGCCACCAGGATGGCGGCGTTCCCCAGCGACTGGCGGACGATGTCGCCCCGGCCCAGGGTCGGCAGGAGCTTGTTGATGATCCCGGCCACCTCCCGGGCCACCTTTTCGCTCAAACTCACCAGGACCGCCGCCGCCTGGGGGTCGTGCTCCAGCTGGGCCAGAAAGTCCCAGGCCAGAAACTCGGGCCTGGCGTCCTTGTCGGCGATGATGAAGCCCTCGGAGGGCCCGGCCGGCTGGTCGACGTCCACCTCCCCGAAGACGGCCATCTTGGCGGCCGTGACCCAGGAGCTGCCGGGCCCGACGATCTTGTCCACCCGGGGGACGCCCCCCAGCCCGTAGGCCAGGCAGCCCACGGCCCAGGCCCCGCCCAGCTTGTAGATGTCCCCGGCCCCGGCCATGGCGCAGGCGGCCACGATCTCGGGCCTGGCCAGCAGGCCGTCCCCCGGCGGGGTGGCCGCGACGATGCGCTCCACCCCGGCCACCTTGGCGGGCAGGATGTTCATGAGGGCGCTGGAGGGGTAGGAGGCCCGGCCCCCCGGGACGTAGACCCCGACCCTGGCCAGCGGCAGGGTGACCCGGCCCGCCAGCAGCCCCTGGGTGATCTCGGTCAGGTACATGGGCCGCTCCAGCTGGCTTTTGTGGAAGCTGGTGATGTTGGCCCTGGCCTGCTCGAGGGCGGCCTTCAGGGACTTGTCGAGACCCTGGAGGGCGCGGTCCCGTTCCTCCTCGGTCACTTTCAGATCGGAGAGCTTGAAGTTCGTCCTCAGGTGGCCGTAGGCGGAGTTGAGCTCCTTTTCCGGGTCGGCCCGCAGGCTGCTCAGGATGGCCTGGGTCCTCTCCCTGGTTTCCGAGTGGTCGGTCGTCGAGCGGGCCAGGATTTTCCCGCGCCTCTCCGGGCTGAGGTCGGCTAGATATTCGACGCAGATCATGATGCTACCGTTCGATAGTTTTATTCTAAAATAGGCGCTATTTTAGAGCAAAAAGATGTTGTTTTGTGTGGATGATTTATCTGAAAGATGACTAAATGAGAAAATAGTCGGGCCAAATTTTTCTCGCCGGGTCAAACAGCTAATAATAAGATTTAATAGAAAATTTGCCTAGTTGAATGATTGTCACGCTTGGCGCAAGTTTGGCGGGGCCGGGAATATTTTACTATATTTGACAATAATTTATTATGTTTGACAAGGGTCCCGGGCGTCGGCCGGGCTTTTGTTTCGGTCTGGCGTCGGCCGCGGCCGGGCTTTTGTTTGGTCGGGCGCCGGTCATGACGGCGGGCGGACGGATTGAAAAACTACCCCGTCCGGTGTCTCCGCCGTTTGTTTTGGAAATAATCACGGATGATCTTGCGGCACTCCTCCTCCCGCACGCCTCCCCGGACCTTCATCCGATGGTTCAGGGGGTGGCCGGCCAGGTTCAGAAGAGACCCGCAGGCCCCCCACTTGGGCTCCGGCGCCCCGTAGACGACGCCCGCGAGCCTGGCGTGAAAGGCGGCCCCCAGGCACATGGGGCAGGGCTCCAGGGTGCTGGCCAGGATCAGGCCGGGCACGCGGTAGTTGCCCTCGAGCGCGGCCGCCGTCCTGATGGCCAGCATCTCGGCGTGGGCCGAGGGGTCGCGGCTGGCCACGATCCGGTTGCGCCCCCTGGCCACCACCGTCCCGTCGGCCCTGGCGACCACCGCCCCGCAGGGGACCTCGTCGTCGGCGGCGGCCGCCAGGGCGTCCTCCAAGGCCAGGCCCATGAGCTCGAAGGCGATTTCCGGGGGGACGGGCATGACGTCGCTCCTGCGCGGCGGATTTCTTAACCGGCGGCGGTCGGGAGAAAAAATAACGACCCGGGCGCCCGGTGAAAAAAAGTCAATTTTTCGGCTGGGCGCCGGGGGAAAAGCCGGCCAGGCGGGACGGGCGCTTAGATTTTACCGGCCGGCGCCCTAAAAATCAATCGCCGGGCCCGGGGGTCCCGCCGCTCGTCCCGTCCGCTGCCCCCTTTAACGCCCGGCCCGGCCTTGAAGCCGCGTTTTCGTTGGCCGCGGCCGACAAGAAAGACAGGCGGCCCGCCCGGCGGCCCCCCGGGGGGCATGCGGCCTGGGGGCCCGGCCTGTCGCGGCATGACCGCCCGGCCGGGCAAAAAGTCGGGAATGATTTTATCAATTAAAATATAATATGATATAAAAATGAATTTTATCTATATT
>JAISET010000163.1 GCA_031264015.1 Deltaproteobacteria bacterium | reverse complement strand
TTTTACAGGTGGGGCACGTATGGAGCCGGAATCGGTGGTAATCCGACTGCGACCGGCGTCTTCACAAGATGGCTCTATGCGGAAGTGAGCCAGCCTTGGGGCACCATTTTTATCGGTCGGCTCGGCGACGGGCTTCCCAACAACGCCGGCGGATTGGCTTCTTTGGGCTACGGTCCGACTTGGGGTGATGAGTTCAACTATGCCTCACCATTTGACATCAACGGTCCCACCGACGGTCTCGCTTATAATCACGACTTTGGCAATGGTTTTGGGCTGGCTGTTTTTTACGCCAAGGATGATGCTGATCCTTATTTAGGTGTGACTGCGGCCACAGGAGCTTTTCCTTATCTCCAAACCAAAGATGCTGACAGGGATCGTTTTGGGATAGAGCCCAGGTATCAGTGGGACACTGGTGGAATATCCTTAGGACTTGCTTATATTCGGGACATGTTACCAATTGAAGATGATCCTGGTGCTGGTACCCTTCCCTTCTATGGCACAGAGAAGGCCAATGTGTTTCTCATCAACCCTGCTTTCATTCAAAATTGGGGTGCTTTTTCTGTTCATTTCGAGGGTGCTATTGCTTTTGGAAAATGGCGGGGCCGTGAGTGGCTTAACCCAGGTTGGGATGTTCTTCAAGAAGAAAAGATTCGCGGGTTAGGACTTTATCTTGATTTTGCGTACAACTATGGCGCTGGCGACATTACTTTACTGTCTTGGTATACTAGCGGCAATTCTTACAAGAACGCTGGTGACGGCAAAACGAGAGACGCCGTCGACATGGGCGACTTTGCACCTTTCTTAGTCGCTTACAATGCGGTGACTTTAGGCGCAAGTGTCTACAGCAACGACTTGACTCTTGATGATGCGGGACATTGGGGCGTCGGAGTGCTGGGAAATCACTCTATCACTGACGACATCAGCATCAATTATGGGGTCGGTTTTTTCAGGTTGGCTGGCCAGAACTATAGGGATCAAAGCAGGAATTTGGGCTGGGAAATTGATTTGGGCGCTTCCTTCCAAATCCTTGACAACTTGGCCTTTCAGACGAAATTCGGTTACATGTTCAACGGCGACGCTTATAAGAGAGATCTCGCTGGTAATCCCCTTAATCCGAACATTGATCCTGGCTCCCCCAAAGACACATTCGACTGGGTCAACGTTTTGGCCGTCACCTTCTAATTTAATCTTTAACTAGCGCTTTTATTCAATACCCCGGTCTTGGTTAGTCGCCAGGATCGGGGTTTTTGTGTGCCCGGCACGGGCGATAACTAGATGGTGAAAATCCATTGCGGACGCGTCAGTAGGCAGGCTCGAAAAATTCCGAAACCGTCAGCGTTTGAATAGACGGCGAGACACTTTTTGTCGACGGGAGCCGCCTTGGCGTCCGGTCCGCCTTACTCGGCCGGCACCAGGGTCGACGAGGTCAGAAACAGATGGTTCTCGATGGAGGCTCGGTCGACCAGGCCGGCGATGGAGACAACTGAGCCCACCGCCAGGTCGGCGTTTTCCGGGGCGGCTCTGAACAAGCAGAGAATGATCTCGCCCTGGCCCCCGGCTGCCAGCGGGTCGGCTGGCCTAAGTCCCTCGGCCGGGACGTCGGCGGGCCTGAGCCCCACCACCAGAGGGTAGGTCCGGCCGCGGGTCACGGAGACGACCGTTCCGGTGACGATGACGGGGTCCCGGGACTCGGCCTGAGTCCGCTTCTTGGCGGCGACCTGGCTGTTCAAGGCTGAGAGGTCGGCGGCGGTGGCCTTGGCGGGGTCGACGGCCAGGGGCTGGCAGGCGGGGGCGGCCAATAGAATAACGGCCAGCAGGGCGGCCGGGAACAGCGGGGAAAATGATCTCGGTTTCAGGGTTTTCATGGTCAGCCTCCCTGGCTTTCAGAGGGGTCGTCGGCGGCCTGGGGAGGCGGGAAAATCATTCTGGAGGAGCAGCTGTAGGAGCGGGGAAAGCACGCGCGGACCACCTGGCCGTCCTGGTCGGTCCTGACGTCGGCCACGCAGGTGTGGGAGGGCGGGGAGTAGTCGTGGCCGAAGAGCCCGTAGAAGCCGAAGGGCGCCCCGAAAAAAAACGGGCGGGGCCAGCCGTAGTGATAGCCGCCGTAGCCCCAGGGACCGATCATGAGCGGCCTGGAAGCGGTCAGGGCGACCTGGAACCTGTAGTCCAGATGCCCCGGGAACTCCTCCGACGGGGTGACGGAGGAGGGTTTGCCCCAGTCGGCGATCAGCTGGTTGACCGGGCGTCCCGTCCAGTCCGAGGCGGCCAGCTTGTCGGGGCAGTCCCCCGGCTTGGCGTCGGCCGTCTCGGCAGGAGGGGGGGCGTCTGGCCCCAGTTCGGCCGACTGGTTGCGGACGGCCTGACAGGAGGCCAGGAGCAGCAAAAGGGGGAGGATAAGGAGCGTTATTTTCACTTTGCTTCACCTCCAAAGATGAGAGGGGGGCGGGCGGAAAAGTCGGCGGGGAGGGGTAGTTTTAATGTTCGGTCTTCTGGCGCGGGCAGTCTTTTCCTTGACCCGCCAAGGTCTGCCATGGCCAGCCATGGACTGCCATGGTCGTTCCAGGCCTTTTCCAGCCTTCCCTGGTCTTCCCTGGCCGACGGCCGCATACCTCGGACAGCGTCCGGGGGAGTCGGGACAGGTCTGCCCCGCCTACCGACTTCTATTTTCGGCTCAAAGTATTCAATAGTCAAACGGACTTAAATTGAAAAAGGTGCCGCCGGACGCGGGAAAACGGCGGTCAAGTCGCTAAAACTGGCGGCTAACTTAGCAAAAGTCTCTGGCAACCCGGAAACAACCGGCGTCAAATAAAGGACGGACCCCGAAACGGAGAAATAATCGGCCGTCGGCATAATTTATTGAGCGGCCCGGCGCCGGGGGTTGAGGGGCAGGGTCGCCGGATGTTGTATTTGCAGGTTAAAAGAAAGTTTAAGCATGGAAAAAATTGAAACTAAAATTAGAGCAAGTCTATTCTTTGGATGTCGTTACTATGTAAGTTGGTGGAATGTGCGTAATTCCAATTCAACGTCCGTCGTCCCAGCCGACACTCCATGGGTCCTGCCGACATTCCAAGGGTTCAGCCGACATTCCAAGGTTCCTGCCGCCTTTCCAAGGGTCCTCCGTCGAGCCAACGGGTCTCTCATGCCACCAGCGGCCGGGAGGGATTGTCCAGGCCGCTCCCCCCGGTCAATACAATAGAGAAAGTGGCAGGAAGAAGGGAATCTTTTCGAAATTGCTCGGGATGGTCCACTCGAGGGAAAACGGGAGCATATTAAACATGTCCCTGATCTGTTTGGACTTGGTGGAGCCGGTCGACACGGAGACGTCGAAGTAGTCCGCCAGGTCCTTGGCGGGGTAGAAATAGGTCTGGGCCTTGTCGAACATGAAGTTGACGGAACCCAGGGCATGGATGATGGCGCAGGCCCAGCCCTGGAGACCTCCCCTCGCCAGCGGGGAGGGACGCTTGCGGCACAGCTTCTCGCACAGATGCAGCGCCAGGGGGACAAACTCCTCGTTGAGATGATCCAGGCAGAATTGCGTGAGCATGGGTTCCAGCTCGTCGTAAATCGGCTGCATACTTTTGGGGACGCTCATGACATGACTCCGGCCGACGGAAAAAGCGGCGGCTATACATGGATTTGAATCGGACGGAGAGACTTGTCCGTCGGCCAAGAATTGTCTTGACGTCTAAATTTAGCATAAAAATGGGGAAAAAGGGAAGAAAAGAAAACGTCTCCGCCGCTCCTAATCGTCCGCCGCCGCTCCTGACCGTCCGTCGCCGCTCCTGACCGTCCGCAGTCTCTCCTGACTTTCAGCCGCCGCTCCTAATCGTCTGCCGCCGCTCCTGACCGACCGCAGTCTCTCCTGACTTTCAGCTGCGCTCCTGACCGTCCGCAGTCTCTCCTGACTATCAGCCGCCGCTCCTAATCGTCCGTCACCGCTCCTGACCGTTCGCAGTCTCTCCTGACTTTCAGCCGCCGCTCCTAATCGTCTGCCGCCGCTCCTAACCGTCAGCAGTCTCTCCTGACCTTCAGCCGCCGACAGGTCGAACCGCCCAGCGCCGAACCCCTCCGCCACCTGATAATAATCATCATCATCATCCGCCCATGGCGCGCCAAACCATTCCGGGCCGGCCCCCCTCGCCGTCCCGGCAGTTCGACAAGTCACTTGTCCCAGTCCATGGTCTCGATCAGCATGTCGAGGCAGGCTCTCTGGGCCTCGGGGCCGAAGAGGCACTGGATGTATGGCCCCGACTCCTTGTTTCTGACCACGGTCGTGACTCCCAGGGCGGCCCCGGTCTCCGAGGGGAGCTTCTCGCCGGTCTCGTCGGAGAGATGGCCCCCGGCCAGCATGAGCTTGTTCAAACTGACGGGGGAGGTCTTCTTTTTGTTGTGCCGGGCCAGGACGGCGTTGATGTTGTCGGCGACCAGTGAGATCTGGATGGGCGAGTCCTCGACTTTCACCAGCTCTTTGAGCGTCTCCGGGGTCAGGCCGCTTTTCTCGCCGGAGTAGGCCTTCCCTGGCTCCAGCTCGTTGAGAAGGTCCAGAAACGGCCGGCCGTACAGTTTGAGTTTGGCCTCGCCCACCCCGGAGACGGCGAGCATCTCCTCGGGGGAGCGGGGGTGCCTGAGGCACATGTCGACCAGGGTGGCGTCGCTGAAAACGAAGGTCGGCGGGATCCGGCTCTCCTCGGCCAAGGTCCGGCGCAGCTCCTCCAGCCGCTCGAACGTCTCCTCCGAGTACTCGTACCTGGGGGCCTCGCCGGCCTGCCCGGCTTTTTTTCCCCTTTCCCCGGCGGGCCTCTTTTTGGCGGCGGGGGCGGAGGAGGCCGCGTCGTCGTCGGTCCCCGCGGCCGGGAGACAGTTGCCGCAGGCGCCGCAGTTCTTGTTCCCGCCCTCCGAGGCGGGCTCCCCGAAATAGTTCAGGATGTGTCTTCTCAGGCAGCCCTTGGTCCGGCAGTAGGCCTTCATCTGGTCCAGGAGGATTCTCCTGCGGGAGTTCTCCTCCATGTTGCCGCCCAGGTTGATGATGTATTGGTTGAGCCTGACGTCGCCCTTGGAGTGGAGCAGGACGCAGTCGGCGGGGAGGCCGTCCCTCCCGGCCCTGCCCGCCTCCTGGTAGTAGTTCTCGACGCTCATGGGCATGTTGTGGTGGACGACCAGGCGGACGTTGGACTTGTCGATGCCCATGCCGAAGGCGACGGTGGCCACCATGATCCCGACCCGGTCGAAGAGGAAGTCGTCCTGGTTGCGGGAGCGCTCGTCGGCCGACAGACCCGCGTGATACCTGGCCGCCGAAAAGCCGTCCGCCGCGAGCCTCCCGGCCACCTCCTCCACCAGCTTGTGGGTGGCGCAGTAGACGATCGCGCCGCCCCGCAGGCCGTCCAGGCGCCGGACCAGGGCCGCGTACTTGTCTTTGGCCTCGACGGCGGAGAAGAAAAGATTGGGCCGGTCGAAGCTCGTCACCAGCCTCAGGGGGGACTCGAGCCCCAGGGCCGAGACGACGTCCTCCTGGACCCTCCTCGAGGCCGTGGCCGTGAAGGCGGCCAGGATCGGTCGGTTTTCCAGGTGCCGGACAAATTTGGGGACGTCCAGGTAGGTCGGCCGGAAGTCCTGGCCCCAGGCGGAGATGCAGTGGGCCTCGTCCACAGCGACCAGCGAGGGCTTGAGTTTGACCGCGAGCTTGAGCATGGAGGCGCGCATCAGCCTCTCCGGGGCCACGTAGACGACCTTGAAGCGCCCCTCCATGGCCTCGGCGATCGTCCGGGAGAGCTCGCGGTCGGGGAGCGAGCTGTTGACGGCCGCCGCCGGAAAACCCGCGGCCGCCAGCATCCGCACCTGGTCGCGCATGAGCGATATGAGCGGGGAGACGACTATGGCCGCCCCCGGCATGATCATGGCGGGAATCTGGTAGCAGGCGGACTTCCCCGCCCCGGTGGGCATGACCGTCAAGGCGTCGCGGCCCGCCAGGATGCTTTCTATGACCTCGAGCTGTCCCGGTCTGAACCGGTCGTGGCCGAAATACTGTCTCAACACTTCGATGGGCGTCATGGGTCGTCCGGGTTAAATTATGCTCTCGGGGCGGTTCGCGCCGAGAGGGAGGCGAAAATAAGAGAAAGCGACGATTCGCGCGACGCCGGGAAACCCGGGGCGGCCGTTTGAGAGGCCAGTTCCCGTTTTCCCGGAGGCCGCCGAACAAACCGTCCGTCGCGACGATTCGACGGTAATTCTAATAATATTTGTTCGTTATTTAAAGGGAAAAGTCGCGTCGCCATCCGGGAGCGTTTTTATGAGCGAGTACGAGCGCTTGTCGGTGGAAGCTGATGTGTGGAGCCATATACCGCTCCGACGCATGACTTGCGAAAAATTATACTTAATTGATAGTTGAGAGTTAACGAAGAGATAATGTTGAAAAATCGGATAAACTGGAGGGATGTTGATAATTTCGTTGGAATATTGAGTACTTATACTGTTTATTTTGGTCGCGGCGGGTCGTTTTTTGACTGCCTTGGGATGGGCCGGTAAAACTAAAAAAACTGTCCGCATATTTGACTGACATTTTTTCGTCCGCATAGGCAGGCGACTTCCTCCCGACGGCGGTCGAAAAAAAAATAGCGCCCCATCTTTCCGGCCCCGGAGGCGGGGATGAAAGAATGGAGACGCCTCGTGTTCAAAAAAAGCCCGGTGCCGTGTCGTGCCGGTGCTGGTGATTATGTTTGTGCTTGTGCAGGTGCTGGTGCAGTGGCGGTGCTGGTGCTTATGCTTATGCTTGTGCCTGTGCCGTGTCTGTGTTGGCGTCTGTGCCGGTGCCGGTGCCTGCCGGGAGAAACAAGTCGGCGGGGAGTAAAATTAGGCCGGGGACCGAAGCCCGCCGACAACAATATCATTGCCAGCGCGCCTGGTCGGCTAAAAATATGGACCCCCGGGCGCTCGAGGCCGTCCGGGAGCCGACTGTGGGCCGGGTCCCGGACGGACTCCTTGCGGCGCGTATTTTTTGGGTCCCGAGGCCGGAATCTTTCTAGAGGGTCCGGGCGGGGGCGGCGGAAAGACCCAGGGGGGGCTCCTTGGGGGTGACCTTGGCGGCCTCGGGGTCCTGGCAGACCACCTGCCAGGCCTGGGCCAGGGAGACCATCATGGACTCGACGTCGGTCAGGCCCTGGCCGTCGCGGCTGACCTTGGCGCGCAGGAGGTGGTCGTTCCAGAACTTGTAGATGCGCCTGAGGTTCTGGGCGATGTCGCCGCCCTCCTGCATGTTCAGGGACTGGTTCAGCTCGGTGATGATGTCCATGGCCCGGTTGATGGCCGAGGCCTTGGCGGGGATGTCCCCGGTCTCCTGGGCCTTGATGGCGTCGCGAATGAACCTGATGGCCCCCTCGTACAGGATGATGATCAGCTTGCCTTTGTCGACGGTGGTGACCTGGGTGTTTCTATAAATCTCGCTGCCGTAGGCGTTCATGGTGTCCTCATTACTCTTGGCGTTCCGGGGCTCTCGCCCTCTTTGTCGCGGGCCTGTTTTTCTCGGTCCGCGGACTTGATTCCGGGCCCGGGGAACTCCGGCCGCTTTTGACGGCCGGCGTCGTCCCGCCCGGGTTGCCGAATGGCCGGCATTAAGTCTGTCGTTTGTTTTCCCGACGCTCTCAAGGCGCCCCCAGCGTCCTTGTCCCCGCGTCCTTGTCCCGTTGTTTTCGCCCCGTCGTCTTTTCGCCCCGCCCTTACGAGGAGCTGCTCGTGCTCAGGGACGAGAGCGACGACTCCAGCTGGCTCTGCTTGTCCTGGAGCTGCTGCAGGGCCGTCTCCAGACGGTTGAAGCGGTCGGTGAGGCGTTGGCGGACGGCCTGGATGCGCCTCTCCTCCCGGGCGATCTTGGCGTCGATGCCGGCGATGATGGACTCGTAGTTTTCCTGCAGGGTGACCATGATGCCCTTGCCCTGCTGGGTGACGTTGCCTTCGGAGTCGGTCACGTCGGTGGTGCTGGTCAGCAGGGTCATCTGCTCGAACAGGCCCACGCCCACGCCCCTGATCTCGGTGATGTGGTCCTCGCCCCCGTAGTGCTCGACGATCTGGTCGGAAAAGGTGAAGAGCTTGATGACGGCCTCGGGGTTCTGCTGGATGGCGCTCAAAAGCTTGGTCTGCTCCACCTTGTACAAGCCCTGGTTCTCTGGGTCGGAGGTGATGCCGATCTCGGAGAGGGTGTTGTAAACCAGGCCGTTGTCCTCGTAGTACTTCTCCCTTTTGTCGATCTTCTCCTTGGTGGAGAGGCCGGGGTTCTGGGAGAAGGGGACCAGGCTGGAGTTCATGAAGCCGTCCAGCTTGGTCTGGGAGATCTGGAAGCCGTAGTTGCCGATCATCAGGCCGTTGGCGGTCTCGCGGCTGGTATTGACCTCGCCGGCATCGTTCATGGACACCTCGAGGTTGGAGCCGCCCCACTTGGTGTTCTCGAGGATGAACTGCTTGCAGAAGTTGACGGACTGGACCAGCTGGACGATCTTGTCGCGCATGGCCTCGTGGTCGTTACTGACGGTCAGGGTCGACGTCCCCGTCCCCGTGACGGTCAGCACCACCCCGTCGATGATGTCGGCGAACTCGTTGGAGGGCCGCTGGATCCAGTTGTCGTCCCCGGCCGGGAAGCCGTCCACCTTGATCATGGCGTTGCTGGCCTTGCGGGCCACGGTGAACTTCTTGTCGACGTCGAAGTTGCTTATGACCTGCGTCGGGTCCGTCGGCGCGACGATCTCGATGGTCGAGTCGGCCCCGGTGTGGTTGCCGGTCAGGACCAGGTGGTAGGAGGTGCTGGTCCCCTGGCCGTCGTTGACCACGCTGGCGGTGACGCCGGGGTTGTCGCCGGCTTCGTTGATGGCGGTGACCAGGTTCCCGAGGCTCATCTTGTCGGTCACCGTGACCGAGTGCTCGACGCCCTGGTACTTGTAAATGAACTTGGCCGAGGTCCCGGTGTGGATGGGGCTGATCTGGTCGACGAAGCCGTCGTGGACCACCTTGGCGGTCTGCGCGAGTCCCGAGTCCTGGCCCATCTGCAGGGTCGGGGCCTGGCAGTCTATGGTGAAGGACTCGGCCTTGATGAACCTGGCCGGGGTGCTGGCGTCGGGCCTGGCGAAGCTGACTTTCAGGCCCTGGTAGACGTCGAACTCCTTGGTCGGGACGGCGTTGAACTCGTCGGCCGTGATGGTGAACTTGCCGCTGTGGCCCTCGGTGTCGGCCCACTGCAGGACCACGTCGTCGACCCCCAGGGTGCCGGTGTTGCCGGCCACGAAGGTGAAGGTCTTGTTGACGGAGCCCAGGTACTCGGTGCCCGTCGGGATGTTGACCACCGCGTTGGAGCCCAGGTAGGTCGAGAGGACCGGCGCGTCGATATACGTTTTCCGCAAGTCGTCCAGGCCGGTGATGGCCAGGTTCTCGTCGAAGGTGATGTGGTTGGCCGAGCCGCCGTCGGTGGCGGTCAGGACCAGACGCCGGCTGTAGTCGGCGCCGACTTTCTTGTCGTCCATGACCGTCGCCGTCAAAGCCACGGGAGGC
>JAISET010000136.1 GCA_031264015.1 Deltaproteobacteria bacterium | reverse complement strand
AAAAAATAGCTTAAAAAGCGGGCTGTTTTTAAGAAGCGTTTATGAGCATTTCAATTTTTGGAGCCGGACATCATGACCGACAGTAATTCGCGGCGCCCCCCCGCCCCGTCGCTCGTCAGACTAGCCGCCATTTTCGCGGCGGTTTTTTTCGTCCCGGCGCTCCTGTCGGCCGGCGGATGCGGCCGGAACGACGCGGAAGACGCCGGGCCGGCGGAAAGCGCCCGGACCCGGGAGGGAGCCCCGCCGTCCGCGGCCGACTGGCTGGCCTCCAGCCTGGCCGCGCAGGACAACCGCGTCTATGTGTATAAAGACTACGCCGACGGCCTGAACAATTTCACCCAGCCGGCTTTCATTTCGGATTCTTACAAAGACGTCCCGGCGGTCGAGGAGACGGCCGAGGGGATGGGCGGCACGTCGGGCCTCAGGGCGACCGTCGACCTCGACTTCCGCGCCTGGGGGGGCTTCATGTTTTTAAACGGCATCCTGCCGGCCGGGGCGACGGCCCCGCTGGCCGGGTTCGAGGAGCCGCACCAGGGGCTGGACCTCTCGGGAGCCAAAAGGCTGGTCGTCCACGCCAGGGGCGGCGGGCGCAAGGTGTTCGCCCAGTTTTACACGGGGGGCCTCAAGGCGGGGACGAACATGGAGACGCGCCTCTCCGCCGACTCCTCGCGGACGATCACAAATTTGGTCGAGCTCCCGCCGGAATGGCGGAGGCTGGAAATCGACCTGGGGAAAGCCGACCTGCGCTCCGTCGGCAACGGCCTGGCCTTCACGGTCGCCGCCAGGCACAACGTCGACGTCTGCAAAATCCTCTGCTCCTTACGGACAAAGAAGGACCCGGCGGCCGTCGCGGTCATGCTGGACGAAATATATTTCGAGTTCGAGGGCCGGGCGCCGGAGCCCATGTTCCTGGCCAGCTTCGCGAGCGAGCCCCCGGGGGCGGAGGGCTCGTTTCTGAACCCGTTCGCCTATCTCTACGACAACGCCCTGGCCGTCCTGGCGCTGACCCGGGCCGGCCGGCACGAGCGGGCCCGGCAGATCGCCGACGCCATGGTCTACGCCTACGGCCACGACCGTCACTACCATGACGGGAGGCTCCGCAACGCCTACGCCGCCGGGCGGCCGGCCAGCTTCCCCGGCTGGCTCTCGCCCGACGGGAGGGAGCATGCGCGCCTGCCGAGCTTCTACGACGCCGCGGAGAAAAAGTCGGTCGAGGAGAAAACGGCCGTCTCCACCTCGACGGGCAACCTGGCCTGGGCGATGCTCGCGCTCCTGGAGGTCGCCAAAAACGCGCCCGGGCGCCCCGAATACCTGGAGACGGCCGCGGGGATCGCCGAGTTCGTCCTGACGCTCAAGAACCCCGAGGGTCCCGGCTTCACCGGCGGCTACGAGGGCTGGGAGCCGGATCCGGCGAGACTCGGCTATCTGTCCACCGAGCACAACGTCGACCTGGTCTCGGCCTTCTCCAGGCTGTTTGAACTCACCTCGGACCCCAGGCACGAGGAGGCGGCAAATTCAGCCAGGGACTTCGTCCTCTCCATGTACGACCGAGACGCCGGCCGCTTTTACACGGGCACCCTGGCCGACGGCGTCACCGTCAGCAAGGGGCCCGTCCCCCTGGACGTCAACACCTGGGCGATTCTGGCCTTGAAGGGGGACTTTCCGGACGGGGAGAAGGTGCTTGCGTTCGTCGAGAGCAACATGAGGGTCGGCGGGGGCTACGACTTCGACGCGGACAAAGACGGCGTCTGGCTGGAGGGCACGGCCCAGGCGGCCCTGGCCTATAAGGAGCTGGGGCGCGACGAGAAGTACCGGGAGATACTCGCCTACCTGGAGAGCGTCGCCCTGCCGGACGGCAGCCTGACAGCCGCCGACCGCGACGGCGTCACCACCGGCTTCACGGTCGGCGGCTCGGACAGCCCCTGGCTGTACTTCCGCCGCCGACACCTGGGAGCCACCGCCTGGCTGGCCTTCGCCCAGGCGGGCTATAATCCTCTCTGACCATGCCGGGGGGCTGCCCGCGGTCGGACCGTCGGGCCGGCGCGGCTCGGATTTGACAAAGAGACATGGGAAAAGCCGGTCGGGGCGTCCGCCTCGGCCGGCTTCTCAATTTTTAAGCGGCGGCCGGGCCCCGGGTCGTCCGACCGCGAATCCGTCGGGGAGGAGCCGGGTCTTGTTTTCAGCGGGCCCGGCGGCCGCAGAGGAAGAAGAGGAGGTCGCCGGGGCGGCGGCGCGGGGGGGGCCCCGATTAAAAAGTCACGAATTTTAACTGTGGTTCCCTGCGAGTTTTTCTAATTACAAATCGCCGTCGGCCTGTGGAACATGCGTGTTCAACTTTGAGTTTGAAAGCCTTGCATATGTCGTTCGCGCGTTTTGCGGCCTCCATTGTCAGGACATGGCCGTCAAAAACCTCGCGCTTATGGTCTCGCAAGGACGGCGGCGCGTTTTCCGAAGTGCGTTCCGTCTCTCCCGCATCCTCCCGGAGTTTTTTGACGACTGCCGATGCCGCGAACGCAGGCGGCAGACGCCACCGCGCGGAGTGTCTTCCGACTGGACGCGGGGCGGCGCGAGGTTGGTGTTGTTCCCGCGCGCGTCAAAGACCTGCTCGGTCTGTCGCCCGGCATGATATGGCGGCGGTGTCTCGTCTTTGGCGGCCGGCCGCGCGGACGACAGGACGAACGGCCCCCGCGCCCGCGTCTTCCCGCGCGCCCGGACATCGCTCATATGGCCGCGGGCGGCGCGCGCGGACAGCCTCGAGGACCGAGGCGGGAGCACGGACATGTCAAGCCCCGGACAGGCGCATGCCCGCCGCCCCGGGACAAGCTCGCATGCGACGCGCCTGACATGGGCGTGTCGCGCGTTGTGGGAGACGATGTTCCTCCCGTCTTTCAGCGAGGGGAGGCGCTCGGCGATGACCGCCTTGCGCGGCTTGCGGTTCCCGCGCATCCTGGTCGCGAGAGACATCCCGGCCTCGCGCGTCTCCCCGGCGTTCTCATCCGCGAGGTGTCCGGCGTCCAGGACGGCGAGCTTCGCGTTTATGCCCGGCGCCTTCGGCTCCGGCATGGTCCTCGTCAAGGCCGGGACGTCGACGACGTTTTCCGCGACATGGCGGAAGCGCGGGGGGAGGTTCGTTTTTTGCCGCGCGACGCAGATCGGGCGGGTCTCATTGCCGAGCCGGCGGTGGGGAGCTACCGGGGACTAGAGGGAACCACAGGCGAAAGAATAACGCGGGGGGAGAAAATTTCCAAATACGACGCGGCCACCCGGTCCGGGTCGTGCTTGGAGGCCAGGAAGTCGCCGACGACGCGGGGGTCCGGCGGGGAGTCGTAGCGCTCCAAAAGCTGGGCGGGGGTCAGCCAGAGCCACTCCTTGGGGAAAAGCTCCTCGAAGCCGGGGGCGTCTTTTAAAAGCGGGGCGAGACCGGTGGAGACGGCGGCCAGGGTCTGGGCGTCCCCGGCCACCAGGGGGCAGCTCAGGCAATAGTCCTTGCCGGCCAGAAAGGCCGGCAGCTCGACGGCCCTGGGGGTCATGCGGACCGACTCGGCGAGGCCGGCGTTTAAAACGAAATGGGCGGCCGCCAGCTCCCAGACGGGGGTGGAGAAAGGCCCCGAGACGTGCAGCCGGGCCCCGGGGTCATGGTCATGGACGACCCTGAAGGCCTCCAGGGCGGCCAGGAGCCCGCTCCAGACGTCGTGGGGGCCGGGGCAGGCGATGTTTTTGCCGCCGGGGGAAGTTTTCCGGAGGCCGTGGCGGGTGAGGTCCAGGGGCCTGGGCAGGACGTAGATCCTGGCCCCGGGCCGCAGGGCCGGGGCGTCCCCGATCAATTGGTTTTGCAGCGCCAGCGACTCCACGACCAGGTCGGTGACCACCGAGAGGTCCAGGAGCCGGTAGCCGCGCTCGAGGATCTCCCCTCGGGAGAGGCGCAGCAAGACCCTGCGGCCGTCCAAAAGAAGCCTCTCCCGGGTCAGGGCGACGGAGGCGTGCCCGGTCCCCTCCAGCCAGACGGCCCCGCCCTTGCGGACGGCATCGAAGTAGGCCTGGACCTTGAGGTTGACCACCTTGGTCACGGACAATTTGGGGTGCAGGCGGGCGGCCAGGAGGCTGACCTCGTCGTCGCGCTCCGGCGGGCAGGCGATAGTCAGGCGGTTGTCGGTTTTGGCGCGGCGGGCGGGGGCGGAGGCGGCGGAGGCGGAAGAAGAAGACCCGGGGACCGGCGTCCCGCGGGACTCCAGCAGTTTCCGAAGATCGGGCTGGTCGGGGTTCAACAAGAGCGACCGGCGAAAATGGGCGACGGCGGCCTCGGGGCGGCCGGCGCTTTTTTCCAGGCCGCCCAGAAGGTTCCAGAGGACGTGGTCGTTTTGGTTGCGGGCCAGCATGACCTCCAAGACGCCCCTGGCCCGCTCGAGCTTCGAGGCCGAGAGAAGCGTCAGGACCAGGTTTTTGCCGGCCTCGGAGTTCCCGGGGTCGATTTCCAAAAGGCGCCCGAAGGCCCCGGCCGCCTCGTCGAAGCGCCCCAGGCTGTGGCAGACCGCCCCGAGGCCGGCCAGGGCCCTGGCGTGCCCGGGCTCGCTCTCCAGGATTTTGGCCAGGGCCTCGAGGGCCTCCCGGGGGCGGCCTTGGGCGTAGAGCCCCTCGGCGGCCGCGACGGCCTCGTCCATCCGCTCTTTTTCCATTTCCGGCCGAACCTCCGGCAAATCAAAACATAACCGCCCGGCCGCGCGTCGGGGCCGGGACCGTCATTCGGGCCTTTTGGGCTCCCGAAAATCCACCAGGCGCCAGACGGTCCCGTAGCTGTTGTTCTCGGGCTCGAAGCTGACGACCACGTCCATGGTCTCGCCGATCTCGTCCAGGCGCGACGAGAGGTTGAAGCCGGAGACGTTCAGGCGGTTGAGGCCGTCGGAGAGCCTGAGCTCCACCCGGCCCCCGCGGCCCGAGGTGGCGTTCAAAACCTTGAGATTTCTCATGGCCACCACGGGGACGGGGTGGCCCTGGCCGTAGGGCTCGAAGAGGGCCAGCTTGGCGGCCAGCGCCCCGAGGTCGGGCAGGGTGGCGACGAGATCGATCATCAGGTCGTCCTCGCCCAGGCGCCAGCTCTGGCGGCCGGCGGCCTCCTCGAAGGCCTCCTTGAAGAGCTCGAGGTCCCCGAGGCCGACCCTGAGCCCGGCGGCCTGGGAGTGGCCGCCCATGGAGAGGCAGAGGTGCCGGACCTCGGAGAGGGCCTCGAAGAGGTCGAACGTGCCGGCCGTGCGCCCGCTGCCCACGCAGAGATCATCCTGGATGGAGAAAATGACCGTGGGCCTGCCGGTCTTCTCGGCCACCTTGGAGGCGACCAAGCCCAGCAAGCCCCTGGGCCAGCCCTCCTGGGCCAGGACCACCGCGCAGTAGTCGCTGGGGCACTCCATCTCCAAAAGGTCCAGGGCCTCGTCCACCAGGCGGCTCTGGGTCTCGTAGCGCCGGCGGTTCAGGGCCTCCAGCTCCCGGACCAGGCGCTCGGCCTCGGCCGGGCTTTTCGTGGTCAAAACGTCCAGGGCGGGCTGGGCCGAGCCCAGGCGGCCGGCCGCGTTGAGGCGGGGGGCCAGCTTGAAGCCGACGTCGCGCGCGGAGATCTTGCTCTGGGCGTCCAGTTTCAGGCTCCGGCGCATGGCGGCCACCCCGGGCCAGTCGCAGGCCATCAGAAAATTGAGGCCGTGGTGGACCAGGGTGCGGTTGGGGCCCCTCAGGGGGGCCAGGTCGGCCACGGTGCCGAGGGCCACCAGGGCCAGCTGGGCCACCAGGCTGCCCCCGCTCTCGTCCTGGCGGCCGTCGGTCTTGAGGCAGGCGTTGCGCAGGGCCCAGGCCAGCATGAAGGCCACCCCGACCCCGGCCAGGGGCGCCGACTCCCAGCCCCCGCCCAGATGGGGGTTGACGATGGCGGCGGCCTCGGGGAGCTCCGGGGGCAGCTGGTGGTGGTCGGTGACGATCACCTTCATGCCGAGCTGCGCGGCCAAAAGGACCGCCTCGACGTCCGAGACCCCGGAGTCGACGGTGACCAGATAGGTGGCCCCCAGCCCGTGCAGCTCCCGCACGGCGTCTGGGGACAGGCCGTAGCCCTCGACCAGCCGGTTGGGGATGCGGGTGATGATCCTCAGGCCCAGGGGCTCCAGCACGCGTTTCAACAGGGCCGTGGCGGTCAGGCCGTCGGCGTCGAAGTCGCCGCTGACGGCCACGGTGGCGCCTTTTTGTCTGGCCTCCAGCAGCAGGGCCACCGCCTCGGGCATGCCGGGCATGGTCTCCGGGCCGGGCAGGTCCCGCAGCGACATGTCCAGAAACGAGCGCGCCTCGGAGGCGTCGCGAAACCCCCGGGCGGCCAGGAACCTGCCCATCTTGTCGGGGTAGCCCAGCTCCAGGGCCAGGGCCCCGGCCGTCTCCGGCGGATATTGTCTCACTCTCCAGTTCATCTTGCCTGCGGGCCCCCTTAGCCCAGCGTCAGCGCCGCCGCGTCCAGGGCGCGGACGCGGTCCCGGAGGGCGGCGGCCTTCTCGAAGTCGAGATTTTTGGCGGCCGCGTTCATTTCCTTCTTGAGGGCGCGGACGAGCCTGGGGATCTCGTCCGGGGGCACCCGCTCCTCGGCCCGCGCCCTCTCCTTGGGCGCGGCGGGGTAGTCGGCCTCCCAGATGGTGCCGGCCAGCCCCTCGACGTTTTTGACGATGGAGGCCGGGGTGATGCCGTGGGCGGCGTTGTACTCCAGCTGCCTGACCCGGCGCCTCTCGGTCTCGCCCCTGGCCTCCTCCATGGCCCCGGTCACATGGTCGGCGTAGAGGACGACCCTGCCCGCCACGTTGCGGGCGGCCCGTCCGCAGGTCTGAATGAGGGACCTGGCCGACCTGAGAAAGCCCTCCTTGTCGGCGTCCAGGATGGCCACCAGGGAGACCTCGGGCAGGTCCAGCCCCTCCCTGAGCAAATTGATGCCGATCAAAACGTCGAACTCGCCCAGACGCAGGTCCCGCAGCAGCTCCACCCGCTCGATGGTCTTGATGTCCGAGTGCAGGTAGCGCGCCCTGACGCCCCGGTCGTTGTAATACTCCGTCAGGTCCTCGCTCATCCGCTTGGTCAGGGTGGTCACCAAAACCCGCTCGTCCGCCGCGACGCGCTTTTTGATCTCGGACAAAAGGTCGTCCACCTGGCCGGTCGCGGGCCGGTACTCCATGACGGGGTCGGCCAGGCCCGTGGGCCGGATGATCTGCTCGGCCACCAGCCCCCGGGAGGCCTCGAGCTCGTACTCGGCGGGGGTGGCGGAGACGTAGACCGCCTGGGTCAGCCGGTCGTTGAACTCGTCGAAGGTCAGCGGCCGGTTGTCCAGGGCCGAGGGCAGCCGGAAGCCGTACTCCACCAGGGTGATCTTCCGGTTGCGGTCGCCGTGCCACATGCCCCGCACCTGGGGGACGGCGATGTGGCTCTCGTCGACGATCAGCAGAAACTCGCGGGGAAAATAATCCAGCAAAGTGGGCGGCGGCTCCCCGGGCTCGCGCCCGGTCAGGTGCCGCGAATAATTCTCGATCCCGTGGCACCAGCCGAGCTCCCGCATCATCTCCAAATCGAAGTTGGTCCTTTGAGCGAGCCTCTGGGCCTCCACCAGCTGGCCCGCGGCGTGAAGCTCGTCGAGCCGGGCGTCGAGCTCCCCGCGGATGGCCGACATGGCCCTTTTCAGGGCCTCCTTGGTGCTGACGTAATGGCTGCCGGGGTAGACGACGACCTCCGCCAGCGAGCGGACCACTTTCCCCGTCAGCGGGTCGAACTGGCAGAGCCGCTCGATCTCGTCGCCGAAAAACTCCAGCCGGACAGCCTCGGCCTCCTCGTAGGCCGGAAAGACCTCCAGCACCCCGCCCTTGACCCGGAAGCAGCCCCGGTGAAAGTCGACGTCGTTGCGCTCGTACTGCATCTCGACCAATTTGGCCAGGACGTCCTCGAGGGGCAGGACCTGCCCGGCGGACAAACCAAGCCTCAGGGCCCGGTACGACTCCGGCGAGCCCAGGCCGTAGATGCAGGAGACCGAGGCCACGATCAGCACGTCGTCCCGGTCCAGGAGCATCCTGGTGGCCGAGTGGCGCATGCGGTCGATGGCCTCGTTGACCTGGGAGTCCTTCTCGATGAAGGTGTCCGACTTGGGGATGTAGGCCTCGGGCTGGTAGTAGTCGTAATAGGAGACGAAGTACTCCACGGCGTTATGGGGAAAAAAGCCCCTGAACTCGTTGTAGAGCTGGGCCGCCAGGGTCTTGTTGGGGGCCAGCACCAAAGTCGGCCGGTCCATCTGGGCCACCACGTTGGCCATGGTGAAGGTCTTGCCCGAGCCGGTCACCCCCAGGAGCACCTGCGAGGGCGCCCCGTCCCTCAGGTTGGCCACCAGCTGGGCGATGGCCTCCGGCTGGTCCCCCTGGGGCTGAAACTCGCTGACTAGCTGGAACCTGCCGCCCATAAGACAAACCTTGAGGAAAGAATGAAAACAACAAAAAAAGACGGCGGTGCCAAAACCAAGCGCGGGCGAAGAAACCCGACAGGCGCGCGGGGGACGCGACCCGCCAACCCCGACCGATCGACGCCCCGCGCCGACGCGCCCCGCCGACTCGAGCGGCAACTACGACGACTCCGCCGACCCGCGCGGGGACGACGACCGACGCCTGAGACAACCCGGCGTCCCGCGCCGCGGACGCCCGGCCGCACCGCAAATTAGCCCCTAGATTTAGTTGTCAACTGAGGACCGCCACCCCATAAAATGGGCCGGATGGCATTATACAACAGATGTCAGGCCGCGTCCAGAGCGGCCCAAAAAGCCTGCGCCCCCCCCGGAGCCCCTTAAATAGCGGCTCCCGGCAGAATCACACCCCGGGCGTTGGCAAGGGGAAAGACGCCAAATGACGGCTGGTGTCGTCCCGGCGGCCCGCGGACGGGAGCGGGCGGAAGACGACGACGAAGAGATCATACAAACAGCGAACGGACCTAAAATTTCATGCCTGACGCCGGCTTTTGTCGACAAATAGCTACTTTTGTCGACAAATTAGGCTAGGGAACAAGGCGTCGCCGCCCCGGGGCGACGGGGCCCGGTTCGGCCGTCCCCGGACGGCGCCGTCCCGGGCCAAATTTTATAATTTTTTGGCGGCTTTTTTGTCTTTCGGCGGGCGCCGGGCGGCGTTTTTTCCGATAGAGAAATTTATAGCGACAACAACAAATTTTATCGCATAATTATAGTTTTAATTTGTCAAATTAGATTATATATACAGTTAATGCAGTCAAATTTTTATGCCATAATCTATATCTTCCTGTCCACATGGTAGCCGACAAGAACAAACGGTTAATTTTTTTCTGGACAATCCCTTGACGTAGACCACTTTGGCAATATATTATAGTGGTCCGACCCGCAGCGCCCTCTTGTTGTTTTGCCGGTGGGAACCGCGGGCTCAAAATCGGCCCGGCGGGGAGCCGCAGGCGATCGTCCGGGAGACTTTGACGCACAATTTGAGCGCGAAGTCATGATTTTGGCTTTTTTCTCTTTTCTCATGATCTCGGAGGAAAGAAATGTCACAGCAACATGCGGCGGCGGAACCGCCGGGCCGGCCGGCCGAAAACCCCCGCTTCGCGGGCCTTCTGGCCCGAAGCCTGCTGTCCGGAAAGCTGGCGGGCACCCGCCCGACTCCCGCGGAATTATCTGCGGAAGCCCGGGATTCCGAGTTTTTCCACCCCGCCATGGTCATGCCGTCCCAAGGCCCGGCCGGGGAGCTCGGGCGCGGGGGGCCCGCCTACCCTCCCTCGTGCCCGGGCGAGTCCGGCCGGACCGGCCTGCTGGCGACGCCCGCGGCCGGGAAGGCCGGGGAGGCCGGGCTGCCGACCGTCGCCGCCGTCAGGGCCCTTCTGGGCCGGCCGGAAATCTTCCGGGGCCGGACGGTCACCAAGAAGATGGTCCTCAAGTATTTCTCGCTGGGCCGGCGCCTCAGCGCACCCTTCGCCAGGCTGAAGCCGACCAGGCGGTGGCGCGCGCGGATCGGCGGGCTGGCGGCCGGGGTCGAGAGCTCCCACGGGCGCCGGTTCTCCCGGCCGGGCTTGTACAAGATGGTCAGGCTGGCGGACAGGGTCGGGGACAAAGGCGCGCTGGAGAACTGGCTGGACTGTCTGAGCTGGAGCCACGTCGGCCAGCTCCTCCGCCTGGACGACCCGGGGCAGGCCGAGGCCTGGGCCGTCATCGCCCATGACGAGAACATGTCGGCCAGGGATCTCGGCAAGCTGATCACTTTCGACCTCGGGCTCGCGCGGGGCGAGTCCTCCGAGGCCGGGGAAAACACTGACGAGCCGGGGTTTTTATTGGCCAGTCTTGTTGAGGCGGCGGAATACTTGACAGTCTCCGACAATCTGTTCGTCGACACAAGCCCCGACGACTTTTTCCCCGACGACGCGAGCCATGACGACTAGCCCCCCCCCGACGTCGAGACTGGGAAAAATTGACTTCGCTTGAATTATTAGTCCCGCGGACTCAATTATCCGCCGACGCTTGACAGGATCGATAAAACATGATCAAGTGGTAAAAACCCCCTGTTTTTTTCAGGCGACCTGGACGAAGGGGGGGTGACAATCTAGCGGTCAGCCAAAAAATTGCCGCTAGAAAAAATCAAAGGGCATGTTTTTGATTGTTACTAATCTTAGTGAGAATATTTCTCAATAAAAATCGCCCTGCGCAAGTATTTTTTCCAAAATCGAGGTGTTATGAGCATAATTTGATCCATTACTGGCATTTTCCGTCCCTTTTATAAGGCCATTGCCCTATTTTTTCTGGCCTGTCGATGCAGATATCCATCTAATCGCTGTATATTTAATGCTAAAGCCTTTAAAATGATCTTTTGGTGAACTGATCGTCTGCCTCTGACTCGTAATCGTTTCATGCCCAGTCGAGCCAGCTGGCTG
>JAISET010000084.1 GCA_031264015.1 Deltaproteobacteria bacterium | reverse complement strand
TCCGCAGGCTCGGCCCGCGCCTTTTTCCGCGGGACGCCTCCGAACCGTCATTCGCCTTGGAAACGCGCCGTCAATCCGACGACCAGCCTCCATTCCCGCCAAATGTCGCGGCCGCGCCGTTGAAGTCCGGCTTCGAGGAAGTCTCGAACGGATCGGATCCCGTTTATTACCGCGACGAAGGCCCCGGCAATTCCGGCCTCAAGGAGCCCGTCCTCTTAAAAGCCGGTCCCGACAAGCCCGCGCCGGAGGAGGGCGCCGCCTGGCAAACCGTCGGGAAACTGCGCGGCGAGCTGCCGGCCGGAGATGTCGGCAAGGCGCGGCCAGGCGCGGACCGACGGAGGGTTCCATTCTCTTCCCGCGTCGACCGGTCCGGCGTCCCGCCCCCGCCCCCGGGCAGGCCAGGCCCCCCCGTCCGTCCGCCGGACAATATCGTCCCTTCCCGGTCCGCCGCCCTCCCCTTCCCCCGCCTCGGGCGCAATTATCCTCGACCATTTTCCCTCAGACCTCTAATTTACCCGGCCGGTAGTTCTTTTGGCCCCGTCGCTATGTCGGATTTGCGCTAAAACCTTTTTTTGCTTGGAAATGTGGTATAATTCCTTTTTGCTAGCCTCCTCGTCCACTCTTGCCATCTGCCTATAGACTGGCAAATTCCGGCGGGACGGTTGCTGGCCGCTGGTCCTGGCCACTAAAAATGGTCAAATTTGAAACTGGATTAGCTGAAACACGGTTTTCATAGAACTATATAGTTAAGACGCTATAATTTTATCTTTTTTATATCGCCTTATTAGCTTTTGTGTTTATATTCTCTTTTCGTCGACCTTAAAGTTCTTTGACCGCCTCCGTCTCAGCTCCCGTCTCGACCGTCCCTCACCAACCCAGGGCGCCCCTGTCTCGACAGGGCGCCCGGCCGGCGGCGACCTCTCTCGCGCCGCCTGAAATCCGCCCCCCCCGGGGACAACCCGGAACGGGGGGCGTCGACATAACGCCCGCCTGGTTTTTTTCCCTTTTTTTCCCGGGACTTGTCAACCGGGACCGGCGGGCGGGAGGACATCATGGACTTTGCCAAATTCGACTTGTTGGAGCAGAAGGTCGCCTTGATCCTGACGAGGCTGGCCGACGCCGAGTCCGCCGGGAGCGAGGCCGACAACGCCCTGGCCGAGGCCCGCAGGAGCCTGGCCGAGACGGCCGGCAAGCTCGCCGATTCCGAAAACGCGCTCAGGCAGGCCGAGGACCAGGTCAAGCGCCTGCAGAGCGACAACGCCGCCCTGGCGGAAATCCAGGAGTCCGCCAAGAGCAAGATCAACGACCTGCTCGCGGAGCGCCAGACCGTCCTGGCCAGGGTGGAGACGCTCCTGTCCAAGCTGGACTGAACGTTCCCGGGGGCCCCGGGGCCCCCCGGCGGGTATAAATGGATTCCCTAAAAGACGCCCCGACTCCCCCGCCCGGGGGGAGCCAGCCCCTCTCGGACGCCCCGGTGCCCGACGCCGACGGCCGGGGGGACTCCGCCCTGGAGGTGGTCACCGTCAGGGTCCTCGGCCGCCGCTGCTCGTTCATGAGCAACCGGCCGGAGCTCGTGGGGGAGATCGCCGCCCTGGCCGAGGAGGAGACCGCCAGCGTCAAGGCCCAGATCCCCGGCGTGCGCCACGAGATGGACCTGGCGGCCCACGTGGCCTTCCGCCTCGCCCGCAGGCTGGTCAGATGCCTGGGCGAGAACGCCGAGCTGGCCTCCAGTCTCAAGGAGGCCGGCGAGCGCGTCGACCGCCTGGCCGACGCCGTCGACCAAAGCCTGGGGAGCCAGTCCCCTGGCCACCCTTTCCACCGGGACAACCGGCCCCCTAAAATATAAGGCGGGCTTTTTCGCCCCCGCCCGGCTAAAAAAACCGGTTCTCTCTGGTAAGGATTGTATATATATGTGGAGCCGAAATGATGCTTACCTATATCCTGGTGACCGCCCTGGTGGTCGCCGCCCTGGTGGCCGGCTCTTTCGTCGGCGCGAGGTGGAAGAACCGGATTTACGTCGCTAAAATTGGAGAGCTGGACGCCTATTCCCAAAAAATGACCGCCGACGCCGAGAGGGACGTCGCCAACATCAAAAAAGAGGCCCAGCTGCAGGGCCAGGACCTGGTCTTCCAGATGAAGAGCGAGTGCGACAAGGAGATCAACTCGCGCAGGCTGGAGCAGAAAAAGCAGGAGGACAGGCTCGGCCAGAAAGAGGAGAACATCGACCGGCGCTCGGAGAGCCTGGCCCAGCGCGAGGCCGAGGCGTCCCGCAAGGAGGCCGACCTGGTCAGAAGCGAGAAGAGCTACGTCGAGAAGCACGAGAAGCTCGACCGGCTTCTGGGCGAGGAGATGCAAAAAATCGAGAGCCTGGCCCAGCTGACCTCCAGCGAGGCCAAGGACATACTTTTACGGAACATGGAGGACGAGGCCCGCCACGAGGGGGCCCGCCTGGTCCGGCGCATCGAGGCCGAGGCCCGGGAGGCGGCGGACAGGAAGGCCAAGGAGATCATCGCCCTGGCCGTCAAGCGCTACGCCAGCGACTACGTGGCCGAGCACACCATCTCCGTGGTCCACCTGCCCAGCGAGGAGATGAAGGGCCGCATCATCGGCCGCGAGGGCCGCAACATCAGGGCCATCGAGGCGGCCACCGGGGTCGACCTCATCGTCGACGACACCCCGGAGGCGGTCATTCTGTCCAGCTTCTCCCCGGTGCGCCGCGAGATCGCCCGGCAGTCCCTGGAGAGGCTCATCATCGACGGGCGCATCCACCCGGCCCGCATCGAGGAGGTGGTGGCCAAGGTCGGCGAGGAGATGGAGCTTTCGTTGCGGGAGATCGGCAAGGAGGCCGCCTTCGACGTGGGCGTCCACGGCATCCACCACGAGCTCATCAAGCTCCTGGGCAAGCTCAAATACCGCACCAGCTACACCCAGAACGTCCTGCAGCACTCCGTCGAGGTGGCCTTCCTCTGCGGCATCATGGCCGCCGAGCTCGACCAGAACGTCAAGCAGGCCAAGCGGGTGGGTCTTCTGCACGACATCGGCAAGGCCGTCGACCACGAGGTGGAGGGCTCCCACGGGATCATCGGGGCCGAGCTGGCCAAGCGCTTCGGCGAGTCCCCGGCCGTGGTCCACGCCATCCTGGCCCACCATGAGGACACGCCCCCGGAAACCATCCTGGACGTCCTGGTGCAGGCCGCCGACTCGCTCTCCGGAGCCAGGCCCGGGGCCCGCCGGGAGATGATGGAGACCTACGTCAAGCGCCTCGACGACCTCGAGCGCATCGCCAACTCCTTCAACGGCATCTCCAAGTCCTACGCAATCCAGGCCGGCCGGGAGATCCGCATCATGGTCAACAGCGACGTGGTCTCCGACGACGGCGCCGGGACCATGGCGGGCGAGATCTGCCGCCAGGTGGAGAAGGAGATGTCCTACCCCGGCCAGATCAAGGTCACCGTCATCCGGGAGACCAGGGCGGTCAGCTTCGCCAAATAGGCGGGCCCGACGCCGGGCCGGGGCGGGGCCGATCGGACGCCCCGGAGGCCCGGGCGCCCCCCGGCCCGCGCGTCCGCAAGCACCCCCGCCGGCCGCGACGAAAAGTCGTCGGGGGGAGAAACCCGAAAGTTCGGGAAGGGATCTATGCTCGTCAAATTCTGGGGCGTCCGGGGCTCCATTCCGACCACCCCGACCCAACCGATATTTCAGGAGAGGCTCAGGGCCGTGCTGGCCCTCGCGCTGGAGAGACGCCTCGCCCCGGGTGACCTCGACGACTTCATGGCCGGCCTCCCGGAGTCCATGGTCACCACGGTTGGCGGCAACACCCCCTGCGTGGAAGTCCTGGAGGGCAAAAGCCGCCTGGTCATCGACGCGGGCACGGGCCTCAACGCCCTGGGGCAGGACCTGACGGCCGACTCCTTCCCCTCCGACGCCGACAAGATCCGCTATTTTTTGGAGAACCCGAGCGCCCTCCTGGACGGGGCGGGCTCGATCGCTTTCTCGAAGAAAAAGTTCCGCCTGAGCATCCTGCTGACCCACACCCACTGGGACCACATCCAGGGCTTCCCCTTCTTCGCCCCCGTCTACCACCGCGGGAGCGTCATCGACGTCTACGGCCAGCACGAGGACAAAATCAGACGCCACCTGACCGCCCAGCAGGCCTCCCCCGAATTGTTCCCCGTCGACATCACCAGGGCCGGGGCCGACGTTCGCTTCCACACCTTCCCCGAGGCCGGCCTGACCCTGGGTCCCTTCAGGATCGCCTCCATGGACCTGCCCCACCCCGGGGGCTGCCTGTGCTTTAAGATCGAGTCCAAGAAAAAGACCGCGGTCTTCGCCACTGACTACGAGTTCGCCGAGAACGACCCGGCCTCGGACAAGGCCAAAAAGGACCTCTTCCAGTTCATCCACAACGCGGACGTCTTCATCAGCGACACCCAGTACACCTTTCTGGAGAGCATGACCAAGGAGGGCTGGGGGCACTCCAGCTCGCTGAGGGTGGCCGAGATGGCCCTGAAGGCGGGGGTCAGGAAGCTCTTCCTCTTCCACCACGACCCCGCCTACAGCGACCGCAAGCTGTTCGACATGCTGCAGCGCACCGTCGCCTACACCAACCTCTTAAGCAACGGGCACGCCATGGAGATCAAGCTGGCCATAGAGGGCCAGTCAGTCGAGATCTAGAGCCGCCCCCCCGATTCCGCCCGCCGCCGGACCGTCGGCCGACCCCGCCGGGACAACCTCCAATTAGTTCCAAAACACTCTCGAGACCGACAAAAAGCCGCCCCTGGTTTTGTCTTCAGCCCCCCCGCTCTTTCCCGCAGCCGTCATGACCGTCGCCATGGCCGTCGTCGTCGTCATCATCATCACCGTCACCGTCACCTCCCCGCCGCCGTCATCACCTTCAAAACGGCCGCCCGCGCCCGCGCGGGACGCCCGATACTGTTTGATCTGAAAACTCTTTTAATTTTTCACTTTTCCGCCATGATCGGCCGTCATGTCCCGCGGGCGCCGGGGGAGCGCCGGGAGCCGTTTTGGCGGGTCGGCGGCCAGGCGGCTTATGAAGTCTTTTCCCGTTTCCAAAGAGTCGTTCGCCGAGAGGCCGCGGGCGCCCGGGCCGGCCGCCGCGGAACCAATGGTCCTCGAAAGTCCCGGGGCGAGGAAACAAGGCTGGGAACGGGGATTGAGGACTCTTGTCCCGCCGCCCCGGTCATGACGTCATGCCGGTCGAATATTTTCTTTTTCAGGCGCCCGCGGCCAGCTCCTCGCGCCCCCCCCGTCGGTCCCCTGGCGGCCGCCGGGCGCGAGACGGCGCCGACGGCCGGGCTCGGAACAATTTTAAACTATAATTACATCCAAACACGTAATCTATTCATGGATATGAACAGTCTGAGCCGCCTGTTTTAACGTTCAGGTCCTCTTTTGGCCCGACATGTCCTCCCGGGCTCGCTTTCCCGTCCGGGCCGGGCCGGGCCGGGCGGGCGGGGCGAACGGGCCGGACTGCGGCCGGAGCCCGTAATTTAAAGGGTTTGGTCATATTTTAGAGTGAGGGGAGCATAATGACTTTTCTTGGGAGCGGTTTGTTATGAAAAGAGAGTTTCGATTGATTTTTAGAAGTCAAAATTTATTTTTTCGACGGGTTCAAACCTATTTTCTTCAATTATTTTCAGCGTCGTCGATAGGGGCGTAACAATCATTCATATTTAGAACTGCTGCGGTCCAACCGAATGTCTTGACAACCAACCTATTTGACGGTATGGTTGACGGTATCTTGGATTTTCTAGAAGGCGGCACCGTATTGGAGCGTCACAGAGCTGTTGACCGCTAGGGGCTTTTAATGGAGCTAGGCCACGACCGGGTGTCAACTCCTGCATCGCAATTTAAAAGATGCTGAAGACAAACCCTTGACCTGCGAATATGCACTAAACCGTGTGTAAGAGCGGGAGAAATAGCCAAAAAGAAGTTTTGCTTGAGTCATGACTGGGCGTATGCAACGAATACATGAGGAAAGGGATCAAAACATCACACATAGTCTGCGGCCAGGCATTTGTCGTACGAAGGCCGCGTTGCCAAAAAGGCAAAAAATGTGCGATAATTGGGTTAAGTCCAGAAGGAACTCTTTGAAGGTCAATACCAAGGGCTAGGCGTGGGGAACCGACATGAAAGAACTACCGATTGG
>JAISET010000040.1 GCA_031264015.1 Deltaproteobacteria bacterium | reverse complement strand
GACTGGTAGTTGACCTTGATTTGCGTCTCTTTCTCATAGCTGAAGGCCCAGGCCGAATAAATGGGATAAGGGAAAGAAGCCCCCGCCCCGGTGACGTCCCTGGCCATGGCCGCGGCGGGCGAGGCGACCAGCAGGGCCGCGAACAAAACCGCGATGATGTTTTTCATGATGAACCTCTTGGGTGAATGGTCGGCGCAAAATCGCGCCACAATTTGAGCTGGAGTCATTTTCCCCTCTCCAGTTGTTTACGCGCCGATTGTACTTTCCAAAGTTAAAAAGGCTTTTATGGTCTCGTAAAATATTTGTAAAATCTCTTTTCCGGCCGGCCGCCCCCGCCCGGATTATTCCCTGGCAAAATTATCTTCCCGTCCGACCGCGACCGCGAAACAGTTTCCGCCAGGGACCGGCGTCCCCCTGAAAGTTGACGCCGGGCCGGCCATGACGGGCCGGCGGCGCGAAACCTTCTCGGCGGGACTGCCGAATGATCGGAGGACTGAAGGCTGAAAGACTTGACTGCCATGCGGCCGACAGCGGATCGACGATTGCCGTTGAATGAATCAACGGATGGACGGACGGACGGACGGACGGATGGACGGACGGACGGACGGATGGACGGATGGACGGATGGACGGACGGATGGACGGGTGAACGGATGTACGGACGGACGGACGGACGGACGGACGGACGGCAGATAATGGACGGGATTGAAATTGCAAAAATAGATCGGCGATGACTTTGATTACAATTTGCAGATTAAAAAGAATTAAGAACAAAAAAAATTAAATATATAAACATATTAAAATTTTATAAGGGTTAAAATAGAAAGACTTCCAATTACTGGCGCCCCTGCCGTCCGGAAAAAACGAAGCGTCGCCAGCCGTCCGTCTTTCCCGAACTCTTTCGTCCCCCGTCCCGCGACCCGGCCGGCGGCGCCTCAACTCCCGCCGCCGTCCCGGCCTGCCGCCTTCGCGCCCGGTTTCTCGGTCAGCCTGACGGTGAAGGTGTTCCCGCCATGCTCGTTGAGGTCGACGGATGCCTGGCCCCCGTAGAGGCGGGCGATGTGCTTGACGATGGAGAGCCCCAGGCCGGAGCCCGAGTGCTCGCGGTTGCGGGAGGGCGACAGGGAGTAAAACCGCTCGAAAATCCTCCCCCTCTCCGAGGGCGGGACGGGCGGGCCCAGGTCGGCCACCCTGACGACCAGATCCCCGTCCTCGCGCCTGACGGAGGCCTCGACTTTCCGGCCGGAGGAATATTTGACGGCGTTGGCGACCAGGTTGACGAGCACGGAGGCCAGGTGGCTCGAGTGGACGCCGGCGCGGCCCCCGTCCGCGGACCAGACGATCTCCTTGCCGGCCGGGTCCACCAGGTCGGCCACGTCGCCCATGACGTCGTCGAGGTCGCACTCCGCCCCCTCGGGCCTGCCCTGGCTCTCCAGGCGGTGCAGGGCGATCAGGTCGTCCAGCAGGGCGTTGAGCCGCCTGGCGCTGGAGAGGATGGTGGCGAGAAACTTTTCCGACTTCTCCCGGGGCATGCCGGGGTCCCGGGTCAGGACCTCGCTCGCCGTCATGACGAGGGTCAGCGGGGTCTTGAGCTCGTGGGAGACGTTGGCCACCAGGTCGGACTTGTAGCCGGAGTAGCGGAGCCGGTCGGAGATGTCGTGGAGGATGGCCAGGCTGTCCTGCCCGGAGGCGTGGCTGGAGAGCGAGATCGTCCGCCCCCCGACGGAAGCCTCGGCGGGAGGGGCGGGCCCGGTGACGGCCTCGAGAAAGGCCACCATCTCGGCCTGGTTGACCTCGGAGACGCTGCCGGGCAGGCGATAGTTTAAAATCTCGGCCGCCTTCTCGTTGGAGTAGAGGATCTGGTCGCCCCGGGTCAGCACCACGCCCTCGCCTATGTTGTCAAGGATGTAGCGCAGCCTGTCGTTGAGGTCGGCGTTCTCCCGCCCGAACTGCCTGAGCTCCCGGGTGGCGGCGCTCAAGGAGTACAGGGCCCCGTCCAGGGAGTCGTCGTCGAAGGACGGCAGGCTCTGGCTGCCGTTCCTGGCCTCGGTCACGGCGCGGCCCAGGCTTCTGAGCGTCCGGGCCGCGGAGCGGGAGACCAGGAGGGCGAAGGCGAACACGGCGACCATCAAAGCCAGCAGCCCCGAGAAGGCCTGGGTCATCAGGGCCCCGGACTGCGCCTGGTAGAACTCGGCGGGATAGGCCACCCTCAGGACAAGGTCCGGCCCCAGGCGGTCGGCGTAATAGATGGTGGGGATTCCGGTGGTGGCGCTGCGCCGGGCGACCATGGCCGGCACCCCCAGGAAGGCGGACCTGACCTCCTCGCGCTGGGCGTGGTCCTCCAGGGGCTCGTCCCCGGCCCCGGAATCGAAGACGACCCGGCCGTCGCGCCCCACCAGGGTGACCCTGAGGCCCAGGGTGCGGCCGACGTTTTTGAAGGCCTCCCCGTCCAGGGCCGCCCCCTGGATGATGGAGACCAGCAGCCACTGGTTTTTCAGCTGGTTCTCGAACTGCGCCGCGCTCAGCTCCCGGTTCTTCTGCTGGACCAGGGCCAGCCCGAAGACCAGGGCCAGGGCGGCCGGCAGAAAAATCAGGG
Source organism: Deltaproteobacteria bacterium (assembly GCA_031264015.1). Classification (GTDB taxonomy): domain Bacteria; phylum Desulfobacterota; class Desulfarculia; order Adiutricales; family Adiutricaceae; genus JAIRNQ01. The sequence continues at coordinate 18,600 of JAISET010000040.1, read as the reverse complement.
CGAACATTTTCCCGGTCTTGATCATCCGGCCACCGCCGGCGCCAAAGCTCGTCCGCCCGCCCGCGCCGAGGCTCGTCCTCCCGCCCGCGCCGAGGCTCGTTTTTCCGCCCGCGCCGAGGCCGGCGCCTTGGTCCGCGACGCGGCTCGTTTTTCCGCCCGCCCAGTCACTTGGTCCTCGACTCCCAGAGATAGCCGATCTTGGGCAGCGTCCTGATGTGCCTGCCATTGTCGGCCAGCTTCTTGCGGAGCATGGCCATGTGGACGTCCACGGTGCGGCTGTTGACGTCGTTCTCGTAGCCCCAGATGATGTTTAAAAGCTGGTTGCGGGTGAAGACCTTGCCCTGCTTGCGGACGAAGAGGACCAGCAGGTCGAACTCCTTCTGGGTCAGCTGGATCTCCGTCTCGTCGGAGGTGACCCTGTGCGCCTCCAGGTCGATGGCGACGCCCCCGCACTGGAGGCTCCCGCCCCGGTCCGCCTCCTCCCCGGCCGAGCGGCGCAGGGCGACCTTGACCTTGGTCTCCAGGAGCTTGACGCTGAAAGGCTTGGGCAGGTAGTCGTCGGCGCCCCTCTCCAGGGCCCGGATGACGTCCTCCTCGGAGGTCCTGGCCGACATGATGACCACCGGGGTCCTCTTGTCCTTCTGGCGCAGGATGTCCAGAAACTGCAGCCCCTGGAGACCCGGCAGCATCAGGTCCAGAAGGACCAGGTCCGGGGGCATGTCCTCCAGGGCGATGAGGGCGTCGTTGGCGTTGTCAAAGGAGACCACCTGGTAGCCCTCGCGGCCCAGGTTGTATTCGACGACCTCCCGCAGGGCCGCCTCGTCCTCAATCATCATGATCAGCATCGGCGCCGTCCTCCGTTTTGTGCCGCAACAACAAGCCCTTGGTGACATACGGGATCATGACGGCGATGTTTTTGGCGTGGTCGGCCACCCTCTCCACCCGGCGGACGATGTTGATGACCGCCACGTAGTCCAGGGCCCGCTCGGTGTTCTCGGCCATCCTCCCGGCCAGGGACCTGTTGACGGCCCGCTGCAGGGCGCCCACCTCCTTGTCCTCGAGGTTGAGGCCGAGATACAAGCCGTCGTCCAGGGCCAGGAAGCCGTCGACGGCCCGCCTGACCATCCCCCCGGCCAGCGCGGCCATGGTCGAGAAGTCCGGGTGCGCGGCCACGATTCCGGCGATCGGCCGGCCGAGAAACTCCCGGCACAGGACCGTGGCGTGGTCGGCCACCCGCTCGATGTCCAGGGTCAGCCTGGTGGCCGCCACGGCGTAGCGCAGCTCCAGGGCCTTGGGGGCCTGCAGGGCCAGGTACTTGAGGCAGATGCCCTCGATCTCGACCTCCAGGGCGTCGACCAGGGCGTCCCTGGCCACCACCTCCCTGGCGGCCTGCTCGTCGGGCCTGGTCAGGGCCAGGGCGGCCTGCTGGAACATGTCCGCCGCCGTCCCGCCCATGGCCGCTATCTTTGCGCGGATGAGGGCCAGCTGTTTTTCCACTGCGGTCACGAGACCAGTCCTTTGCTGTCGGCGTCCGCCCGGGTTTGATTATAATAAAAATCCGGGCTTGCTCGCACTAAAATACACCTTTTGACGACCGGGAGGCCAAAAAACACCTTTTGGCGCCCGGGAGGCTAAAAAACACCTTTCGGCGCCCGGGAGTCCAAAAAACGCCTTTTGGCGCCCGGGAGGCTAAAAAACACCTTTCGGGGACCGGGAGGACGACAAGGGGCGGTCCCGACAAAAGTCCGGCCCGCCGTCAGCCGCCGCCCGCCCCTCTCAGCCGAAGCGGCCGGTCACGTACTCCTCGGTCATCTTGTGCCGGGGCTTGGTGAAGATGGTGGCCGTCTCGTCGTACTCGACCAGGGCGCCGACGTACATCAGCGCCGTGAAGTCGGAGATGCGGGCGGCCTGCTGCATGTTGTGGGTGACGGCCACGATGGTGACGTCCTTTTTCAACTCCACCATCAGGTCCTCGATCTTCTGGGTGGAGATGGGGTCCAGGGCGGAGGTGGACTCGTCGAACAAAATGACCCGGGGCTCCACGGCCAGGGTCCTGGCGATGACCAGCCTCTGCTGCTGCCCGCCGGAGAGGCCGGCCGCGTTCTGGTTGAGCCGGTCCTTGACCTCCTCCCAGACGGCCGCCTGCCTGAGGGCGCGCTCGACTTTCTCCTTTAAGACGCTCGAGTTGCGGACGCTTTTCAGCCGCAGCCCGTAGGCGACGTTGTCGAAGACGCTCATGGGGAAGGGGGTGGGCTTCTGGAAGACCATCCCCAAAATGTTTCGGAGGCTGATCAGGTCCTCGTCGTCCCGCAGGATGTTCCGGCCGTCCATGACGATCTCGCCCCCGTAGCGGTTGTTGGGGTAGAGGTCGTGCATGCGGTTGAAGCAGCGCAGAAGCGTCGTCTTCCCGCAGCCGGACGGCCCGATGAGCGAGGTGATGCTGTTCTTTCTGATCGGCAGGGTCACGTCCCTGAGGGCGTGGTTGTCGCCGTAATAAAAATCCAGGTTCCTGACCGCGAGCAGGTCGTCCATACCCGTTGCCTCAGCCGACTTTCTTAATCTTGATGAAGATCCTGCCGGCGACGTTCAGCAGCAGGACCAAAAATGTGACCACGAAGGCCGCGGCCCAGGCCGTCTCCACCCAGGTCTCGTAGGGCGAGGCGGCGTACTGGTAGATGCTGACCGTCAGCGACGGCGTGGCCCGGTTGAGACCGAGCTGAAAAAAATTGCTGTTGAACGAGGTGAACAGGAGCGGGGCCGTCTCCCCGGCCACCCGGGCGACGGCCAGCAGGACGCCGGTGAAGATCCCGCTCATGGCCGAGCGCCAGACGACGGAGGTGATGACCTTGCAATAGGGGGCGCCCAGGGCGAAGGCGGCCTCCCTGAGCGACCAGGGGACCATGGTCATCATCTCCTCGGTGGTCCGCAGAACGACGGGCAGGATGATGACGGCCAGGGCCGCCGCCCCCGCCCAGCCGTTGAACCCGCCCATGGGCTTGACCAGGACCGCGTAGACAAAGGTCCCGATGACGATGGAGGGGATGGAGACGGCCATGTCGGAGAGGGCGCTGATCAGGCGGCAGATTTTATAGTGCCGGCCGTACTCCGCCAGAAAGGTCCCCCCGAGCACCCCCACGGGCACCCCGACGACGGAGGCCGCGAGCGTCAAAAGCCCCTGGCCCAAAAAGGCGCCCCGCAGCCCCCCCGCCCCGGGGATGTTGGGCGGGGCCGGGTCCTGGGTGAAGAGCCTGAGCCGCAGGGACCCCGCGCCCTCGACCAGGACGTCGTAAAGGATGACGAGCAGCAGGAACAGGCCCGCCGCCGCGCAGGCCGAGGCCAGGCTCATGGCGACTATGTTGACGATCTTTCTTCTCCCGAGCCCGCTCATTTTCCGCCCCCCAGCAGGCGCTTGGCCGCGCCCAGGGTGATGAAGTTGGCCGCGAACAGCAGGAGGGCCAGGAAGAACAGGGCGGAGAGCTGGAGGCCCCCGGCCTCGTTGAACTCGTTGGCCATGACCGAGGTGATGGTCGTGTACGGGGAAAATATCGAGTCCAGGGCGGCGTGGCGGTTGCCGACGACGTAGGCCACGGCCATGGTCTCCCCCAGGGCGCGGCCCGCGGCCAGGATGACGCCCCCCGCCAAGGCCATCTTGGCGTGGGGCATGACCACCCAGCGGACGGTCTCCCACCTGGTCGCCCCGAGCCCGTAGGAGGACTCCCTGAGCATGGGGGGCACCTGGCTCATGGCCTCCCTGGCGATGCTGCTGATGAAGGGGATGATCATGACGGCCAGGATCATGGAGGCGGTGAAGAGGTTGACCCCGCCCGCGAGCCTGGCCTGGAAAAAGTCGCCGACCAAGGGCAGCCTCCCCAGGGACCCCGCCGCCAGCGGCTGGAAGTAGGCCTCCAAAAAAGGCGCCAGGACGAGCAGGCCCCACATGCCGTAAATGATGCTGGGGACGGCCGCCAGAAGCTCCAGCGCCGTCCCGACGACCCCCCTGAGCCTGCCGGGGCAGAGCTCCGTCAGGAAGACCGCCGTGCCCAGGGCCACCGGCGCGGCCACGACGAGGGCCAGCGTCGTGCTCAGAAAAGTCCCGAAAAGAGGCCTCAGGGCCCCGTAGACCTCCTTGGAGTAGTTCCAGTCGGCCGTGGTCAGGAAGGTGAAAAATCCGAAGCGCCTGATGGCGGGCAGCGACTGGACGAACAAGGTGACCAGCATGGCGACGACGAGCATGAGGACGCTGGCCGACGCGGCGGCCGAGACGGTTCGGAAGATCTGGTTTTTGAGGTGTCCGCCTTTCATGGGCCTAGTTATAAGCCATGGCCGGCAAGATCATGTTGTCGATTTGTAAAAGATTTGTAAAATGTCCGCTTTTTCCCCGCCAGGCCATCCAGCGGCCCCCGCGGGCTCGTCGCGGCCGCCCCCGTCCCCGAGGCGTCGGACTCCCGCCCAAGCCGGCCGGCGGCCGCTCCCGCCCGGCGGTCCCGCCGTCCGCCTCGCGGAATCCGCGGGCCGGCGCCGGGGAGGCCGGCTAGGGAAGAAAAAATCCGCCCCGGCAGAAGGCGAGATAGTAGACCGCCGCCCCCAGAGCCAGGCAGACCCAGCTGGCCTTGTCCCGGGGGAACCAGGGGGAGCCGGAAAAACCGGCCGGGGCGACGCGGGCCTTGCAAAGCGTCAGGACCTGCCAAAAGAAAAGCACCGGGCAAAACAGGAGAAAGAGCCGGCCGGCGGGGACCGGCGACCCCGCCGACTGCAGAAAGAGGAGGTTCATGGAGGCGGCCAGGCCCAGAACCGCGGCGTCGACGAGGGCGGCCAGGGCGGCCAGGATGAACGCGGGGCTTCCGAACCGCCCCGGGCCCCCGGGCCCCGCCGCCCGCCCGCCGCCCGGGGAGGCGGCCGGGGAGGCGTCTGGGGAAATTTCCCGGGGGGCGTCCGGGGGGGCGTCCGGCGGGCCGCCCTGGGGAACGTCCCGGCGCGCTTTGTCGGGGGCCTCCCGGAGGACGCCCGGGTGGGGCTCCGGGGAGGACTCCGAGGGGGCGCCGCGGGCAGTCGCCCCGACCAGGGACAAAAAGACGGACAGGGCGAGGGCGAAGAAGACCAGCCAGACGGACGGGGCGGCGTCGGGGCCCGTGAAGGCCGAGACGGCCAGGGAGCCGGCCGCGACGCAGCCCGTCATAAAGAGAATATCCCCGGCCGTCGGGCCCGCCCCGCCAAACCTGGCCGTCCCCCGGGAGACCAGCCAGACGGCGGCGGACAGGACGGCCGCCGCCGCGAAGCCGGAGGAGACGAGCGAGGCGAGAACGAGCCCGGCCGCCAGGCAGCCCAGGGCGATGAGTCCCCCGCGGGAGAGGTCCAGACGGCCGGCGGCGAAGATGCCAAGCTTTTTCCCGACCCCGACGGCGCCGGCGAGCGTCGTCGACAGGCCGGCAGGGCCCGCGTCGTTTTTCAGGCGCGTCCCGGCGCCGCCTGCCGCGGCGCGCTCGCCCGCGACCCCGAGCAGGTTTTGGAAGACCCGGACCGAGACGAAAAGAAAGCCCAGGGCCAGGAAGGCCAGGGCCGCGCCCTCCAGGGCCCGGAGGGAAAAAAGACGCCGCCAGACGAGCGGCAGGAACACCCAGAAAAGCGCCCCCCAGCCGCCTGCGCCCGCGGCCCGGGCGGCGGAGGACAGGGTGATCCTCCTGGTCCCGACGGGCTCCACCAGGTCGACCCGCCCGCCGATCGGCAGGGCCCTGGCGGCGAGCTTTTGGCCGCCCACGACTATGGCCCGGCCCGAGGCCCGCCAGACGGCGACGTCGGCCCCGCTGTCCCCGGCGTAGGCGAACCCGCCCTCCCCGAAGCGCCGGACCAGCTCGGCGGCCTTGGCGCGGCTCTTTAAATTAACCTTGTCGTCCGTGGCCATGTAGCCGGAAAAGAAGGGAAAATAGCCGGCGACCCTGGCCGCCATCCGCTCGTTGGCGGCCGTGGCCAGCCAGACCTCGCCGCCGGCCGCCTTGTGCTCCTCGGCCAGCCTGACGACCTCCGGGTTCCAGGGCAGCAGGTCCAGGTCCAGCTCGACCGTCCGGGCCAGGTTGCGCTTAAAGGCCAGCCTCCCGCAAAAAAGCCAGAGGATCGGCCTGACGCCCCCCAGGGCCAGGCCCCTGAAAAACATCTCCCACAAAGAGTCCGTGGCCAGCAGGGTCCCGTCAAGGTCAAGGGCCAGCGCCCCAGGTTCCCGGTCGCTCAACATCCGTCTCCTCACATGGAAAAAAATCGGCCGCCCGCTTGACAACAAAAGCAGCCGGCCGGACCGGACCGACGCGGTCGGGCGGGGCGGCCGGGCGGGACGGGCGGCGAAAGCCGTCATGCTGTCATATTTCGGGGAACGTCCGGCGACGGCGGATTTTTAAAAACACCGCCCGTCTTGACGAGCCTTAATTCTCAAGCAAAACGGGATGAAAATGTCCGGGCAGGCATAATGTCGGAGAAATTACGGCGACGGGCGGGGAAATCAAAAACAAGCCGGATTACCGCGGACTTGACCGTCCCGCTCCCGCCGGGGGCGCCCGTCCTCCCCCGTCCCCTCAGGGCTTGACGCCGCCCATCAGGGAGCAGCCCGGGGGCAGCTTGGCGGGGATGCGCCCGACGTCGGCCAGGCCCGCGCTTTGGAGAATCCCGGCCATCTCCCCGAAGGTGTAGGCCTGGCCGCCGGGGGTGTTGACCAGCATGTTCAGGGCGAAGAGGGCCGAGGAGGGCGGGCCGTCCAGGGCGTCGTCGAGCAAAAACTCCTGGACGACCAGCATGCCGCCGCCGGTCAGCGCGGCCGCGGCCTTCTTGATCAGGGCCGCCGCCTGGGCCGGGTCCTCCTGGTGCAGGACCTGGGAGACCCAGACGAAGTCGTGGCCCTCCGGGAGGGGGGCGGTCCTGTAGTCGCCGGGGACGAAGGCCACCCTGTCCTCCAGGCCCAGCATTTTTAAAACCGTCCCGGCCACCTTCTCGGAGCCGGGCAGGTCGAAGACGGTCCCCCGCAAGCCCGGGTGTCGGCCGCAGAACTCGGCCGCGTAGGTGCCGGGGCCGCCGCCCAGGTCCAAAAGGCTCCTCCGGCCCTCGAGCCTGGGGGCCAGGGCCTCGGAGACCAGCCTGGCCTGGAGCCTGGCCCCGTTGTGCATGGCCATCAAAAAGGCGTCCCGCCGGACCTCGTCCCCGCTCTCGGCCGCCGTGGCCGAGGCCACCCTTTTCCCGGTGCGCACCGACTCGTCCAGGCGCAGCCAGGCGGGGAGGATGTGGGACTGATGGACCAGCATGTTCCCGAAGTAGTCGGGGGACTTGGCGGAGAAATATTTGGCCCCCTCCGGGGTCAGCTCCAGCAAGTCCCCGTTTCTTTTCAACAAGCCCACGGAGACCAGGGCCGTGGCCAGCATCCCCGTGGCCCTGGGCTCGCCGCCGACGGCCGCGGCCAGTTCGGCGACGGTCTTCCCGGCCCCGTCCAGGGAGGTGAAGAGGTTCAGCCTGGCCCCCGCCATCAGGGCGCAGAACGTCCAGACGTCCCTGGACATGGCCATGACTCCCCGGGGAGTCCATTCCGGTTGAGAAGACATGTTCCCTCCGTTTTTGACAAGCAGGAAAAAAAGACGAACAAGAAGCAGGAACGGCGGGGCCGGGACGGAAAAAGAAGGGACGGGCGGACCCGCGGCCCCCGCCGTTCCCGCCGGCGGCCCGCCATAATTTTCACAACGCCGGGCGGGCGTCGGCGGGCGGCCCAAAAAAGACCCAGCCGACGGAAAACCCGGCGAATTCGCCCGAGATAGTTTTGAGATTAGCCCGGCGGGGCCTGTCTGTCAAGAAACCAAAGGCCCGCGCAAGCCTCCCTGATTCCCCCTAAGTCCGCCTAATTTCGCGCGGACGCGGCCGGCGCGGGCCGCCCGTCGTCGCGGCGGCGGGGAGGAGGACGGGGGCGCCTGGTTTCGGTTTCTTTTATGATTTTTCCATGGTCTTTCTATGGTTTTTATATGGTCTTTCCAGAGTATTTTTAGCCCTTCCAGTCATCTTTTCGCATAATTATTTTGGAGGACTGTTAGATGTTTGGTTCAATTAACGGCATGTAGCCGGGGCATGTTTTAGCTTGTGGGGAGCATAACTTTTAAGCTTGAGCATATAATATATGTATTTTATTGTAAAAATTATTTCTATTGTTTCTTATTATGATAAAATCTATCTTATACGCTAATTGACATGTTTCTTCCAATTGAACTTTACCCTTGAAAGCTTACACTATATTTGGTATGGTTGGTCAATTATTTTTGGCTCCCGGACCATGGCCGGCCAGGGGGAACCTCCCCCCGCCCGGCTTTTTCTCAAACCCAAACCCGCCGCCCCAGAAACAGCTCCCCGTTATGCCTAGCGACTGCCTGGCCGCCCTCGACCTGGGTTCCAACACCTTCAGACTCATCCTGGCGACACCCGCCGGGGGCAAGCCCGCCTCGCGCCAAGTCTGGCAGGAGCTCCCCCGCCTCTCCGAGGGTCTGTCCCCCGGCTCCCCGCTGGGGGAGGCGCCGAAAAAACGGGCCCTGGCCGCCCTGGAGGGCTTCGCGGAAATCGTCCGGAAACGCGGGCCCAAAAGAGTGCTGGCCGGGGGGACCATGGTCTTCCGGGAGGCCTCGGACGGCCGCGCCTTCCTGGGGGGGATCGGGCGGCGCCTCGGCTGGGAGACAATCGTTTTGTCCGGGGAGCAGGAGGCCCGGCTCTCGGCCGCGGGGGTCCTCTCGGGGCTGGATCCTTTGCCCGACGAGGCCGTCATTTTCGACATCGGCGGCCGGTCCACGGAGTTCGTCAGAACCAGGGGCCGCGGGATCGTCTCCTGCCAGAGCCTGCCCGTCGGGGTGGTGGGGCTGACCGAGGCCCATCTGAAAAGCGACCCGCCGACCCCGGGGGAGACGCGCGCCCTGGACGCCGCCTGCCAGCGGGCCCTGGGGGAGTGCCGGGTCGACCGCGGCGGGGAGTTCGTCCTGGTCGGGACGGCCGGCACCGTCACCACCATCGAGGCCATGCTGCTCGGGCTCGAGGTCTACGACCCGGAACTCGTCAACAACCGGCGCTTCACCCGGGAGGACCTGGAGTCTTTGCGGGAGAAAGTCGCCGGGACGACCCTGGCCTCCCGGAGGTCCCTGGCCGGACTGCACCCGGCCCGGGCCGACGTCATCGTCGCGGGCCTGGCCCTGGTCGGGGCGGCCATGAGTCTTATGGACAGGAGCCGGGTGGTCGTCAGCGACAGCAGCCTTTTGGAGGGGCTCTGGCTGGCCGCCGCGGGCCTGGCCCACCTTTAACCGTCAACATTTGCGAGGCCGACTTATGAGCGAACAACAGATATTCCCGGAAGGGCTGACCTTCGACGACCTCCTCCTGGTCCCGGCCTACTCGGAGATCCACCCCCGGGACACGGACCTCTCCACCCAGCTGACCGCGGGCGTGCGTCTCAACGCCCCCCTGGTCAGCGCGGCCATGGACACCGTCACCGAGTCGGAGACGGCCATCACCATGGCCCGCCAGGGGGGCATGGGCGTCATCCACCGCAACATGTCGGCCAAGGACCAGGCCTTCGAGGTGGAGAAGGTCAAGAAAAGCGAGTCCGGGATGATCCTGGACCCCGTCACCGTCACCCCCTCGACCCCGGTCCGGCAGGTCAAGCGCCTGATGGAGCAGTACCACATCTCCGGGGTGCCGGTGGTGGCCGGGGACAGGGTGCTCAAGGGCATCGTCACCAACCGCGACCTGCGCTTCGAGAGCAACTACGACCGCCCGGTGGACGAGGTCATGACCAAAAAAGACCTGGTCACCGCCGAGGAGGGCATCACCCTCCAGGAGGCCAAGAGCCGCCTGCACGAGAACAGAATCGAAAAACTGCTGGTGGTGGACAGCCAGGGCCTTCTAGTGGGGCTCATCACCATCAAGGACATCGAGAAGGTCCGCCAGTTCCCCAACGCCTGCAAGGACGTCAAGGGGAGGCTCAGGGTCGGAGCGGCCGTGGGCGGGGCCGACACCATGGCCCGGGCCCAGGCCCTGGTGGACGCCAAGGTCGACGTCCTGGTGCTGGACTCGGCCCACGGGCACACCAGGAGCAACCTGGACCTGGTCCGGGCCCTCAAGGCCGCCTTCCCCGACGTGGACATCGTGGCCGGCAACGTGGCCACCGCCGAGGGGGTCAGGTCCCTGGTGGGCGCCGGGGCCGCCGCCGTGAAGATCGGCGTGGGGCCCGGCTCCATCTGCACCACCCGCATCGTGGCCGGGATCGGCGTCCCCCAGATGAGCGCCGTCTTCGAGTGCGCCAGGGAGGCCAGGCGGCTCGGCTCCCACATCGTCGCCGACGGGGGCATCAAGTTCTCCGGGGACATCGTCAAGGCCCTGGCCGGGGGCGCCTCGGCGGTCATGCTGGGCTCGCTTTTGGCCGGCACCGAGGAGGCCCCCGGCGACAAGATCATCTACCAGGGCCGCTCCTACAAGACCTACCGCGGCATGGGCTCCCTGGAGGCCATGAGGGAGGGCTCCGCCGACCGCTACGGCCAGAAGTCCACCGACAGCAGCTCCAAGCTGGTGCCCGAGGGCATCGTGGGCCGCGTCCCCTACCGCGGGCTCCTCTCCGAGACCATCTACCAGCTGCTGGGCGGCCTCAGGGCGGGCATGGGCTACGTGGGCGCCCCCGACCTGGAGACCCTGCGCACGCGCGCCCGCTTCACGCGCATCACCAGCGCCGGCCTCAAGGAGAGCCACGTCCACGACGTCATCATCACGACCGAGGCCCCGAACTACCGCCTGGAGTCGAACTGAGAGGCCCGCGCCCGCCCCCCCCCCGGCCGGGCCGCAAAAAAAAACCGGGCTTTTCTTGATCGACGCCCCGGCCCGGGCGGCGGGGGCCGTAAAATTTTATCCCGGCCCCGCCCCGGCCGCGTCTGGAGACCGCCATGAGTTTTGTCCACCTCCACGTCCACTCCTGCTACAGCCTTTTGGACGGCATGATCCGGATCAAGGACCTGGTCGGCGAGGCCAAAAGCATGGGCATGCCCGCGGTGGCCCTGACCGACCACGGGCAGATGTTCGGGCTGTGGTCCTTCTACAAGGAGGCCAAAGCCGCCGGCGTCAAGCCGATTCTGGGGGTGGAGGCCTACGTCACCAACCAGGGCCGCCGGGACCGGGACTCCAAAGAGACCAGGCACCACCTGACGCTTCTGGCCCAGAGCCTGGAGGGGTACCGCAACCTCTGCCGGATGATCAGCCTGGCCAACGTCGAGGGCTTCTACTACCGGCCCAGGGTGGACAAGGAGCTGCTGGCGCGATACTCGGGGGACGTCATCGCCCTCTCCGCCTGCCTCCAGGGCGAGGTGCCCAGGCTCGTGTTGGAGAACAGGCCCGACGAGGCCCGGGAGGCTGCCCTGGGGCTCGCCAAAATATTCCCCGGCCGCTTCTATCTGGAGATGCAGGAGAACGGTCTCCCCCAGCAGGCCCTGGCCAACAAGGGCCTGGTCAAATTGTCCCGGGAGCTCGGCCTCCCCCTGGTGGCCACCAACGACTGCCACTATCTCAAAAAGGAGCACGCCGAGTGCCACGACCTGCTCCTGTGCGTCCAGACCAAAAGAAAGGTCGACGAGCCCGGCCGCATGCGCATGGGCACGGAGGAGTTTTACTTCAAAAGCCCCCGGAAGATGCGCGAGGACTTCGACTGGTGCCCCGAGGCCGTCGAGAACACACTGGCCGTGGCCGAGAGATGCGACGTCGAGCTGCCCAACGCCGACCCCGGCGGGGAGCGGGCCTACTTTTTCCCGCTGGTGCGCACCAAGGGGGACGACCGGCCCCTCGAGGTCATCATGGCCGAGACGGCCCGGGCGGGGCTCGCCGGGCACCTGGCCAAAAAACGCGACCTGGGCGAGGGCCTGGCCCCCGCCGAGGAGGAGAAATACCGGGAGCGGCTCGAGAGCGAGCTGGCCGTCATCGTCAAGATGAATTTTTCCGGGTATTTTCTGGTGGTGGCCGACTTTATCCGGGAGGCCCGGGCCAGAAAGATCCCCGTGGGCCCGGGCCGGGGCTCGGCCGTGGGCAGCGTGGCCGCCTGGTGCCTGGGCATCACCGCCATCGACCCCATCCGCTACAGCCTTCTGTTCGAGCGCTTTCTCAACCCCGAGCGCGTCTCCATGCCCGACATCGACACCGACTTCTGCGCCGAGGGCCGCGACGAGATCATCCGCTACGTGGCCGAGACCTACGGGCCAGACTTCGTGGCCCAGATCGCCACCGTGGGCATGCTGAAGTCCAAGTCGGTCATCAAGGACGTGGGCCGGGCCCTGGGCGTCCCCCTGAACAAGGTGACCCAGCTTTCCGCCCAGTTCAACGACAAGATGACCATCGACCAGTCGCTCGAGGCCAGCAAGGACCTCCAGGCCCTGGTCAGAAACGACCCGGAGGTGAAAAGGATCCTGGACTTCGCCGTCCTGTTGGAGAACCTGCCCCGCAACGCCTCCACCCACGCCTCCGGGGTGGTCATCGGCGACAGGCCGCTCTCGGAGCACCTGCCGCTCTTCTGCGACACCAAGAAGCCCGAGACGGACGGGCGCCGCACCCACGTCATCACCCAGTACAGCTACAAGCAGGTCGAGGAGAACGGGCTGGTCAAGTTCGACTTCCTGGGCCTCAAGAACCTGACCCTCATCAAGCACTGCCTGGCCGTCCTGGCCGAGAAGGGGGTGACGGTCGACTTCGACAACCACGACTACAAGGACAAGGCCACCTTCGAGCTTCTGCAGAGGGGCGAGGTCAACGGGGTCTTCCAGCTGGAGAGCCAGGGCATCAGGACGCTGCTCATGCGCGTCAAGCCCCGGGAGATCGAGGACATCGTCTCGCTGGTGGCCCTCTACCGGCCGGGGCCTTTGATGAGCGGCACGCCGGAGATCTTCCTCAAAGTCAGAAACGGCCTCCAGGAGCCCGTCTACGACCTCCCGGAATACAAGCCCATCCTCGAGCAGACCAACGGCACGCTCATCTACCAGGAGCAGGTCATGCTCATCGCCCAGCGGGTGGCCGGCTACACCCCGGGCGGGGCCGACGAGCTGCGCTCGGCCATGGGCAAGAAGGACCCCGCCAAGATGGCCCGCCACGAGGAGAGGTTCGTCAGGGGGGCGGTGGAACGAGGAGTTCCGGAGAAGAAGGCCCGGGAGGTCTTCGAGAAGATGCGCAACTTCGCCGAGTACGGCTTCAACAAGTCCCACTCGGTGGCCTACGCCCACATCACCTACCAGACGGCCTATCTGAAGGCCAGATATCCCGTCGAGTTCATGGCCGCCCTGATCACCACCGAGCAGGGGGACCTGGCCAAGATCACCAGGCTCATCGCCGAGTGCCAGCAGCAGGGCATCACCGTCCTGCCCCCCGACGTCGACGTCTCCCAGCGGGCCACCACCGTGGCCGACGGCAAGATCGTCTTCGGGCTGGGGGCCATCAAGGGCCTCGGCGGCGGGGTGGTGGACTGCGTCCTCGAGGCCAGAAAGAACGGCCCCTTCAAAGACCTCTTCGACTTCTGCTCCCGGGTCAACGACAAGACGGTCACCAAAAAGACCATGGAGACCCTGATCCTCTGCGGGGCCCTGGACAAAAGCGGCGGGGCGCCCCGGGAGGTCCTGCTGACCGCCCTGCCCGACGCCCTGGAGGTGGCCGCCAGGGCCCGCCAGAAAAAGAACCGGCCGGCCATGGCCGGGGGCGGGCTCTTCGCCAAGCTGACCCCGCCGCCCCCCGCGGCGAGGATCTGGCCCCAGGCGGCGGTCATGACCGACAAGGAGCGCCTGATGCAGGAGAAGAAGCTCCTGGGCTTCTACATCTCCGGGCACCCCCTGGCCGAGTACCAGCCGGCCATGGAGGCCATCCAGACCATGAGCATCGCCCAGTCGACCCGCGCCGACCCCAGCCCCCGGGTGGTCCTCTGCGGCCAGCTCGAGGGCTTCACGGCCAAGACCAGCAAGGCCGGGTCCGCCTACGCCACGGCCAGCCTGACCGACGCCAACTACTCCATGAGCCTGCTCTTCTTCAGCAAGGTCCTCGGCTCCCCCAAGAAGGACCTCCTGGTCAACGACAACATCCTGGTCGTCACGGGAAGCCTGCAGTGCGAGGAGCGCGACGAGACCGTCCAGACCAAGGTCCTGGTGGACGACGTCAGCCTCCTGGACGACTCCATCAGCGCCGCCTTCCCCGTCCTCACCATCTCCGCCACCGTCACCGACCTCGACCAGGTGACGGACTTCCTGAAGCCCCGCGTCACCCCCGACCGGGACCCGGGGGAAAACGGCGAGCGGCTGTCCTCGGTCATCATCTCCGTGGCCGACGGCCTGGGCGAGGCCTGCTACCGCCTGCGCGACAAAATCTCCCTGGACGTCTCCTTTTTCCGGGAGGCCAAGAAGATCCTGGGCCGCTACCACAAGGTCAAGTGCCTCTCCCAGCCCAACTTCTTCTAGCGGGTCGGGGGCGGCGGGGACGGCGGGACGCCGCCGGGCAGCCGGTTTCCGCGGGCGCCTGCCCGCCTGTTTGTTTGTTTGTTGATTGATGTTCCCGTCGTCTGATTTTTTTTCCTTTTTGCTTGTTCGCCGATTTATTTGTCCGCCGCGAGGCCGGAGGCCGGCCGTCCGGCCCGCCAATTCGCCGGCTCGCCAAGCGGACCGATCTGGAGGGAGGCATGCCCCGAGACATAGGCGGGATCCTGAAAAAAATAAGCTCGGCCAGGGTCCTCTGCCTGGGCGACCTGATGCTGGACCGCTACATATACGGCCAGGCCACCAGGCTCTCCCCGGAGGCGCCGGTGCCGATCCTGGTGGTCGGGCGCGAGGCCCTGATGCCCGGGGGCCTGGGCAACGTCGTCATGAACCTGCACTCCCTGGGCGCGAGCCCGCTGGCCGTGGGTCTGGCGGGCCGGGACCGGGAGGCCGAGACCCTCTCCGAGCTTCTCGCCGGGGCCCTGGGCGGCGCCGCCCCCAGGCTGGTCATGGACGAGTCCCGCCCCACCACGGTGAAGACCAGGGTGGTGGCCGGCATCCAGCAGGTGGTCCGCTACGACCTTGAGTCGGAGAGCCCCATGTCGGAGCGGACGGAGGAGAGATACAGGCTCGAGATCGAGAGGCTGCTGCCGGGCTGCGGGGCCGCGGTCGTCTCCGACTACGGCAAGGGCGTCGTCAGCCGCGGCCTGGCCCGCTGGCTGATGGGGCGGGCGGACGCGCTGGGCATCCCGGTGGTGGTGGACCCCAAGGGCGACGACTACCTGACCTACGCCGGGGCGGCCCTGGTCACCCCCAACCGCCAGGAGCTGGCCCTGGCCGTCGGCAAAAACATCGCCCGGGCCTCCGAGGAAGTCCTGGTGGCGGCGGGCCGGGACCTCATGGCCCGCTGCCGCCTCAAAAACCTGCTCGTCACCAGAAGCGAGGACGGGATGACTCTGCTCTCGCAAACCGACCCCGCCGGCCCCGGCCCGCAAGACGCCGCCCGGGCCTCCGTCCGGCACTTCCCCGCCAAGGCCCGGGAGGTCTTCGACGTCAGCGGGGCCGGGGACACGGTCGTGGCCGCCATGGGCGCCGCCCTGGCCTCGGGGCTGGACCTGACGGCCGGGGCCGAGCTGGCCACCCTGGCCGCCGCCGTGGTCGTCGGCAAGGTCGGCACGGCCACCGCCTCCCCCGGGGAGATCCTGGCCGCCGCGGCCGCCCTGTGAGCCGCGGAACCGAGCCCGCGGGCCCGGGGCGGGACCCAAACCTGCGTCCTCTGCCGGAACCGAGCCGGCCGGAACCGAGCCGGCGGGCCCGGGGCGGAACATAAACCCGCGTCCGCGGGCCTCCCGAAAAAGAAAAGCCGGGGAGGATGGAAAAACCACCCCGCCCGGCCATAGGCCAAATGTCGGAATTTTCGTCAGATCTTTTACCCGCCGGAGGCCCGGCTCCCCCAACCCGCCCCCTTTTCCCCCCCCCGTCGTCTTCCCGACAAATCCCCCGGGTCCCGCCGTCGCCCCCCGGCCTTAGTCCCCGGGCTCGCCGCCCTCCGCGTCCGGTCCGGGTCCCCGCCCCGGGGCGGCCGTCGGCTCGAGAACCAGCGTCCGCCCGGGGATTGACGACGGCCCGGGGGCGGGCGGGGTCGTCCCGGACTCCGGGGAGCCGGACGGCCTCTCCTCCGCGGCCGGGGCCTCCTCCCTGGGGGGCCTGGGGGGCTTGACCTTGACGTTGGCGCGGCGCTGGCAGGCGGGCATCCCCTTGAAGCTCCAGAGCGCCGCGGCCTGGGCGGCCAGGAGGATGGCCTTGTCGACGGGCTCGCGCTCCTCCGCCTCGAAGGGGGCCAGCACGTAGGGGGCGTAGTCGCCCTGGAACTTGTCCCGGTCCGGGCGGCCGATGCCCACCCGCAGGCGGTCGAAGGCGTCGTCCAGCTCGGAGACGATGGAGATGACGCCGTTGTGGCCGCCGGCGCCGCCCCCGTTGACGGCCTTGAGGCGGCCCGCGGGCAGGTCCATGTCGTCGTGGACGACCAGGAGGTTGGAGAGGGGCTCCTTGTAAAAGCCCAGCAGCTCCCTGACGGCCTGCCCGGAATTGTTCATGAAGTTCTGCGGCCAGGCCAGGATGACTTTCTGTCCCTCGATCTTCCCTTTGGTGACCAGGCTCTTCCCGAAGCGGGAGGGGTCGGTGAAATTCTTCGTCTCCGCCAGGACGGCCAGGACCATGTGGCCAGCGTTGTGCCTGGTGTTCTGGTACCTGTCCCCGGGGTTGCCCAGACCGACTATTATTTTCCAGCTCTCAGCCAAACGCCCACCTCCCGGACCCAGCGGGCCCCCGGTCTCGCGACCCGACCGCCCGCGGCTTGGGGAATTTTACTGGAAAACGCCCGGAAATTGGTGATATATACCTTGTATTAACAACACATAGTTCTTAGTAAATTTTCAAAACTACAGGGGCAATCTTTAATTTTGGCAAACATAGCCGGTGTTGTCGGCCTATTATTAGCTTGTTTTGTTAAAGTTGTATGAGGTTTGAAAAAATTATATTTGCACATGGTAATGTTTAACTTAGCTTTGAAATGAGATAGACTACGAGCAAATTTCGTATTTTTTCTAGTTAAATGTGCATCCCAAAGTCTCATATCTAGATTAGTACGTTCTATATAAGATGTGTTAATAGTTTTACTATTAGAATTGAGCAATGAATTCGCAATACTTTCAGGAGTGCCAAATATGATCTTTCTTTCGACTTTAGTCACTTTGCCTTCTTTGCGAATTTTATGCACAGTAGCATATCTGAGTTTGGGGTCAACAATCAATTTAGGATTGCAAGGCCTTCCACGTTTGCCTGTAAGTGGCACAGGCACCGCTGTATGGAATATCTCAAATAGAATAGACGCATATTGGACCAGTTCATCTGAAACAAAGAGAGGTGGTCTGCAACCCCAAATGGGCAATAGTTTTTTCATTATCGCTCTACAGTCACTAAATTCACGACCTCCAAAATGATGGGCAAGAATCAACCGACTAGTAGTGTCTACTGCCGTCCAGACCCAGATGGGACCTTCCCAATAATCGTCAGAAAATTTGGAATCCGTTTCAGAGCGTTTTTTTTTATAAACGACCAAAATTCATCAAGCTGGATTTCAACGAGATCTAAAGATACAATGGTATTTGCTAGCTGTTCAGCACAAAGTTCAGCAATTTTGATGATATTGCGGTTTACCGCTTTAGGGCTTATCTCAAGATGTTCTGCTATTCCTCTAACTCCAACTCCTTGAGATGATAATGAAATAATGTCACGAATAATTTTAGGATCTAAGTGAGACTTAAATAAAGGAGTCTTTTGAGTCGCACCAAAAGAAACTTTACATTCTTTACAGTATAAAAGTACATGTTCCTTGTTCTTCCCATATTTTGCTCTTATGGCTATGTTTCCGCTTGCATATAGCCCATAGTGTTTACAACTACTGTTGCCACAGCAAAAATTAGTTAGATTAACCATCAATGACCTCCTAGAAAAACAGTCATTATTTAATGATGGTATCATAGCAGAAATTAAAAAATTTGTCAATACAAGGTATACATCACCGAAAAGAACTAGTCAAAAGAAATAGCCCGGAATCCCAAGCAATAATGTCATTTCCGCCACAGGCAAACGACTTTAACAACCTAGGACAAGGATTCTCCTGAACCACTCCAAGACCTGCCGCAACCTTGTCGACACCAAGAAAAAACCCGGCAGAGAAGCGTCTCCTCCAACTGTTTCCCATCCTCAACGGCGCGCCCATCTCCCCTAATGGCAACCCTTCTTTTAGGAAGATTCCTAAATGTGTGGGGTATTGTCTCTGAGCTCAATTTTTTAGTAAAACTAGGGCTTGGTCCCTTCCGTATATTCCAACTCCCATTTTCACAATTTTTTTGGCCCGATCCAAATAGGGCCATAAATAGTGTTTACTTTCAATAGCCTTCAAGCCGTTCTCAGCCAGATCGGTCAGAGTGGTTTTAAGCTCATCCTCAGTCAGATCAGTATCAGCCTCTTTTTTATACTTCAGTTCCATGACAACGTAGAGGCCATCATCAAATATCAAAACCATGTCGGGAATACCCACAGCTCCAGGTTGTTCGGC
>JAISET010000027.1 GCA_031264015.1 Deltaproteobacteria bacterium | reverse complement strand
TCAATGGTTTGATAATACGTGGAAAGCGACTGATAACTTTTAGTGATAGCAAATTAGCATTTTTTTTGCGAATATTTATACAATTATTATTATAATTTTTCATATGTTGTAGTTATTAGTTAATATTATTATGTAATTGCTTATCGTTTATTAACATTATGCTTCGTATATTTTTAAAATGCTACAGTAGAAATAAGCGATAGCAATTAAACAGAATGCTAATATTGAAAATAAATAATGTAAAAATCCAAAAGTAACTTTGGTACAAATAGCTCGTTTAAATGAAAAACCCGCTACTGGCGGCTAGCGAACCTCGCCATCAGAGCGGGTTTATTGCGTGTTTAGGAGTGACGACAAGCGCCGGGCGCGCATCTGTATTTTGATCTATTCGACCGTGTCGTCGACCCCGGCCTCGGCCAGGGTTCTCATCTCGTTGTAGTGGGTGCAGGCGCACTGGAGGACGAACATGGCCACGGCGGCCCCGCTGCCCTCGCCCAGCCACATCTCGAGGTCCAGAAGGGGCCTGAGGCCCAGGTGCTCGAGAACGGCGAAGTGGGCCTTCTCTTTGGAGCGGTGCCCGGCGATCAGGAAGTTGGCGAGACCCGGGGAGAGCCGGTCGGCCAGCAGCGCCGCCGCCGCCCCTATGAAGCCGTCTATGACCACCCCGGCCCCGCGCATGGCGCCGCCCAGGCAGACCCCGACCATGGCCCCGATCTCGAGCCCGCCCACCTTGGCGAGGACGTCTATGGGGTCGTCGGGGTCGGGCTTGTTGAGCTCGATGGACTTTTTGATGACTCCCGCCTTGTGGGCGATCTTCTCGGGGGCCAGGCCGGAGCCCCGGCCGGTGGCCTCCTCGGGGGTCATGCCGGTCAGAACGCTCGCGATGGCCGAGGAGGGCGTGGTGTTGCCGATGCCCATCTCGCCCGCGGCCACCAGGTCGACCTCGGGCTCGGCCAGGACGGTCTCGAGTCCGGCCAGGATGCTCAAAACCGCCTGCTCCCTGGTCATGGCCGGACCCTTGGCCATGTTTTGGGTGCCCCTGGCGATCTTTTTGTCGATTCTGCCGGGGTGGGGGGGCAGGTCGCCATTGATGCCCACGTCCAGGAGGAGCACTTTGGCCCCCACCGTGCGGCCCAGGGTGGTGATGGCCCCGCCGCCTTTTTGGAAGTTGGCGATCTGCTGGATGGTCACGTCGGAGGGGTAGGGGCTGACCCCCTCGTCCACCACGCCGTGGTCCCCCGCGCAGACGACGATGAGCTTGTTCTGGTGGCGGGGGCGCAAGGTGTTCTGGATGGAGACCAACTGGACGGCCAGGTGCTCCAGCCGGCCCAGGGAGCCCCTGGGCTTGGCCAGGTCCAGCTCCCTCTGCATGGCGGTTTCTTTCAGGGCCTGGTTGGGCGGGGTGATCTGGGTCAGATGCTGCCTGAGCCTGGCTTCGGGATCTAGTGTCAAGGTAAGCTCCCTTTCTTTGGGGTCACGGGGATAAAAAACGCCCGCCCCGGGCAGAAAAATCCCCCGCCCGTCCGGCCGACAAGAAAAAACACAAGTTTGTTTGGGTTTTATATAATGAAATGGTCGGTCTTTTTTCGTCGACGCGCAAGAAAAAAAATGGAAAGTCGAAAAATAAACGCGGCGGCCCGCTCGTCGTAAAATTAACCCCCCTTCCCGGGGGGCCGGGGGGCCGACGGTTTCGCCGGCCGACACTGGCGGCCGACGGCGGCGGCCGGCCTGCCTCGTCCGGCCTGTCTCGTCCTATTTGGGCGTCCCGCCCGCCCGCCGCGCCCGGAACGTTCGGCCGGGCGGGGGGACGGGATTGTTGGTCTTAGAGGCCCTTGTCGGCGATGAGGGAGGCCAGGTCGCTGACGCGGCAGGAATAGCCCCACTCGTTGTCGTACCAGGCGATGACCTTGGCCAGGTTGCCCTCGAGCACCTGGCAGAAGGGGCCGTCGACGATGGAGGAGAGGTGGCAGCCCTTGTAGTCCATGGAGACCAGACCCTCCTCGTCGTAGCCCATGATGCCGTTCAGGGGGCCCTCGGCGGCGGCCTTCAGGGCCTGGCGCAGATCCTCGGTGGTGGTGCTCTTCTTCAAGACCGCCGTGAAGTCGACCACGGAGACGGTGGGGGTGGGCACCCGCAGCGAGAGGCCGTCAAACTTGCCCGCCATCTCCGGGATGACCAGGGCCAGGGCCTTGGCGGCGCCGGTGCTGGTGGGGATGATGTTCAGGGCGGCGGCCCGGGCGCGGCGCAGGTCCTTGTGGGGCAGGTCCAGGATGCGCTGGTCGTTGGTGTAGCTGTGGATGGTGTTCATCAGGCCCTTCTCGATGCCGAAGGCGTTGTTCAGGGCGAAGACCGGCGGCGCCAGGCCGTTGGTGGTGCAGGAGGCGTTGGAGATGACGAAATGCTTGGCCGGGTCGTACTTGTCCTGGTTGACGCCCAGGACCACGGTCAGGTCCTCGCCCTTGGCCGGGGCGCTGATGATCACCTTCTTGGCCCCGCCGCCGTCGATGTGGGCCCTGGCCTTGGCGGCCTCGGTGAAGACGCCGGTTGACTCGATGACCAGCTGGGCGCCGACCTCCTTCCAGGGGATCTGGGCGGGGTCCTTGTGCGCGAAGTTCCTGACCTCCATGCCGTTGATGATGAAGCTGTCGCCCTTGATCTCGACGGTCCCGGGAAAGCGTCCGTAGTTGGAGTCGTATTTGAGCAGGTGGGCGTTGGTCTTCGCGTCGAAGAGGTCGTTCACGGCCACGATTTTGAGATTCCCGGCGTGCCGCTCGATGATGGCCTTTAAGACCTGGCGGCCGATGCGGCCGAAGCCGTTGATGCCGACGTTGATGGTCATGGTTCGCTCCTTTTGTTCCAAGGTGTTGGGGACCTAGTGGTGTAGGCCGAAGGTTATGTGGAACCTGGCGGATGAGAATAAGTGGGAAGAAAGAAAAACAAATAAGTATTTATGGTAATTGAAGGCTATTTTGGACATTTTAGGGGAAAATGACCGCGACGAGCAGACAAGAGGCCCGGCAAATGAAACGGACCGGACGACCGGCGTCTGTTCCCGACCTCCCGGCAAGTTGATTTTACTCCACCGCGCAGGGAAAAAAAAGGGCTCGAAACGGGGGCCCGGGCCGGGACTTCGCGGACGGCTCCTAAAACGCCGCGGTTTTCTTGAGAAAAATTAGCGGGCGGCCCGCCGGAACCAGCCTAACGAACAAGCGTTAGGAATCCGCGGGACGCGGCGCGGGCGGCCGGGGGCCGTCCCGGCCGGGAGGCCTGGTAAAAATAATTGCCAAAGGGTTAAAATTTGTTATAATTTAGCCAGGATTATTGCCGCGGCAGCACTCGGGCCGGCTTTTGGAGTCAAATTATGACGTTTTCTTGGTCGGCCGACGTTTTTTCGCCGCCGCGGCATTTTTATGCCGCCGCCCCGGGTCCCTGGCAGATCGGAAGATTGGCAGATCGGAAGATTGAAAGATCGGAAGGTTGAAAGATCGGAAGATCGGAAGATTGGAAGAAAGGGCGCCCAGGGCGCGGGCCGGACAATTTTAGAGAAAATGGCTTCAAGAGCCGGAGGCAGGCGAACCCAGCATGGCGTCTTCTTTTAAATCCAACGAGCACAAACGCAAAATAATGGCCAGCGACCCCTTTCCCGTCAACTCGATGGGGCCCGAGGAGAGCTGGCGCATGTTCTCCATTATGAGCGAGTTCGTCAAAAGTTTCTCCATCATGAGCCAGGTCGGCCCCTGCGTCTCCATTTTCGGCTCGGCCAGGACCAAGCCGGAGGACCCGGCCTACCAGATGACCGAGCGGACGGCCGAGCTGCTGGCCGGGGCGGGCTTCGGGGTCGTCTCCGGAGGCGGCGGCGGGGTCATGGAGGCGGCCAACAAGGGCGCGGCCAAGGCCGGCGGGCTCTCCATCGGCCTGAACATCGAGCTGCCCCACGAGCAGCAGCCCAACAGCTTCGCCAACGTGGAGCTGAACTTTCACTACTTCTTCATCCGCAAGGTCGTCTTCGTCAAGTACAGCCAGGCCTACGTCATCTTTCCCGGCGGCTTCGGCACCCTCGACGAGCTCTTCGAGGCCCTGACCCTCATTCAGACCAAGCGGATCAGGCCCTTCCCGGCCTTCCTGATGGGTGTCGACTACTGGAGCGGTCTGGTGGACTGGATCAAGGGCTCCATGCTCAAGACCGGGCGGATCTCCCCCGAGGATCTGGACATCTTCACCCTGCACGACGACCCCGGGGAGGTCGTCAAGGCCATCAGGAAGATGGTCATCGTCTAGGGGCGGCCGACGCCGGCCCGCCGCCGCCTGTCCTGCCTGACGCGGACCCGGCGGAACCCGCTTCTTTACGGCGGAACCCGCTTCTCTCCGACAGAACTCGCTTCTGACGGAACGTTTTGGCAAGTTTTTTCCCCGGCCGGCCGACGACCCTTGTCCGGCCTGTTTTTTCTTGACATGAGGATTGGTGAAAATGACCACCCCCCCGCCGGCCGGTCCGGCCCCCTCCCTGCTTTCCTCCCGGCGTTTACCCTCGCCCGGGGCCTTCCCGCGGACGATTATTTTCCTGAGGCTCGCCCTGGCCGTCTGTCTGGCGGCGTCGCTCCTGCTGGCCGGCTGCGGCGGCAGGGGGCGTCCCGAGGGCTCCGACCCGTCGGCTCCCCCCGCCCCTCGGCCGGGGACGGGGGCCGCGGTCAGGGGGGTGGCCGCGCCATGGACGGACCTGGCCCGCAGGCTGAGGGACCGGGGCCTGCCGGAGGCCAATCTGGCGGCTTTTTTTAACAGCCCGGGGCTTCGTTTCAACCCGGCGCCCATGGAGACGAAGCTTAGGGAGCTTTACGGGATCTTCTACCGGTCGGACCTGACCAGGTCCGTCCAGGAGAAGCTCTTCGAGCTGGGCTACGACGTCGGCATTGACGGGCGCATGGGCCCGGGGACCAAGAAGGTGGTCCAGGCGTTTCAAAGCGACAACGGCCTGGCCGCCGACGGGAAGATCACCGACGACCTGGACGTCAGGCTCAAGGTCGCCCTGATCAAGGGGAAGGTCCGGGACCTCTCCCAGTACAAGCCCCCGCCCGCCAGGGAGCCCTCGCGCACGGCCACCCACGGGCAGTTCACCAACAAGACGGCCCTGGCGACCATCGCCGGCCACTACGCCGCCGACAAGCCTCTTTTCGACAGGATGGAGGCGGCCTACGGGGTCCCCGGCCAGGTGGTGGCCTCGATCATGTGGATCGAGACGGGCTACGGCACCTTTTTCGGCACCCAGAAGGCTGCCCACTCGCTGGCCTCCATGGCCGCCTCGGCCAATTATGACCTGGTGGCTCCCAGGCTGACGGACATCGACACCAACTCCGAGGCCCGGGCCTACCTCAAGGAGACCGCCGAGGCCCGGGGCGGCTGGGCTGCCGACGAGCTCAGGGCCCTGCTGGAATACGCCTGGCGCAACAGGCTGGACCCCTCCGAGTTTCCGGGCTCGGTCTACGGGGCCATCGGCTACGGCCAGTTCATGCCCTCCAACATCAGCAAGTTCGCCGTGGACGGCAACGGGGACGGCCGGATAGACCTCTTCGACAAGACCGACGCCGTCTTCAGCATCGGCAACTTCCTCAGGGGGAGCGGCTGGCGGGGGCCCATGGCCGACCAGGAGGCCAGGCGCAAGGTCGTCATGCTCTACAACCGCAGCGCCACCTACGTCAACACCGTCCTCTTTGTGGCGCGGCACCTGGGAGCCCAGTAGGCCGGAGACTTAAACGGGCCGGGGCGCCGCGGGGGAACGGCGGACGGCGGACGGCGGACGGCTGAAAGGGGGCCAATAAATATTTTTTTCCCCACGCCCCTTTTGTCTTTTCGGGGAAAAACGCCGTCGGTCATGAAGCCTTCCTGACACAAGCCGTCATGATGTCATCAGGAGTCATGATTTGTTCGACGACGGCGGGAAAAAGAAATTTTTTGACTAACTTATAGTCTCAAGATATATAATTAGATAAAATTAGAAAAAATATCTATGAATTTGATTCAATCAGCCCGTCTAAAGATCGGGGCGGGATCGGTCAAAATTTTTTTCAGGAGGTTTTCGGGCCCCGGAAAAGATCTTGCTTTCGTTTTCCAGGTGTGCTAAATTTTCTGTGTCAGGTTCGATCATGCCGAATATTTTTTGTGTTTGGACATGATCCTAAAGAGGGAATCCCGTTAAAATCGGGAGCGGGCCCGCCGCTGTGACCGGGGACGAGGATGGGGTGGCCGACGAGGCGCCCGTCATCCGCGGACGATCCGGAAGTCAGAAGACCTGCCTGGCATTGCTTTCCCCGTGGCTCGGGAGGGTGATGCTTTGTCGCACCATCTTCCCGAATTGACCCCATGCGGAGGTCGGTTCGGGTTTTTTGTTGCTCCGGGCAACACCTTGAGAGTTTGAGCGGCTTTGGGGCGCCACTTGGCGCGTCCCAATGGTCACGGAACTCCCTTTGGGAGGGAAAACGGACCGGTATCGAGGCTGCTGGTGCGCATCATTTATTCTTGGAGGTGAACCCCTAACTATTTACCATCGGCAAGTAGCTGTTCGAGAAGGAAGTTCGTGAGAATCGAACGCGGTCCCGCCGCTGTGATCGGCATAGGACGGCCGGACGCCCAGGTTGCTTTCGCGCTGTGGTCAGAGTCGCAAGGCGCGCCTAGGGCGTTTAAAAAATCCGAGGAGACGAGAGTCCCGAGGATCGGCCGGCTATAAAAATCCGTAAGCCAGAAAACCTTGTCGGACTATTTGTTTTGGCGCCGCCACGGCACGAGGTTCATGTCGGGCGCCGCACCCTTGGGTAGTGGGGAATCCCCTGGGTACCAAACAAACTGGACCGGCCCGGCGCGTCCGGGGCCGGGACGCCGTCAAGCATTGCCCGTCCACCTCCGCGGTCGACAAGGCGAGTCTGGCGTCCAAGCTCCTGGCGGGGCCTGTTCTACGAGCTCCCCGGCCAGGGGACGGTTTATGGGAAACGGCTCTCTCCCTTAGATCGTTCCTTGGTTTGGGACATTTTCCAACGGCGGTAGGCGCGCGCGACCGCGTCTAAATTCGGTTTAGACCCTTTTTTACCGACGTCGAACGTTTTTGCCAGCCCGCGTTTCCTATCGGCTTTATTTCGGCCTTGTTTCAGCCTTATTGGCGCCCCTCGAGGCGCCCGGTCGAGAGTCGTTTGTGGAAGGCTCCCCGTAGAGCGACGGGGGGCCTTCCTATTTTCTGGGAGCCGGTTTTTGGCAACCCGGCGGCTTCCTCTCCCACCGCCTTCCTCGCTTTCCTCGCTTTCCTCGCCTTCCTCGGCTTCCTTGCCTTCCTTGCCTTCCTCGCCTTCCGCCTCCTTCCGAGCTTTTTTCACTTTCCCTTTGCCAGCCTTTTACTTCCTTTGTCCGTCTTTGTTTTTCCTTTTGGGTCGTTCGCCTCGTCTTTCCTCGTCTTTTCCCTCGTTCCTCCTCGCCCCGGCCTTCGCGCAAGTCCGCCAAGAGACGGGCGTTTCCCCGCCCCGGCGGCGGACCACCGGGCCAAAAGAAACGGGCCTGTCCGCCCGTCCAAAAGAAAAGGGCCTGTCTGCCCGGCTGTCGGCCGGACGAACAGGCCCGCAAAAATCGAGCTTGCCGCTTGCTTGTTGACTATTGACGCCTGGCTCTAAACTTCATCGGTCCGCCGTCTGGTTCCGGCCGCAACCCCCCCCGGACATCCTCGGGCCCGCCGCCCCTTTTTCCTTTTTCCCCGGTCCGCCCGCCGGTTTGTCGGGGCCGGCGGCCGGGGCGCCGGGGCGCCGGGCGGCCGGCGGGCTCAGACGCCGTAGAGGTCGAGGTAGTGGATGAGGGCCCTGACCGTGGAGTCGGTCAGGACGGCCGGCTGGCCGCCCTGGCGGACGGGTATCTTCTCGGCGGAGAGATACTCGACGGTCTCCCGGATGCCCAGGATGGTCTGGACCTCGAGGCCGGTCTTGATCTTGAAGTTCTTGACGGCGTCCTGGCCCTTGACCCCCGCCTCGGGGACCCCGTCGGCGTCGTAGACGGCGGTGGTCTGCTGGCGGTCCAGAAAGAGGGCGACCCCGGCCGGGTAGTAGCTGTGGCCGCTCTTGATGGCCTGGGCGGTCAGCTGGCCGAGGATGTCGAACTTGGTGGCCATGGTGGTGGCCACGTCGTCGACGATCAGGACCCGGGACCCGTCCCCCAGGGCCCCGGTGACGAACAGGGCCTCCTCGCGGGAGCCCTCGCCGTGGGTCTTGGCCTCCTTGCGGTCGTAGTCGAAGCTTTTGTCGACGTTGTGCCCGCGCCAGAGGGCCTCCACCGTGGCGATGGCCAGGGCGCTGCCCTTGTAGCTGGGCCCGACGATGACGTCGAAGTCGTCGACCGTGGCCGTCTCCTGGAGGAAGTCGGCCATGATGCGGCCGAGGTCGGAGACGAGCCTGCCGGTGCGGAAGAGTCCGAAGTTGACGAAATAGGGGGTGGGACGGCCGTCCTTGAGGGTCAGCCCCTCGTCGAAGTACAGCGCGCCGCTCTGGGCCAGCAGCCGGGCCAGTTCCCGTTGACAAGTTCTCATAAAAACACCCGTTGGGTCTCGGCGCCGCCGCCCCAGGACATGCCTGGTCAAAAGCCGGGGGCAATTTTAAAAGCCCGGGACTTGCCCGGACTTGAAGCCCTCGAAAGACCCGGCTTCGGAAGGCCCGGGCCCGCCCGCGGACTTAAGTTTTCGTCAAAAAGCCCGACGCCGGAAAAGCTTCCGGGGGGGCGGGACGCCGGGGGGTCACAGGCCCTTGTTGAGCCAGGACATCATTTTTCGGAGGCTGCGGCCGACCTCGTTGATGGGGTGCTCGGCCTCGTGGCGGCGGCGGGCCAGGAAGTTGGGGCGGCCGGCCTTGTTCTCGAGGATCCACTCCCCGGCGAACTCGCCCTCCTGGATCTCCCTCAAAATCTCGGCCATCTCCTCGCGGGTCTGGTCGGTGACGATGCGGCGGCCGCGGGAGTAGTCGCCGTACTCGGCCGTGTCGGAGACGGAGTAGCGCATCATGTCCAGGCCGCCCTGGTACATCAGGTCGACGATGAGCTTCATCTCGTGCAGGCACTCGAAGTAGGCGATCTCGGGCTGGTAGCCCGCCTCGACCAAGGTCTCCCAGCCGGCCTTGATGAGCTCGGAGACGCCGCCGCAGAGGACCGCCTGCTCGCCGAAGAGATCGGTCTCCGTCTCCTCCTCGAAGGTGGTCTGGATGAGGCCAGCCCTGGTGGCGCCGATGCCGGTGGCGTAGGCCAGGGCCCAGGGCTCGGCCAGGCCGTTGGAGTTCTGGTGGATGGCGATCAAAGCCGGGACCCCGGCGCCCTTGACGTACTCGCTTCTGACCAGGTGGCCCGGGCCCTTGGGGGCGACCATGCCGACGTTGATGTCCTTGGGCGGGGTGATCTGGTTGAAGTGGATGGAGAAGCCGTGGCTGAAGAGGAGCATCTTGCCGGGTTTCAGGTGCGGCAGGACGTCTTTTTGGTAGATCTCGGGCTGGAGGTGGTCCTGCATGAGGAGCTGGATCAGGTCGGCCTGCTCCGCCGCCTCGGAGGCCGAGACGGGCTTGAAGCCGTGCTCGACGGCCAGGTCGTAGTTGGCCGAGCCCGGCCTCTGGCCCACCACGACTTTGAGGCCGGAGTCCCGGAGGTTCTGCGCCTGGGAGTGGCCCTGGCTGCCGTAGCCGATGACCGCTATGGTCTTGCCGGCCAGGGGCTCGGTCGGCGCGTCTTTCTCGTAGAAGATCTTCATTGCCGCTCCTTGCGGGGGCCCCGTCGGGGCCCGGCCCGCCCCCCGGCCTTTCCCCAGGCTCCGCCAGCCCCGGGGCGGCGGCGGAAGACGGGAAAGGGAAAAAGGCGGACGACGTTTGAGGTCAAATTAATTAAATTGATTAATTTTTGTTGTCAAAAATTATAAAATGCTAAAAAGACCAAAAATTATATCTAAATAGCCTGGGACTCTATCAGGGATGTTTTTGTATCATGCAGGAAAATGACGACCTTAAAGCAACATAATAGCAAAACAGCAAGATATAAGAAATAAAAAGTAAACTGTCGGTCGACAAAATGCAAGCCGCAAGCGTTTCCAGCCAGGCTGTCGGCCGCCGGGGCGTTCCGGACGTCCCGGACGTCAGGGACGCCGGCGCCGGTCTCCGGCTACTTCCGGGAGGGCTGGAAACTCCTGGGCATGGCCGTCAGGCCCGTGGAGACCTGCTCCTCGATGCCGAACTCGGAGAGCAGGTTGAGGGCGGCCCTGATCTTGTCCTGGCCCCCGGTGATCTCGATGGTGTAGGTCTTGTTGCTGACGTCGATGACCTTGCCCCGGAAGATCTCGCAGAGGCGCATGATCTCCTCGCGGTGGCCGTTCTGGGCCCTGACCCTGACGATGACCAGCTGGCGCTCCACGTAGTCCACCTCGGCCAGGTCGGAGACCTTGATGACGTTGATGAGCTTTCTGAGCTGCTTGACTATCTGGCTGACGATCCTGGGGCTGCCGCTGACGATCAGGGTGATCAAAGAGACGGCCGGGTCCATGGTCTCGGAGACGGAGAGGGATTCGATGTTGTACCCCCTGCCGGAGACCAGCGTGGCCACCCTGGCCAGGACCCCCGGGCGGTTGTCGACCAGCAGCGACAGGGTGTGCCGCTGGTGGCTGTCGGATGGCGTTTCCATGGGATGACTCCCCCCGGTCGCGAGCGGAACTTGCGCAAAAGAATTGACAAAAGATGTCGGACGTCAAAAAAAAATATTAACTTGGCGAGAAACGGAAAAAATGTCGTTAATTTTCAGAAAAAAAATAATAAAAACTAAAAAAGACAAAAAATGTCCCGTGTTCGCGCAAGAACGACGGGCGTCCCCGGGATCGGCGGACGTCCCCCGGCCCCTTAAGCCCGCCTATCAGGAGGACGGCTCCGGCATCTTCTCCAGGATCATCTCGTCGAGGGCCTTGCCGCCGGGCACCATGGGGTAGACCAGCTCGTGCGGGAGGACGTGGAAGTCCATCAGCACCGGCCCGGGCTCGGCCAGGGCCCGCTCGACGACCTTGTCCACCTCGTCGGGCCTGGTGGCCCTGAAGCCTTTGGCCCCGAAGGCCTCGGCCAGTTTAACAAAGTCGGGGCCCGTTTGTAAGACGGTGGCGGCGTAGCGGGCGTCGTAGAAGAGCTGCTGCCACTGCCGGACCATGCCCAGGCAGCCGTTGTTGAGGATGGCCACCTTGACGGGGAGGTTGTCCTGCACGGCGGTGGTCAGCTCCTGGATGTTCATGAGTATGGAGCCGTCCCCGGCCACGTCGATGACGGTGGCGTCGGGGTTGTCGACCAGGACGCCCAAGGCGGCGGGGAGGCCGAAGCCCATGACCCCCAGCCCCCCCGAGGTGATGAACTGCCTGGGGGAGTCGAAGAGGTAGTACTGGGCCGCCCACATCTGGTGCTGGCCCACCTCGGTGACGACGACGGCCTTGCCCTTGGTCAGCCTGTAGAGCGACTCGATGACCATCTGGGGCTTGATGCCCGCGGTCTGCCCCCGGTCGTAGTCCAGGGGCGCCTCCTTGTTCCAGGCGTCGATCTGCCCGAGCCACTCGGCCCGGCTCCCGCGCTCAAACTCCGGGGCGGGCCCGAGGCTCTCCAGGACGGCCAGCAGGGCCTGCCTGGCGTCGGCCACCAGGGGCACGTCGACGTCGACCACCTTGTGGATGGAGGTGGTGTCCACGTCGATGTGGATGATGACGGCCTCCGGCGCGAAGTGGTCGATGGCCCCGGTGACCCTGTCGTCGAAGCGGGCGCCCACGGCCAGGATGATGTCGGCCATCTGCACGGCCATGTTGGCCCGGTAGAGGCCGTGCATGCCGAGCATGCCCAGACTGAGCCTGTGCGTCCCGGGGAAGCCCCCCAGGCCCATCAGCGTGTTGGTGACGGGGATCTCCAACAGCTCGGCCAGCTTCAGAAGCTCCTCCCCCGCCCCGGAGGAGATGACCCCCCCGCCCGCGTAGACGAGGGGCTTTCTGGCCTTTTTCAGCAGGTCCGCCACCTTGGCCACCTGCTTGGGGTGCGGGGCCAGGTGGGGCTGGTAGGCGCGCAGGTCCACTTTCCTCGGGTAGCGGAACTCGGCCCGGCCGTTGATGACGTCCTTGGGCAGGTCCACCAGGACGGCCCCGGGGCGGCCGCTCGCCGCCACGTAGAAGGCCTCCTTGACGGTGGGGGCCAGCTCCTCGGTGGAGAGGACCAGATAGTTGTGCTTGGTCACCGGCCGGCTGACCCCGACGATGTCCACCTCCTGGAAGGCGTCGTTGCCGATCAGAAGGCGGCTGACCTGCCCGGAGAAGACGATGACGGGCACGGAGTCCATGTTGGCCCCGGCCAGGCCCGTGATGGTGTTGGTGGCCCCCGGCCCGCTGGTGACCAGCACGACCCCCGGCCTGCCGGTGAACCTGGCGTAGCCGTCGGCCGCGTGGACCGCCGCCTGCTCGTGGCGGCAGAGGACGAAGCGCAGGCCGCTGACCTCCAGGTGGTGGTGGATGTCGATGGTGGCCGCCCCGGGGTACCCGAAGACGACCCGCACGCCCTCTTTTTTCCAGCATTCGATGAGAATTTCGGCGCCGCTCAACGTGTTCATAAAAACCCCCGGGCCTCCCTCGGGACGGCCCGACCAAGGCGGTCATAATAAGTCAAAAGACAAAAGAAAAAAACATTTTATTAAAATCAAAGTCGGCGAAAAGTAAGTTTGATAATAATTTTAGACATTATAAGTAACGAAATTTAACCATGTTTGGTTTTAAAAGTTGTCGGCGTCAAAATCTATAAGTTAGACGATATGGTCAATCATCAGCAAGTGGCAAACAAGAAACAAACAAACAAGCAATAAACAAGCAATAAATAACAAGAGGCGGACAATAAACAGCAAATATCAGGCGGCGGACAACAGGCGGCGGACAACAGGCGGCAAATCGTCCGCGGGAGGCGCCGGTTTGGGGATTTCCCGAGGGAACTCCCGGGCGGGACGTTCGGTCCTGCCCGCCGGTTCGGTCCGCGGCAACCCCGGTCCGGCGTCCGGCCGGCCTCGGAGTCCCCGGTCGGAGTCCCCGGGCGGACGGGGACGGTCCCGCCGGAAAAAAGCGGCCCCGCCGGAAAAAAAGCCCGGAGCCCCGGCGGCAAGTTTACAATATTAATAGATTTACGGGTATTTTAAAAGAGGGGAAAATCACGGGCGGCGGCGGCCCGGGCAACGGTCCTTTTGTCGGAGCAAGACCGGGCTTTTCTCCGGACGGAAAAGGAGGCGGGAGGCGGCGAAGAATATTAAGAATCAAAAAAGGCCGCGAGCATGCCGAACAAACTTCGTTCGGGAACAAGTCGCGCCCGGCGGCCGGGGGCGCCGGGTCGGGGGCCGCGGGCCCGGGTCGACGGATCGTGGCCCATGGGCCCGGGTCGACGGATCGGGGTCCGCGGTCCGGCAAAACGGAAAATTCGGGGGGCCCCGGAACGTCCCGGGGCCCCCCGACAAAGTGTCGCGGACGACGGCCGACCGGATGTCATTGGCCTCTGTGCTGGGCCAGGATGCGCTCGATCTTGTCCTTGCCTGCCAGCTTGGCTTTTTGGATGCGTTTTCGCTCCAGGTCGTCCTCGGAGGTGAGGTAGGGACGGTTGTTCATCTCGTCCAGCTGGCTTTCGAATTTGCGGTGAGTGTCCATGAGTTGTTTCAGTTCGGGATTATGCTCGATCAGCCGGGAGATAAGCGTCTCGTCTTGAGCTTCCATAGTTACCACCTTTATGTTAACGCCCGGGGCGGCGGGCCCCCGGCCGTCGGATTTTTGAGCCCCCCGCGCTCCCCGCGAGTGTCCGGGGCCGCGTCGGGGCTCTGCGACCGGCGACTGGGAAAGTCCAGTTTAAAGGCCGCGGCGTCAAAATGCAAGCGGGCTCGGAAATGTTGTGAAGCCCCGGCCGCTTGCGCGCGGCCCGCGCCGGTTTGACCGGACAGAGTCGCCCTTCCTACCGTCCGCCTCGCGCCCCCGGTCCGTCCGGCCGGGAGCGTCGTTCCCGCGGGCGCCGGACGCCGAAAATAGCGGCCGGGTCGCCCGGGCGGGGAAAAAAAACGGAACCCGCCCCGCGGGAGCGGCCGGAGGGATAAGTTTTGCTAACTTGATTTGAATTTTAGCTTAACTCGGCCCCCCGGTCAAGAAAAACATGCCTTTTCGCCTTCTTTTCCGGGGCCCGCCGGGCGGGCCGGACGGGGCGACAGCGACGTCGGCGATCCGGCGGCGGCGGCGACGACGGGGGCGGGGGGCCCGTGGAAAAACACTCGCCATAATTTCCGGGTTGCGTTAAAATTGAGGCCGCGTCCCCCTTGATCCGGCCTGCCGCCTTGGTTGGACCTGGTTTTAAATTAGTCGCTCGTCCAAGTTTTCTCCCTGTGAAACTGCTTGTTGTTCTGGTTTTCTTGTTTAATTTCAGCCGCCGGCCGTCCGGCGTCCGCCGGCGGCGGGCAAAGGCCCCGGTCTCGCCAGCCGGACAGTCTCGCCAGCCGGACAGTCTCGCCCGCCCCTCCTCG
Organism: Deltaproteobacteria bacterium; assembly: GCA_031264015.1. GTDB lineage: Bacteria > Desulfobacterota > Desulfarculia > Adiutricales > Adiutricaceae > JAIRNQ01. The sequence goes on along the minus strand of JAISET010000027.1, from coordinate 22,655 downwards.
CCCGCCCTCTTTTTCAGGAGCCGGGGGTTTTTCGGGAGCGGGCGGCGGCCGGCCCCGACTCCCTCCACCCATCTTCTCGCGGGGTGACGATCTTGCTTTGCGCCCTACTGCAACACAACCCCAAGGTCGGGGACATAGCGGGCAACTGCCGGAAGTTGGCGGAACTGGCCAGAAAGGCCGCCTCCCTGGGGGCCAGCCTGGCCGTCTGCCCGGAGATGGCCGTGATCGGCTATCCGCCCCGCGATCTGTTGATGTACCAGTTTCTGTTGGAGGAGGTCGAGGAGGCGACGGCCGACCTGGCCCTCAGGATCGCCGACCTGAACCTGACCCTGATCATGGGCTCCGTGGCCGCCAACCCCTCGGGCCGGGGCCGGTCCCTCCAGAACGTCGCCCTGGTCGTCGAGCGGGGCAGGGTCAGCGGGAGGTACGCCAAGAGGCTTCTGCCCACCTACGACGTCTTCGACGAGGCCCGCTACTTCGAGGCCGGGGACGCCCCCCTGGTGGTGGTCCACCGGGGGCTGCGGCTGGCTTTGACCATCTGCGAGGACATCTGGAACGACTTCGGCTACTGGCCGCGGCCCATGTACAGGGTGGACCCCCTGGACGGGCACCCGCCTTTCGAGGTCCTCGTCAACCTCTCCGCCTCCCCCTTCAGCGTGGCCAAGCACGACCTGCGGGAGGACCTGATGGGATCCTTGTGCCGGCGCCTCGGCTGCCAGGCCCTCTACGTCAACCAGGCCGGGGCCAACGACGAGCTGATTTTCGACGGCCGCAGCTTCCATCTGGGCGAGGCGGGGGAGGTGCTGGCCCGGGCCAGGGCCTTCGAGGAGGATCTGGTCCTCTGCGACCTCTCCGGGGCCTACGAGCTGAAAAAGAAAGGCGGCTGGAAGAAGGCGGGGGAGGGGTCGCCCTCCGCATATACTTCCTCCTCCTCTTCTTTTTCCTCCTCCGCCGCTTCGGCGACCGTCCACACTTTCGGGGACGCCGGGTCGGGAGAGTCGGGGGAGTCGGGAGCGACTGAGGAATCAGGCTGGGCGGGAGCGTCGGGCGAATCCGGCGGGACTTCGGGAGGCCGCCCCGGACCTGGCCCGGGGCCCGAGGAGGAGGCCTGGGCCGCCCTGACCCTGGGCGTGAGGGACTACTGTCGGAAGAACAACCTGAAAACCGTCGTCGTGGGTCTCTCCGGGGGGATCGACAGCGCCCTGACGGCGGCCATCGCGGCCGAGGCGGTGGGGCCCGAGAACGTGGGCGGGATACTGATGCCCTCCCCCTACTCCAGCGACCACAGCCTGGCCGACGCCGAGGAGCTCTGCGGCAACCTCGGTCTGGGCTCCAAGAGGATCCTGCGCATCAGGGAGGCCATGGTGGCCTTCGCCGACATTTTGGCCCCGACGTTTCACGGGCTGGAGCCGGACACCGCCGAGGAGAACATCCAGGCCAGGATCAGGGGGGTCCTCCTGATGGCCGTGGCCAACAAGTTCGGGAGCCTTTTGCTGACCACAGGCAACAAGTCGGAGATAGCCGTGGGCTACTGCACCATCTACGGGGACATGTGCGGGGCTTTGGCGGTGATCGGGGATTTGTACAAGACGGAGGTCTTCAGGCTGGCCAGGTGGCTGAACGCTTCCAAGGGCCGGATCGTGATCCCGGAGAACACCATCCGCAAGCCCCCCTCCGCCGAGCTGCGTCCCAACCAGACCGACCAGGACAGCCTGCCGCCCTACGAGGAGCTGGACGAGATTTTGAAATTCCTGATCGAGGACCGCGAGGGCCCCGCCGCCCTGGAGGCCAGGGGCTTCGACGTCGCCGCGGTCAGGAAGGTCGCCAACCTGGTGCGCCTGGGCGAGTTTAAAAGACGCCAGGGAGCCCCGGTTTTGAAGATCACCAACCAGTCCTTCGGGGTGGGCTGGCGCATGCCCATCACCTGCGCCTCGGTCTTCGAGGTCAGAAAGCCGGGGAGACCGTAGTTCGACACCTTGGACAGTCCGGGCGGACATGCCGCCAGCCGGCATGTCCGCCTTGGACCGTCCGCAGGGCAAAATTTAAAATTTAAAATTTTTCAACTTCAAAGCCGCCATAATTCCAAGTTCGGACGACTTCGCAATTTTCAAGCTCCAAGATTTTCAAACTTTCCAATTCACACTCACATATCATCGTCATCGCCCGCCGGGAAAGCACGCTTCCCGGCTGACGATTGAGCGCCGTCCGGCAGAACCCCGGGGCCGTCGCGGGAGCGGCCGCCGGGGCCGGGCTGACGTCGGCTGAAAAGAACTTCCGGCCCCGCGCCCGAAAAGCGGGGCCGGGAGAAGGGTTGTTAGAAAGAGAGGCCCAGGGTCAGGGAGGAGTAGTGCGAGGAATATTTCTTGCGGCCCTCGTACTCGTAGTTGGCCGACAGGTCGACGGTGTCGTTGAACTGGGCCTTGACTCCGGCGCCCAGCCCGAAGCGGTTCCGGCCGGGGTCGGCCCCCGCGAGGGTGGCGGAGAGGTCGGAGCCGACGAAGCCCATCCTCATCTCGGACTTGGGCTTCTTGGCGGAATAGATCCAGCCGGCCGAGAGCTCTGGGGTGATCACGGCGCCGCCGGCCCGGATCTGGGTCTCGAACTTCAAGGTCAAAGGAATTTCCAGGAAGTTCTGCCTGCTGTCGCCGAACCAGTTGGCCACGGCGTTGTTGGTCGGGTCGCTGGCTATTTTTTCCTGCCAGCCGTCCTGGTCGACGTTGATGTAGGTGACGCCCAGGGAGGGGGTGAGATAGGTGTTTTCCGACAGGGCGATGTCGTAGCCGGCGTTGAGTCCGGCCCGAAAATTGCGGCTGTCAAAGTCGGATTTCTTGACGGCGTTCAAGTAGGCCACGTTGATGGTCGCCTTGTTTTCGGTCCAGCCGTAGCCCAGGGAGCCCTCCAGAAAGAGCCCGTTGCCGAACTCGTAGACGCCGTACAGAGACAGGCCCACGGAGTCCATGTCGGTCTCCGTCAGATGGTTGTTGTTCTTGAGAGTACCTTTAATCAGAGATGCGGAAATACCGAGATTGAGGCCGGGGGCGGAGGCGAAGTCGTGGTCGTAGCCCAAGGAGACGCCGACGGCGTTGTAGCGGTAGCCTTCGAACTCGGGGGTGCTTTTCTGTTTGGCCCAGTTGCCGAAGCCCGCCGCCCAGACTCTCTCGCTGGCGGGGCCGTAACCGGACCCGGGGGCGTTGAAATGGTTTCTGATGGCGCCTATGCGTCCGTCGATGACGGCGGCGATCTGGTGGACGTTGTCGACCGAGGCGGTGAGCGCCGGCAGGGCGTCGCCGCCGAATAATTGTCTGAGACCCGTCGCGGCCGCCCCGGGGTCGGTTTTGACCAGCTCGGCCAGAGCCACCGCGTTTTCGACAATATTGTTGATCAGGTCGGGGTCGGTCCCCGCCGAGCTCAGGACGTTCGTCACCAGGGCGGCCGCCGCGGCGATGTTGCCGCCCGCGGAGACGCTCGAGCCCCCGGATCCGCCGGACCCGCCGCCCAGCACCGAGTCGACCAGGCCCTCGCCGCCCAGGAATCTGTCGACCACTATGTCGTGGGAGTTCTTCTGGGCCAGGGAGTAGAGCGGGTTGGAGAAGACGTTGGCGTTGGCGAAACCGGTCGCGCTGGTCAGGACGGTCTTGTTGAGGGCGACCAGGCCCTCGGGGTTGGTGAGGACGACCACCGCGCCGTCCTCGATGTCCGTAGTCCCGGTGACGGTGATCAGGCCGTTCGTCGCTCCGCCCAGCTGCAGTCTGTAGGTGGAGTTCTCCTTGAACGCGGCGTCCCCCGTTATGGCCAGGGTGCCGAGCCCGACGTCGACGGTGGAGCCCGCGCCGAAGTAGGAGTTGCCCGCGATCTGGGCGGAGGAGCCCGCCTTCATCAGCAGCAGGCCGGAGAGGTCGGCATGGGAGAAGTCCGGACCAGAGTTGTTGAAGTCGTTTTTGGTGCGGCCCATGACGAAGTCGTAGTTATAGGGGTGGGAGCCTGACGAGGCGTCGATGGCCAGGACGGCGTTCTCGTTGACGATCAGCTCCCCGGTGACGTGGGTGAAGTTGGATTGGATGGTGAAGGGGCTTGCGGAGTCGGGATTGACATAGAGCCTGGCCGTGCCGTCGCGCTCGCTTTTGTTGTCAGCGCCGTCGTCGTACCAGTTGCCCAAAAGGAAATAGTCGGAGGCGATCTTGCTCCCGCCGAAGACGGTCACGTTGGTGTCGCCATTGTAGCCGGTGAAGTCGATCTCGTCGGAGCCGAGTATGTCTTTTCCAGGCCGCAGGGTCAGATCGGCGTTCATCATGTAAAAGTAATCCCCGTTCATGGTGATCGTCTCCTGGACGTCCACGTTGCTGCCAAAATGAAAGCCGACCCTGCCGCCGAAAGCGACCGGCTTCCTAAAAGTCACGTCGGCGTCGACGGCCCTCAGGCCGCCTGCCGCCGAGAGGTTGGCGAAGGAAAAGTCGTCGTGGCCGAGGACCAGGCGCCCCGTCAGGGTGAGGGTGCTGGTGTCGTCCATCACCAGCGAGGAGCCTCCGCCAAAAGAGACGTCGCCGGCGTCGAGAATCAGAATGGAGTTGGCGGCCAGGGTGATTTTGCCTCCGTCCGGTTCCCGATCGTTCCCTAGTAAATCCTCATCGGTCAGGTTCCCGGCAAGCGGATACAAGGCGTCCTTGGTGGTTACGCCCATATGAATTACGCCCTGGCTGTAGTCAACCCCCGGCTCGGGCACGGTGGCCGTCATGGTCAGGGTCGCCCCGGCGCCGACCACCACTTCCATCGATCGAAAGATCGAGATGTAGTTGAGGGAGTTAATGGCGGCCGAGGCCGAGTCGGCCACGATGATTTTAGTTTGGACAAGCGGGTTGTGTGTGGCGGCAATTTCCAATCCTAAGGGGCTGTGCAATAAAAAACTTTACAACTTGTGATTAAGAATAATATAATTCCATTCGCCGTGAAATTTATTATGCTTTATATGAATTGAGTCAATTTGTTCTTTAGTCAACTTAACACCAAGTTTATACTTTCTGCGATCAAGTTTACAAATAACTTTGAGTCCTTTAGACGTATAAGTATGGCTTATAAGATTTACGATAGTTTCATAATCGCGCAATGGTTGTCCTTTCCAATTGGTCGATATAAATGAAAATAATCTGTGCTCAACCTTGTTCCATTTACTAGTGCCAGGCGGGAAATGACAAACCCTAATAGGAACATTCAAAAAATTTGATAATTTTTGAAGTTCATATTTCCATAATTTGACTCGATAGCCGTTTGAGCCTCCTCCATCAGCTGTGATGAGGATATAATCTAATGATGGATAATATTTCTTCCCAACATATTTCCACCACCCATTTATAGATGAAACAGCAAATGAAGCTGTATCGTGATCTGTGCCTATGTTTACAAATCCTTTATCAAAGCCTATATCATAAATTCCATATGGTATAGCTTTAGGAATATCAGGATTAGGAAAATCATAAGTATTAACTTTTACAGGGTCTTTTGATTTATTCCATGTTTGACCTTGGTTTTTAAAATTTCCTATGAGTTCTTTTTTCTTTGTATCCACTGATAATACAGGTTGTCCATTTCTTAAAGCTTTTTTTATTTGCTCATTAATAAAGATAAATTGTTCGTTTCGATCTTCATGTTGCTTTCCTTCAACAACTTTCCTGTTTGATTGCAAACTATATCCTAAGTTATTCACTAAAGTGTCAACAGTACGGAAGGAAATGGAATGCCCGGCCTCGTTGAGTACCTTAGCAATAGCTCGAGTGCTTAAGCAGGTCCAACGAAGAGGGCTTTCAGGGTCACCTCTAGTTGTTGATTCTAATATATCTTCTAAATCAGATGCTAGCTCAGGATCGGTGTCTATGAGAGAGAGTCTTCCTGAACCTGGCATCCGTATTCTGTTGCCCTCAAGAGGCAATAAGTCCAATTCCTTGACTCCTTTGGTGACGGTGACTCGAGATAAGCCACAAATCTCACTAACAGCAGTAATACCTCCGTATCCTAAAGATTGAGCCTCAGATGCAGCTAACATCCGTCTTTGTCTTTCATTCAAATGTGGCCACATATTCTGTATACGGCGTTTTACATCATCCATAATCATGGTGTCCCTCCTTAGAGAATCTACCATAGATATCACCATACCATTTTTTTTTGAAGTTGTAAAGTTTTTTTTTGCACGGCTCCTAAACTGAAACCGGAATCATTGCCAACGTTTGAGCCGGTCATGCTAATGCTGCTGTTGTCGGCCATGTTGATGGTGGTGCCGACGTTGGCACCATATATGGCGTTAAAGTTGTCATAATCGATCAACACGATGTGCGAGTTTGCTCCCAAGTTCAAGGTGCCGACTATCGAGACATTGCCGTCTGGCGCGTATGAGCCGTTGTCAAAAGTTACTGTCACGCCCGGGTCGACGGTTACCGTGACGCCATTATTATAGGAATAATCTCCCGGGGTATTTAAAGTGATGTCGGAAGAATAAGTGGTGTCTGTATCAATGATATTAATTGCAATAGCCGCCCTATTGCCGACAAGAATGACGGCAAAGCATATTGCAAATACCATTAAAAGTGATGAAAGCATACTTTTAGAACTGGTCATGTTGTTTCTCCAGAGAATGAAAACTATAAAATTTCACTATTTGAAAAATAGTCTCGGGCGGCGTTTTGATTCTAAGGAGGTCTGGGCGGGCAGATCTGCGGTGCGGCCAATTTTGGCCGAAAATATTGCGAAGAATTTAAATTTGAAAAAGACCGGGGGAGGTTTTTAGAAATATATGAGATAGATAGAAACTAACCCGCGGACGACCTTTAAGGCCGGGTGAAACGGATGCACGGGAAGTCCGCCGGAGTTTCTTTTCAGCGCATGAATTAGATAGTGAAGATCTGTTTTAGGCGACATTTTATTTGTCCAAAGACAATTTAAAACTGGAATCTAAATTGGACAGGCCAAAGGCGCCAGTTGTTATTTTCGAAAAAATTAAACGATATTAATAATTTAACTTGAGACAATTATGATCAACAGGTAAAAACCCCAGTCTGTTCATTTTAAAGACATTTAACTACTATCTATAGTGCTGAATTTGGCCCTAAGAAAAAAAATAGGGACTTTTTACCGGTTGATCAATTATGATGATAGAATAATAGTCTGGTTGCTTAACCGGCTAACATGCTATCAGAACGCTATTTTTTTGTCAACTGAAATTAACAATCCGCCTTGGCCGGTTTCGGGCGCGTCCGGCAGTGTTTCCGAGACGTTTTTTTTTATTGTTGTGTGGGGGAGTTTTGAGGTTATGTTTTTTTCAGTTCTTCTGGCTTGGCAACTAAATCAGAGCCGAGCTCCCGAAGCCTGGCCGCAAACAAACCGGTGTGTTCTCGCAGTTTTTTTCTGAGTTAGTCCAGGCTGATTTTCAGAACTGAAAAAATGTTGCCCGTCAACAAGTTCCTGAATTTTTTGGTTGTTTTTGGGTCTTTTCAGGACGGTCTTTCAGGCTTCTTCCTGGGAGCCGTCCTCGGAGTTGTCGTCAATTTCGTTTTCGGCGTCCCCCTCGGAGTCCTCGCCGGACGCGTCCGGCAGACGCGGCGGGGCCGCCGCCCGGTCGCCCCGCCTGCGCCCGAGCCCGACCTCCCAGGAGGCGGCGGCGGAGTCGTCCCACTTCCCCAGGCTCTCCGGCGCCCGCTCCCAGACGAGGCCCGCCCACGGCGGGCCCAGTTTGTCGCGGGCGGCGTGGGAGAGAAAGGCCGGGACGTCGGCTATGTCGTTCTTATAGGGCGGGTCGAGGAAAAACAGGGCGAGGGGGCCGCGGGCCTTCAGTTTGGGGAAATCTTCGGGGTATCCGCATCGGGCGTCCCCGGCCATCTCCCGGAAGTCTTGCGGGAGCCGGGCGACGTTGTCCCTGACGACGTTTAGAACCGGGCGGGAGCAGTCGGTCGGCAGCGCCTCCCCGGCTTCCCGGGAGAGCGCCTCGAGCCCCATGGCCCCGGAGCCGCCGTACATGTAAAAACTTCCGAGCACCCGCTAAAACCTGGCCAGGCGAAAATTCAGATTTGACTCGCCAACTAGTTTCGTCTAAAATATATCTCAAGATCATTTTAGACGGAGCCAGCCATGTATCAACCCAGAACCATAGAAAAAACCCTCGTCAAAAATAACGCCCACTATCCGGTTCTTCTGGTCACCGGGGCGAGACAGGTTGGCAAAACAACCTTGCTGAAACATTTGGCCGATGATTCACGAGAATACATATCGCTGGACAGTCCCATCGAATTGAACCAGGCCCAGACAGACCCGGCCATTTTTATGCAACGTCACCCAGGACGAATCCTGATTGATGAAATTCAATACGCCCCTCAATTGCTGCCCTATATAAAAATGGCCGCCGACGAAAACAAAATGCCCGGCCAATTTTGGCTGACCGGTTCACAGCAGTTTCACATGATGAAGAATGTCACCGAGTCACTGGCCGGGAGAGTGGGAATTTCGACTTTATTGGGCCTGTCTCACAGGGAATTAATCGGCCAGGGACATGAGCACTCTGTTTTTCGGCCAAGCGAACAGTTTTTTAATGAATTGGACGGAAATATTCTGACCACCCCGGAGCTCTACCGGCTCATCTGGCGCGGGTCGTTTCCGGTCCCGGCTATTAACGAGGACGTTGATCGGGACGGTTTCCTGGATAATTACGTGCAAACCTATCTTCAACGTGATGTGCGCGACCTGACCAAGGTTAATAATTTACTCGATTTTTGGAGATTTTTACGAGCCTGTGCGGCCAGAACAGGACAACTGCTAAATATAGCCGAGCTGTCCCGCGACGCCCATATTTCCCCTGTCACCGGCAAAAATTGGCTGTCTATCCTGGTTGCTTCAAATATAGTGTACCTGCTGGAACCATATTTCGCCAACGTCACTAAACGCCTGGTCAAAGCCCCGAAACTGTATTTTCTGGACACCGGTCTGGCCGCCTACCTGACGGATTGGGACAGTCCAAAAAACCTGGAATCGGGAGCCATGTCCGGGGCTATTTTTGAGACATGGGTGATAGGAGAACTCTTGAAAAGCTGGAGAGGCAACGGTTTACGGCCACCATTTTATTACTACCGCGACAAGGACCAGAAAGAAATTGATCTCCTGATAGTCCAGAATGGTCAACTTTTCCCCCTGGAATGCAAAAAAACAGCTTCACCCAATAATAATGACATACGCCATTTCCAGGTCCTGGATAAACTCAAAATGCCGGTGACCATAGGTGGTGTCATCTGCATGGCCCCCAGGGCCATGCCCCTTACGGCAAAGGCCTGGATCATCCCGGTCGGTTGTGTATGATTTCAGAAAAAATATATCCTGAAACCAAAACTTTTCAACTTTACCGCCACAGCTTCCAGTAAAATAAAAGGGCCGCGCGTATAGAGCGGCAAACCCCCTGCTCATTTTTCTTCCCTGTTTCCGCCTTTGTCGCAGATTTTCGACTTCCATCGGCCTTCCGATGGACGCCGGCCCCGGCCGGGATCTGAAAAAAAACCGGTCTGTGACGGACCTGGGCTGATGAAGGGCGGGTCATAACGAAGAAGAGAGTCAGAGGAGGGAGAGCCCGGGCGGGAAATTTCCAAAAGGCTCCAAGGAGACAGGCGGGTCAAGGCGGCGGAATCATGCGGTCATACGCATGGTTTACGCCCGGCCTTCCTTCACAAACGTGTGCGGTGCGCTCTTGTCGATAGTCCGTTGAAAAAAACAACGATTGACTTATAAGATAATAGCGAGTTGAATTTAATCTGTTCAATATTTTAAGATCATGGAAAAAATAAAAATACCTGTTATTAGGTTAAGCCAGTTGATTTATACCATGTAAAGGCTCATTATTTTATTACCAATGAAACTTCTTGATCAACAGTTAAAGCAGTCAGCTTTATAGTTGACGGTTCCGATAAACTATAGAATAATACCATTCAGACAAAATCGGCCAATTCCTGAACTTAAGGTGGTGCAAGCAGTATGGCCTAGTTTTCACTTTCACAGGTGGAATTTTTGTAAATTAGCCCTGGCTTAAACAAGTCGGCACCAAACCCATCTCCGTTAAAAGTCCGGGTTCCAGATTGTATAGCTCTTCCACAGTCCGGGGGGTGATCAAAAGTTTGGCCTGACCGCAGGCGGAGACCGATCCATCTTTCATCATCAAGACCTGACCACCCAAATAAACGGCTTGTTCCGGATGATGGGTGGTCATTAAAAAAGAGAGTTTTTTGTCTTCATGGAGTTTTTTCATGGTCTTTAGAACCAGGATTTGGTTGCTGAGATCAAGACCGCTGGTCGGTTCGTCCATCAAAATAAAGGAACTGTTCTGAGCTAAAGCTCTGGCAATGATCACCAGCTGTTTTTGACCACCGGATAATTCCAGAAAAGAACGGGTAGAAAGAGCCGTTATCTGAACCAAATCAAGAGCTTCATCAACTTTCCGTCTGTCTTGCCCACTATATCCTCCCCAACGTCGGAAACCGGTCCGACCCATCAGCACCATGTCTCGCACCGAATACGGAAAAACACTGCCGTTATACTGGGGAACGTAGGCTAAAATCCTGGCCAAAGAAGGGCGGCTGTAATCTTCTACAGGATGTTGGTTAATAAAGATGGTTTTTGTGGATATGGGCAGAAAACCTAATATGGCTTTCAGTAGGGTTGTCTTGCCGCAGCCGTTGGGCCCTAAGACGGAAATCATCTCCCCGGGATCCAGGCGGAAGGAGACATCAGCCAGAACATTGTCGCTTCGGTAATAAGCAAAGGAAAGACCGCGGACATCGATCATCTTCTGGTCCGATCCCGCCACAGGGAGAAAGCAAAAAGCGGCAGACAAATAATGGAAGTAAAAATTCCCAACGGCAGTTCGGCTGTCCAAACAGAGCGGACCACCGTGTCAGTCAAAAGAACAAAGAGGGCTCCGACAAGAGCCGAGGCCGGCAACAAAGTCAGATTATTGGGACCTATGCACAGCCTCACTATATGGGGAATAACCAGACCCACCCAGTTGATGATGCCGGTAATGATCACCGAACAGGAGCAGACCAAGGTGGCCACACCGATAAGCTTAAGGCGCTCCGACCGGCTGTTGAGACCAAGGCTCATGGCTTCCTCATCGCCTAAACTTAAGGCGTTAACTGACCTTCCGGAGAGCGAAAGAAAGATAATGCCAAAAATCATAAAGGGACTCACCCACAGAAGCTGGGGCCAGGAGGTCCGGGACAAAGTACCCATAAGCCAGTAAGTCAGTTCAGGCAGCTGATTTTCTGTGTCCGCCAGATATTTGAATAAAGAACTGAAGGCCGAAAAAAAAGAAGAACTGACCAGACCGCCAACCAACAAAGCCATGGTGGGCGACCTGGGGTAGAGTTTGGATAATAATAAAGACAAGCTTACCCCAGCCAGACCGCCGACTAAAGACAAAACCTGGGTTATTGGCCAGGATGAAAAAACCACAATGCCTACCGCGGCTCCGGTGGAAGCTCCGGCCAAGACTCCCAAAATACCAGGGGAGACCAAAGGGTTCCGGAAAATACTCTGATAAACCGCCCCGGACAGAGATAAAGACGCCCCCACCAGGATGGCGGCTAAAAGTCTGGGCAACCTGACTGACAGAAAAAGAAGGACGATCTGACTTTCTCTCTCCGTCATCGGCTGGTGGGAAATATAAGCGATCAGGGCTTTAATAATCTCCGACACGGTCACCGGATAGCGTCCCGCCTGCATGACAAAAACCAGGGCTACCAGAAGGCCTATGGACAGAAGGCTGATAAGACGTTTGTTCATTAATTTACCGACACATAAAATTAACCAAATTAATTAACCGAACCTGGATCCACAAACTCTTTTACCATCTGATCGCTTAAATCAATTCGGAAAAAGAGCTTGTTGAACTGTTTGACCTCATTTATTAGATCCAGGGGGTAAAGATCTGGATACAGGGTGTTGGCCAGCCATTGAACGCCCATTAATGCCGTCAGAGTCGGATGGCCGTTCCAAGAAAAAGGTCCCCGAGGCAGATAGTAAACATGACCTTCCTTAGCCGCCCTCAGTCCCTGCCAACGAGAGTCTGTGTCCATGATTTCCTTCAGTTCATAACTTTGGGCCAGGATGACATCGGGATCCATGACCATGATGTCTTCAAAGGAAATCCGAGGCCGCCCTGGCTGTACGGAGTCCGAACAGACCATGCTATTAATGCCGCCGGCCACTTCAATGAAATAGGATCTTGATTCCCGAGGGCAACTGGTGGCCAGACCGTCGGCATCCATGGCCAGATAAATCCTAAACTTTTTTTCATTGGGCAGATCTTCTAATTTTTTGACCGAGGCTAAAACTTTTTCCGTATACAGAGCCAGTTCTTCGCCCCTGGCTTCCCGCATAAAAATCTGGCCCATTGTCCTGAAACATTCCGGCAGAGACTCAATACCGTCTATAACCGTAAAAAGTTCCAGTCCCATCTCAGCCAAAGCAGACTGGATCCTGTCAGTATTAAAAAAACTGTTCCGGACCATAAAAGCCTTTTTCAGCCCGCTGGCCATGACCATTTCCCGGTCGGGGACATAACCCTGCCCGTACCAGCCGCCTAAAATCGGCAGAGTTTGATATTTTTCGGGAATAAATTTTTTTTCATAGTCATATAAAGGCGTGTTCCAAGCCCCCAACAGTTCCGGATCAAAAGCGTATAACGTAAAAGATGACGGCGGGGTGGCCGGATAAACATCTTGGGTGAATTCATCAGCCATAACCTTTGGACAGAACAGAAACACGAGTAAGCAAATGACTATGGCTATTTTAAAACGCTTCATGAAATACTCCTATGCCTTCCGGCTAAGCCGGAAGGCATCTGCATGGAATAATCAGTATTTCCCGGTCAATCCCACGAAAAAGGACCGACCGGCGCGGGGGTAATAGTAGCCATAGTAGTAATTTTTGTCAAGAATATTCCTGGCTCCGATTTCGGCTGAAAGGTAATCATTAATGTCATAGCCAACTTTAAGGTCAGCGGTGATAAACCCGGGGGCTTCATTGTTAGCAGCCGCTGGATTGGCACTTATGTAAAAAGAAGAGCGCAGATTGGCCTGAGCCGTTATGGACAGTTTTTCCATTGGGGTTATGACTGTGTAAAGAGATCCCTGAACTTTGGGGACGCCAGTCAGTAGGCTTTCATTAGGAGAGGATGTTTTTGTAGACCAATCCAGAAAACTAAGGGTGCCTCCGGCGGACACAAACTTATTGAAGGTCATGTCCACCCCGGTTTCGACACCCCAGGTGCTAACCTTATCCATGTTCACGAAATAATAAGAATTATTTGTATTTGGCACACGAATGTCAGAGCTGACAATCTTGTCGGCTGTGTTTGAATAGAAAGCGCTGGCCGTGAACTTTATGAAATTAGACACCGCGCCTCGGTAGCCAATTTCAAAGTGATCGGCTTGTTCAGGCTTGAGATTAAGTCCCGTAAGCACGGGGGGGCCCTGAGTAGTCCTCGTGAATCTCTCCCTCATGGTGGGAAATAGGCTCTTGCGAGCGTATGTTAAGAAAAGCTGGTGAGTATTGGGCAGGTCGTAAAAAAACCCCACCTGCCAATCAAAAATATTTTGATTTTCTGCCTGTAAAGGCACCATCGGGGTTCCTTCTTCGACAATATCCGGATACAGTTGACTGTAGGAAAGCCCAAAAATTAAGGTCAGCTGGTCCATGGGTTTCAAGGTGTACTCTCCGCCCACATCCAGGTAATGCTCCTTCATGTGCATATTCACAGGTCCGTCATCGTAGTCTCGTTTGTGGGAAAGTTCCCGGTAGCCTAAAGACAGAGAGACCTTGTTGGCCGGATTGATTTCATAATCAACCCGGCCTTTGAGTCCGGCTGCATACTGATCATACCTTTGATCATGGTTGATATCTCCCGCAGGTTTTTTGCCAATCAGCCGTTGGAAGCTTTCAGGCATATCTATGTGCTTGTCCAGATAACTCAGCAACTGGACATGGGTCTTTGGTCCAATATTGGCGTTGGCGTTGACAAAATATCTTTGAGTTTTATACTCCGACCATCTCCACAATCGAGTTGAACTACCCGAGGAGCCAATATTGGGGGCATTAGGGGATGCGTCAATCGGCTGGCCTCTGACAAAGGCCTGTTGAACCGTGCCGAACATGATATCTATATCTTCCGTGGGTGTCAGACCGGCAATAACATTAAGGCGACGATTGCGAAAATCTGAATTAGCCCGCCGACCGCCTGTCTCAAAACGTCCGGGTTTAAAACTGTGGGACAGTCGGAAAAAATCTTGCTGATCCTGGACCGCGCTGACCTGGAAATAGAACTTATCCTGCTTGGTTCCAGCCATAACCCCAATGAACTGGCCCATGCTGTCAAGGTTACTGTCAAAAGAATTTCTGAATTGAGCTTTAAACTCAAGAGGCCGGGTAGGTTTGTGAGTTCTGACGTTCAGAATACCGGCCGAACCGAAACCGCCGCTTAATAAGGGCGAACTGAAGCCCTTGGAGACCTCGATTGTTTCGGTGTCAAAAACCATGACATTGTTCAAATCAAACTCGTTACGGTAAGCCGTGGCCACTGGAATGTCATCTATATACATTCCAACCTCGTACCTGTTGGATCCACGGATAGAGACTGTCCCCTCCGCGCGTTGGTCAGTTGCCGATTGGGTTACCCCAGGCACTCCGCTTAAAGCTTGCCAGATGGTGGTGGCATTCTTGCGCTCAATTTCCACCTGGGTAATGGTGTTAATGGTATCTTTGGGCGCAACCACTTCTATTGCTCCAAGATCAACTTCGTCAAGATTCTGGGCCATGGTCAGAGAACTGCCGAATAGCACCAAGATGCCTAATAAGACTGTAAAAACAGAGAGAGATTTAAGCATTTTACACCTTCTATGCTATGAATTGACACTATAAATTGAGAAAAATAGTTTAAAGATAGGAAACTAATTTAGCTAAATGCTAATCAAGCAACATATTAGACCACTAATCTCAGGTTTAGTGTTCAAAATAACCAATAGTTTAGTTAAAATATTTTAAAAAATCTATTAGGGTTTTAATTGCCTATATATTATATTAATGATTTAATTTCGTAATTTAAAAAAGATCTCAAAAAAATTTTGATCTGTAAAAGGTTTACAAAGATTAGATATTATTTCGATAACCAGATTATAACTGGCTGTCGGAGATTTAAAGAGTAATTGTCTATCTTTAGCTAATTATTGATGGTACTTTTATAAGATCTAATTAGTAATATTATATTATTTTATTTATTAAGTTTTTTTAGATGGCAATATTATTATAGAGAATATTAAATTGTAATATTGTTAGTTTACCCAATAATAAGCCGGCAAATGATGTTTAAAAAGGACGCTGCCGCCTATAATTCCTTCCCTACAAGGATTCACTTAGGTTTTAGCTTGACGAGAAATTTTAAATTATGTTTCGTAACTTTATATTTAATTTGGTCATTGAGTGTCACAAATAATCGTGCAGTAAAAGGTGTGTTCAGGGATCGCATTTTGGATTGACCGTCTGAGTTCACTTTGTTATACTTGATTTCGACCATGCTTGTCAAGTTTTTATGACAATAAAAATATTTCGTTTTCCTGCCTGGGTGAAATACCCCCCTGGCAACTGTGTTTATCTGAAATTTTGCTGTCATACAGAACGAACAATAATTAACAGTGGCGTTGTTGTGATGTCAAGTACAGTTTTCTTGACTGCGAGTGTTGCGAGCTGTGATTCGACTTAAGGCTGAACAGATCTCGAAATGTAAGTCGGGGGAGCCGACGGCCAAGATCGCGAGGAGGCTGCCGTCTGGAAATAGCCATATGGCGGCCATTGTCAGCCGCGGGTGACGAAAACTATAGACCTGAGATTGCTAGGGCAATCGAAAAAACGTTCCGAGGTCTCCCCCGGGTATGGCAACCGCGCGTGACGAAAAGGGTGGATGTTGCCACTTATGGGTCCTTGGGTGGCGGGTCTTCATTTATAGTTTTTGGAGGGTAAAAACTGACGACCGGAGACGGACCAAAGGCCAGGTTAAAAATGGAGGGAACTCCTCTTTTATGGAGTTAAACGGGACGGTGGCACTGACAAAAGTTGAACTATATGACAACGAGACAGCAGGATAACTCCAGCCGAGGGAAAGGGATCCCTGACCGTTGGCAATGAGCCGGAAGCAAGGGGGCTGGGAAGCGGGGTGAGCATACGTCAAGCAAAAGTGGCGCCGGGATTTTGGGCCTGGTGGTCAATTCTTCGAAGATATTGAAGGGGCGGGAAGAACAGGGGCTTGGTTTTATGGAGGCGGAGTCTGACCAAACAGAACTCTAATAGACTTTATGGTGACCTGCTTGATGGTAGAATGTTAACACTATAAGGAAGTTTAAGCCAATTTTTAAATTGCTAAAAGATTAATTGAAGATAATGAAAGTTTACTAAAGTAGGCCTTAAGAATGGTTTAATGATATACTAATATCGTATTGTATATTGTATGTATATTTAAAATAATTTATCGATTTATTTATATTTAATTAATAATATAATAATATTATTTTAGATAAATAAAATATGTTATTAATATATTTTACTTATAATTATAATAATTATATTTTTATAAAAATTTATTAAAATTATTAAATTATAAAAAATAGTCCGCCACATACAATTGGAAAACATTAATGACGCTTTCGCCCTAAATTTCCAAAACTACGTTCATACGCGCTTGGAACAGCCCGCCCGGCAGACAAGTTATTCCGAACATTTTCCGGAGTCGTCTTCGGAACCGTCTCGGGACCCGTCTTCGGAACCGCTCCCGGAGCCCGCGTCGGAATGGCCCCCGGCGTCCCCCTCGAAGTCGTCCTGGCCGGACGCGTCCGGCAGACGCAGCAGGGCCGCCGCCCGGTCGCCCCATTTGCGCCTGAGCCAGACCTCCCAGGGGGCGGCGGCGGAGTCGTCCCACTTCCCCAGGCTCTCCGGCGCCTGCTCCCAGACGAGGCTCGCCCCCGGCAGGGCCAGTTTGTCGCGGGCGGCGTAGGAGAGAAAGGCCAGGACGTCGGCTATGTCGTTCTTATAGGGCGGGTCGAGGAAAAACAGGGTGAAGGGGCCGCGGGCCTTCAGTTTGGGGAAATCTTTGGGGTATCTGCATCGGGCGTCCCCGGCCATCTCCCGGTAGTTTTGCGGGAGCCGTGCGACGTTGTCCCTGACGACGTTTAGAACCGGGCGGGAGCAGTCGGTCAGCAGCACGTCGCTCGCCCCCCGGGAGAGGGCCTCGAGCCCCATGGCCCCGGAGCCCGCGTACATGTCCAGCACCTTGGCTCCGACCAGGACGTCTCGCCCCAGGATGGAAAATATGGCCTCCCGGACCATTGCCGAGGTGGGGCGGACGTCGCGGGCGCGGGGCTGGGAGAGGTTCAGGCCCCTGAACAACCCCCCGATGATCCTGACGGCCATCAGAGCCCCCAGATGGCCCTGAAGGCCCCGATGTCCAGCATGTCCTGGATGGAGAGGTCCAGGGCCTTGGAGACGCAGGTTCCGGGGGCCGTCCCGATCAAGGCCACGGTGGCCCCGCCCCTGGTCAGGATAAAGTCCCCGGTCTCGAGGCGTCCGTTGGAGATGGCCCGCTGCGAGACCCGGTAGTTTTTCAGCGAGCAGCCGTTCTGGCCCTGGTTGCTGACCAGCTCGGCCACCTTCTTCCAGAAAAGAGGCGCCGCCTTGCCCGGGTTTTCGAAGACGTCCTTGGGCCTGAGCTTCTGTCCGGTCTTCAGGCTGTAGTTCTCGAACTTGTACTCCACCGTGCCCTTGGCGTGGCGATCGGGCCGGAAGTTGCCGATGAAGCGGTCCACCCGGAAAAAGGAGATGTAGCCTGGTCCGGGCCGCTGGATGTAGTGCTTGATCTCGAAGCCGATGGGCAGGCAGTTGCCCCGGCAGCCCTCGAAGTCGTTGCAGGCGAGGTTCAGGGCCTGCTTTTGGTCGCGGTCGAAGACGTCGTCCATGGTCCTGGCCACGGCCTTGTCCAGGGCCTCGCTCCCGGTGTTGCTGGGGTACTCCAGAAAAATATAGATCAGATCGGTGGGGCAGGTCGGCGAGGTCAGCTGGTGCTGGAGGATGACCCTCCCGACGTCCGGGGGCGGGTCGGCCAGGGGCTGCCCGTCGTCAAAACAGCGGGAGTCCTCGCAGAGCCCGGGGAAGCCCCCCAGAAACTTGGAGGTCATGTACGCCCCCGCGGGCTCCTGGGAGAGCGCGGCCAGGATAATGAGAAGCAGGGCGGAAAATACGAGTGCGCGGGTCATTTTCAGAAAACGGACGAAAAGCCGGGAGCTTTCATCGGAAGGCCTGGCGGGGTCGACTCCCGCGGGGTTGACGGAAACGGGACTTCGGATAAACGAACAAACAGAAAGCCAATTGCCAAGTCGAAACAACCAATTGCTAAATCGAAACAAACTAACAAACAAACAACTAATCAACCGATAAACTTTCAGACTTGCAAACTTACAAACAAACAAATTAACGGGCGGCAGCGTCGACGACCGCCGACATTTTTGACATATTTAATTGAAAAATCAATTAAAACGTCGGCCGAACGTCGGGCGATCAAAGCCGGCGACCGGCCGGCTCGGAGGGAAAAACTGTCGGCCGTCCGTCCCGCGCCCCGCCGTCGGCCGTCCGGGGGACCAGCTTCCTGAGGCCGGCCAGGAAGGCGCCGTCGCGTCTCGGGGCCGGGGCGGCCAGAAAGTCCAGCAGTATCCGGGCGAGGACGGGGCCGGCAGGCTCCAGCGCGGCCAGG
The DNA here is from genome assembly GCA_031264015.1 of Deltaproteobacteria bacterium. GTDB lineage: Bacteria > Desulfobacterota > Desulfarculia > Adiutricales > Adiutricaceae > JAIRNQ01. The sequence goes on along the minus strand of JAISET010000027.1, from coordinate 3,850 downwards.
GCTTTGAGGCCGGAGAGACCCGACCGTCCGGCCAGGCCGGGGTCGCCCAGGTAGCGGGACAGGGCGGCGCCCAGCAGGGCGGGGGGCGACTGCCGGGCGGCCCCGGCGTCCAGCAAAATCCCGGCCTCCGCCTGGAAGCTGGACATGTGCGGCCCGAAGACGACGGGCACCCCGCAGGCGGCGGGCTCCAGGGGGTTGTGGCCGGCCCCCTCCAGAAAGCTCCCGCCCACCAGGGCGACGTCGGCCTGGCGGTAGAGGTCGGCCAGAAGGCCCATGCGGTCGACCACGACCACCTCGTTCGGGCCGGCCGCCAAAGTCCCGGCTTCGGAGTGGAGCAGCGGGACGAGCCCCAGGTCCCTGACCAGGCCGCAGGCCTCGGGGACCCTCTCCAGGTGCCTGGGGGCCAGGGCCAGCCGGGCCGCGCCGGGCTCGAGCTCGCCGAAGGCCCGCAGGATGACCGCCTCCTCGCCGGGGTGCGTCGAGCCCGCGAGAATGACGGGCGGGCCGCCGTCGGCCCCGGCGGGGTCATTTTCGCCTTTTTCGCCCTTTTCGCCCTCCCGGCCGCGGGCGTCCGAGCCCGCGAACCGAGCCAGGTTTTTTCTGGCTTGGCCGATCAGGTCGTCAAATTTGGGGGAGCCGGCCGCGAAGACTTTGTCCGGGTCGCAGCCGAGGTCCAGGAAGCGCTCCAGATCCTGCCGGCCGATGGTGGCGATCAGCGAGATCTGCCGCAGGACGCTCCCGAAGACGCCTTTCAAGCGCCTGAGCCTTCTGTGCGAGCGCTCGCTCAGGCGGGCGGAGAGCATGACCACGCCGATCCCGCGGCGGTGGCACTGGTGGATGAGCTCCGGCCAGATCTCCGTTTCAATCAGCACCAGGACCCGGGGGCCCAGGCGGTCGAGGTAGCGGCCGGGGGCGCCCCAGAAGTCCAGGGGCGGGGCGGCGATCTGGGTGCGGTCGTCGGGCCCCGTCTTTGTTTTGGCGGCCCGCCTCTCCAGCTCCCGCTCCAGAAACATAAGCCCGGCCGGGGTGCCCGAGGTCAGGGTCGCGGGCAGGTCCGGCTCCAGGTCCCGCAGCGCCGAGAGCAGCAGGACGGCCGAGCGGGTCTCGCCCACGGAGGCCCCGTGGATCCAGACGGGCTCGGAGCCGCCGCAGAGGGTGTAGCCCAGGCGGTCGCCCCACCTGAGGCCGAAGCGGCCCCTGAAGACGGGCAGAACCAGGGCCGCGGGCAGGGCCAGGGCCCCCAGGACCCTGTAGGACCAGAGGCTCAGTGGATCCACTTGGACCCGCCCAAGAACTCGGTGGCCGAGCCGGAATCCGACTTCCGCTGGTCCTGGAAGAGGCCCAGATTAAGCAGCAGCGGGGGGAAGCCGCCCCTCCTGGTGATCTCGGCTATGTACTCCCGGGTGTGGGGGAAGACCATCTGGGGGAAGATCTGGTGGATGAAGGCCTGGTGCTCGCCGGGGGGCACGGGGGCGGAGAGGCTGAAGAGGGCCGCCGTCTCCACCTCCAAAGAGAAGGGGGACTCCGCGCCGCCGCCCCTGGTCTGGAAACACTGGATGAAGTTGGCCATGGAGTTGTTCTGGAAGAATTCCCCCTTGTTGCGCAAGTTGAGCCCCAGGGCGATGACCTCGCCCTGCGGCGGCTGCTGGTAGTTCGGGTTGAGCAGAAAGACGGATTTCTGCAGCCTCAGCCTGACCATTTCGTAATTGATTCTGGTCATCACGCTCATCCAAGCGGGCCCGGCGACCGTCCGCGCGGCCCGGGGGGTAAAGTCTAGTCGGTTCCCTGAAAGTCTCCCGGGGGTTTGAAGTCGGTTCGGCCGCCCCGACGGCTCTTTCTCCCCCCTCCCTTGTTTATTCCTTGCGCCGCGGCGTTTGTGGCGGCGCCGCTCTTTTTAGTCCAATATTAATCCCGTGCTCTCGCGCCAGCCAATATCTTTTTCTAATTATACCTAAACTGTCTTTTTTGTAACCATTCAGGTCACTATTTCATAGGCCCCCTGCTCTAAATCCGGGGTGCCAAGATTATACCAGGTCCTGGGTCAGCTAGCCATATTAAAGTAAGCGTTCACGGGGTCACCAGGGACCCCGTGAACGCTTACTGATTTTATACCTGATTATTTTCTATTTTGCCAAAGCGGCAACTGCACACTACACGTAAATAGTGCATCATTCGTTATTTTATCTTCGTAGAAACTTACCATAGGAGTCTTGCTAAGAATACGTAATGATAGACCACGCTTAGGTCAAACAGTTGCTTAAGTGGGCTACTGACCATTAAGAGACGGTCCGGCTTGAATAATGACTGCTTTGATAGCGTCTTCTGCTACCAAATTTCTCTCTAAAAATGGCCTCAGTCTTTAGACCACCAAGGGGTAGGGGTTAAGTTGCTTATTAAAAATATACCTAACTTCCATCAATAACAACGAAGGTGGTGGGGAGTTCGTGATTAGGTATACCACAACATCCAAATGAGTTGATACTTTTTATAACATCTAAAGTAAAGTCATGGTTTTGTATAGACTTCTAAGAAATTTGAATTATAAATGATTTTTTATCTAGGCTTCAGGCTTGGAACAGGTTGATGAGTTTTTAATTGTTCATCTTTGTCATATAAAATTTTTGGTTTTTTTACAAAAGGCACACAATCGGGGCATATCTTCTTTTATTGTTAACCACAGAGTTTCTAAATCTAACTTATCATAATTGTGAGCGACAAAATTTCTCATGTCTTTAATTTTTTTCCAGGGTATTTCTGAATGATTTAATTTAAATTCATCAGTAAGATGAACTGATAGTTCCCCAATTTGTACTACATGCATAGAAACAGCTGGTTTATATATACGATCTAATTTTAGAGGTCAAAAGAATCTCCTAAACGATTTACAATATAATTGATTTCATCACAATGCGAAATTATGTGGTCTATAATATTGATATCACGGTTTTCTCTCATATATCATCACCTCTTCTTTAGAAATATACTCTAGAAAATCGTCGTCCAGAGAACCAGTAGTTAACAAATCTATCTTTTTTCCAAAAGATTCTTCAAGATCGCAATAAAGGCCTCCTAGCATGAAATAACCTCTTATATCTCCTTTGTCTACTCTAAAGTCTATATCACTTTCTGAGGTGGCTTCACCACGGGCATATGAACCAAATAACCATACCTTATCTACGCCATGAATTCGAGCAATAGGCTCAACTATTTTAATTATATCAGAAATAGAATAAATCATTCGTAACTTCTCCATCATTTTAACAAGACAATTTGTAACCATTCAGGTCACTATTGTATAGGCCTCCTGCTCTAAATCCGGGGTGCCAAGATTATACCAGGTCCTGGGTCAGCCAGCCATATTAAAGGCTAGTAGTTCAGAGCCAAATTTTTAAAATTACCACTCTATGAGCGGCAAATTTGATCCATATGGCATATTAAGGACTAAAAATTAACATGAATTCCATCTGTAACATTCAATATATCCCAACACCTAGTCTTGGAAAAATAGTTGTCGGCAAAATCTTGCCAATGGTTTATTTCACATCTGAAGGTCATGGCTAGCTATGGACTATACCATGATCTTAGGAGCTTGCGGCTTGACTTTTATCAAGACTTCATAATTTTTGGGGATGTTCATGAGGAAAAAACCTCACAAATAAAGGCTAAGGACTATAAAGAAGCCGTCAATAAGATAGAATTCTTTTCTCGCTTCTCTCGCTCTTTTGGTCTTTGCCCCTGGGACACGGAGAATCATTGTCAAACATCGGCAATGATGTTCTCGATATCCCCCTTGGCGCCGAGTCTGTGAAGGACCCGACTAACTGCCGTCTTCCTCCGGGCAAGCCTGTCA
>JAISET010000023.1 GCA_031264015.1 Deltaproteobacteria bacterium | reverse complement strand
AAAATCCGTCAGGTCGGACAAATTTCAAGTCCGACTCAACCTGAAAGCAGGGCTGGCGCGGGCCCCTCTTTCGCGCCCCGGCGGGCCGACGACAGCCTTTCCGGTGATTATAAGTTCTGGAAAACCAAAGAAGAAACCATGGAAAACACCAGGAAAAAGATACTGGGAAACACCATGAAGTCAGTGAAGATGAGCGAAAGAGATAAATATGTCTGCCATATGGGCGGTCAATAAGAGACAAGCAAGCAAACAAAAAAGAAATAAGGACAAAGAAAGTCGACAAATTAAAATTTAAAGCGTCAAAGAAAGATCAACGGGTAAAAACCCCGGTCTGTTCATTTTAAAGACATTTGACTGCTATATCTTGTGTTTTATCTTAATTAAAATTACTATATATAGTGATGAATTTGGCCCTAAGAAAAAAATAGGGGCTTTTTACCGGTTGATCAAGAAAAAACAACGAGGTTAAAATTCGACGGATGAGGAAAATAGAGAACGGGGCCTTCGGGCCCGATTGGCAAGTTATATTTTTGGGACGTTCTGTCGGGTGAAAAAAGTCGGGGCTTGGTCGGCGGCGGTCAACTCGACCGACCGGATTTATTTGTCCCGCGCCGGGACGAGGGGGGCGGCCATGGGTGTTTGGCAGGACAATTTCGAGCTCGTCGATCTGAGCCAGGAGATCTACGAGGGCATGCCCGTCTTCGGGATGCACCAGAAGACCTTCATCATGACCAACCAGACCCACGAGCAGAACCAAAAGGCCACGGGCTCCCCGACCCTGGGCTTCTCGGCCAGAAATCTTTTGATCAGCGAGCACGGACCCACCCACTCCGACGCCGTCTGGGAGTACGAGCCCTCGGGGCCCACCATCGACCGGATGGATCTGGGGCACTTCTGGGGGGAGGGGATCTGCGTGGACCTCTCCCATATCCGCCACCCCAGATACATCGAGGCCGCCGACTTCGAGGAGCAGCTCGGGAAGACCGGCCTCGCCATCAGAAAGGGCGACATCTTTTTAATGCACACCGGGCACTACGAGCGCACCTACCCGGACAAGGGCTACGGCGGCCCCGAGGCCACCCACACCGGGGTCAGCTACCGGGCCGCCGAGTGGCTCTTTCAACAGGGCGTGGTCAATTTGGGGGTCGACGCCCCGGCCATCGACCTCTCGCCCGACGACCTGAATTTTTCCGGACATCACGCCTGCGGCCGCTATGGCGCGACCAACACCGAAAATCTCCGCAACCTGCGCCTTTTGATAGGCCGGAGATTTTTATACATGGGGCTCCCCTTGAGGATCCGGGCGGGCAGCGGCTCCCCCGTCCGGGCCGTGGCCCTGCTGCCGAAACAGGGCTGAGAGGGGACTGCCGCGAGCGGGGCAGACCGCCGCGCCCGATTTCCAACCCGACTAATATTTATTGAGGGGCGGAAGCCGGAGAATTTGGAGAAAAGGAAAAATGCTGAGGCAGAAAACAGTCGAGGACTTTTGTCGGATCCTTTCCTCGGACGCGCCGGCGCCCGGCGGGGGCAGCGTCAGCGCCCTGAACGGGGCCATGGCGGCGTCGCTGGTGGCCATGGTGGCGGAGTTGTCTTTAAAGAGGCCGGAGTTGGAGGGCTGCTTTCCGGGCTACAGGGAGATCCTGGCCGACGCCCTGGAGCTCAAGAGCAGGCTCGGCGCTCTCGTGGACCGGGACTCCGAGGCCTTCTTCGAGGTCATGGACGCCTTCAAGCTGCCCAAGGGCACCGACGACGAGAAAAAGGCCAGGAGCGCCGCCATTCAACAAGGCTACAAGACGGCCGTGGGCGTCCCCTTGGAGACGGCCGCCCTGTCCCTGCGGACGGCCAGACTCGGGGAGAGGATGGTCGACCTGGGCTTCAACACCAACGCGGCCAGCGACCTGGGCGTGGGGTTGGAGTGCGCCAGGACCGGTTTCCTGGGGGCCATGATGAACGTGTCCATCAACCTGGGCTCCATCAAGGACGCCGGGTACCTCGAGGACATCCGCCACCAGAAGGCCCGGATGAGCTCGGAGATCACCGCCATCCTGGACAAGTGCACCGGGAAGCTCGCGGCCCAATTGTCCTAGGGACGGGGGCGGGCCCGACGCGGGTCATGAGCGGGACAAAAGCGGGTCATAAGCGGGACCCGGGCGGGACCTGTCGCTCCTCGGGGGACGGTCAGAAAAATAAGCGGACCCCGCGCCGACATTTCCTGTCGCGGGCGGTCAATTAATATTTCACCGCGGTTTTTTAATGTCAGAAGTCGCCGACTGTCTTCAGTTAAATATTTTTCTCAAGGAGTCGCCAACATGTCAGAGGGAAAGAAGTACGTCCTGGCCGTCCCCAATTTTTCCAACGGCCGAGATCCGGAGGTCGTCGCCAAGGTGACGGAACCCGTCAAGGAGATCCCCGGGGTCAAACTGGTTGGGGTCGAGCCGGAGCATGACTTCAACAGGACGGTGGTGACCGTCATCGGGGAGCCGGGGCCGATTAAAAAAGCCCTGGTGGAGATGGGCGCCCGGGCCGCCAAGCTCGTCGACATGAGCAGACACCAGGGCACCCACCCGCGCATCGGGGCCGAGGACACCCTGCCAATCTTCCCTCTGCACAACATCACGCTGGACGAGTGCCGGGCCCTGGCCGAGGAGATCGGGAAGGAGTTCTTCGAGCTGACCAAGGTGCCCGTCTATTTCGCCGGGGTCAACAGCCGCACCCCCGAGCGGGCGTCGTTCGCCTTCATCCGGGCCGGGCAGTACGAGGGCTTGAGGGACTTGCTGCGGGCGGCCAAAAACGACCCCGCCAGGGCCGCCGAGTACGAGGCCCGCAGGCCCGATTTGAGCGTCGACGGGCTCTTGTCCGAGACGGCCGGGGGGACCATCGTCAGCTGCGAGGAGAACGGCCTGACCGCCTACAACATCTTCCTGGACACCGAGGACCTCTCCGTCGCCAAGGAGATCGCCAGGGCGGTCCGGGGGCCCAGCGGCGGCTTCGGGTCTGTCAGGGCCGTGGGCATCAAGTTTCCGGAGCACAAGGGCGTCGTCGTCTCCATGAACATGTTCGACTGCGTGAGTCTGCCCATCCAGCGGGTCTTCGAGTTCTGCCGCCGGGAGGCCGCCCGCCTCGGCGTCAACGTCGCCGGCTCCCAGCTGGTGGGCCCGATCAAGCTCGAGTCGGTTATTCAAAGCTTTGTTTACTCTCTGGGTCTCGAGGGTTTCAGGACCGGGCAGATCCTGGAGAGCCATCTGATCGGGCTCAAGTAGGCCAAGTAGGCCAAGTAGGCCAAGTAGGCTTGGTTTGGATTAGATTAAATTGGACTAGCCGGGCCCGACCGCGTTTAGGCGGGCCCGAACGCGCGCGGGCGGGATTGAAGCAAGAAGCAACCGACTGGAGGGGAGTCAATGAGGCTGGTCGTGGGCATCACCGGAGGCAGCGGCGCCGTCTACGCCCTGGGGCTTTTGCAGGCCCTGGGCGAGCTGGGGGTGCGGCGCGAGGTCGTCGTCTCCCGGGCCGGGGAGCTGGTGCTGGCCCATGAGTGCGGGACGGACCTGGCGGAGCTCGCTGGCTACGCCGACGTCCTCCACGACAACGCCGACATCGCCGCCTCCGTCGCCAGCGGGAGCCATAAGACCGACGGCATGGTCATAGTGCCCTGCTCCATGAAGACACTGGCCGCCGTCGCCCACGGGTACTCGGAGTCTTTGCTGACCCGGGCGGCCGACGTGACGATCAAAGAGAGGCGCAGGCTTGTGGTCGTGCCCCGGGAGACGCCCTTGTCCCCCCTGCATCTCGAGAACATGCTCAAGCTCTCCAGACTCGGGGCCGTCGTCCTGCCGCCCAGCCCGGCCTTCTACCAGCGGCCGGAGAGCCTGGCCGACGTGGTCAAGTTTGTGGTGGGCAAGATCCTGGACCAGCTGGGTTTGGAGCACGCCTTATGTCGACGCTGGGAGGGGGCCGAGCCGTGAGAAGCGACGGACAGATGCTGCGGGCTGTCCTTAAAAAACTGCAAAGAAGCGGGGACCTCTTCGAGTGCCGCACCCCGGTGGACCCCAGGTTCGAGCTGGGGGCGGTTCTCTCGGCCTGCCAAAACGAGAGGCCGACCCTCTTCACCTCGGTCAAAGGCCACGGCATGCCCGTGGCGGGGGCGATCTATGGGAACCGGCGCGTTTTTTGCGACCTGTTGGAGACCACCGTCCCCGAGCGCAACTACAAGCTCGTCTCCGCCATCGCCAACCCCGCGAAACCGGCGGTCGCGAGCGGGCCCGCCCCGGTCCACGAGAACGTGGTCGACCGGGGCGTGGACATCCTGAAAATGCTGCCCGTCCCCACCTCCAACGGCCTCGACAGGGCGCCCTTTCTGACGGCGGGCATGATCGTCCACAGGGACCTCGAGACCGGCCGCAGCCACATGGCCGTGCGCCGGTTCCAGGTCAACCGGGGGGGCTCGATCAACGTCCTGGTCTCCGGGGCCTCCCCGCATCTGAGGGCCATGCTCGCCAAATGCCGGGACTTGAACAAGGAGGTCGAGTGCGCGGTCGTCCTGGGCTACGACGCCTTTCTTTTGGCCGCCTCCCAGATCGGCTCCCAAAAATACGGCCTCGACAAGTACGAGGTGGACTCGGCCCTGCGGGGGGAGCCCCTGCGCCTGACCCGCTGCCGCACCAACTCCCTGCTGGTCCCCGCCGAGGCCGAGATCGTCCTGGAGGGCGTCATGCGTCCGGGGAACGCCGGCCCCGAGGGCCCCTTCGCCGAGCTGATGGGCTACTACAGCCCCGAGGGCGCCGCCCCCCTGATGGACGTCAAATGCCTGACGCACCGGAACAACCCCGTCTTCCAGCACGCCTTCCCCTGCCGGGAGGAGCATCTGGCCTACGGGTTGATTAAGGAGGCCGAGATCCTGACGGCCCTTAGCCAGACCGTGGACCCCGTCGACGTCAACCTGACCCTGGGCGGCGGCTGCCGGCTGCACGCCGTGGTCTCCATCAGAAAAAGGCACCCGGGCGACGGCAAGAGCGCCATTCTGGCCGCCCTGGGCGCCTACAAGGACATCAAGCACGTCGTCGTGGTGGACGACGACGTGGACATTTTCGACATGCGGGACGTCGAGTTCGCCCTGGCCTCGAGATTCCAGGCCTCCCGGGACCTGGTCCGGGTGGACGGGGCCCTGGGCTCCCCTCTGGAGGCCTCCCACGCCGAGCTGGGGGTCACCGACAAGCTGGGCTTCGACGCCACCAAGCCCCTGGGCGCCAACGCCGGCCTCTACGTCCGCTCCAACATCCCGGGATTTGAGAACGGGGCGGACCTCTCCAGGTACGACATCAGGGCCTTCAACGGGCGGCTGTGAAAAAAAACCGCTCTCGGGACATGGCGGGACGCGCCGGGTAATTTCACAGACTTGACAGACTTGACAGACTTGACCGACTGACCGACTTGACTGACTGGCTGACTGGCTGATTTGCAACTTTTGAGACGGAAGACGAGGAGGACAAGGTGAACCAGGCCCTGGGAATAGTGGAGACAAAGTCGCTGCCGGCGGCGGTCGAGGCGGCAGACGCCATGGTCAAGTCGGCCGACGTCACTCTGGCGGAGTTCAGGGTGGTCGGTTCCGGTCTGGTCGCGGCCATCGTCACCGGCAATGTCGCCGCTGTCCAGGCGGCCGTGGACAGCGGGAGGGCGGCGGCGGCCCTGGTGGGCGAGGTCGTCTCCTATAACGTCATCCCCCGGCCCCACGACGAGATGGACAAGCTTTTGACCTAAGGGGGCGGCCCGGCGGGGGCCCGGCCTCGCCGGCGGGATAATTTGGATATTTTAGGCCGAGGAAGTGGACAGGTTGCCAACATGAACGAGCTGACCCGCAAGATCATGGCCAACATCAGTTTCAAGCACTACGGGCCCGAGGGTCCCGGAGGGCGGGGAAGCCCCGCCGACGCTGTTTCCGACCATCCGGGAAACGCCTCCTCCGACAGGCAGCGGGCCTTCGACGAGGCCGTCGGCCTGGCCGTCCAAAAGATCAGGGCCGCCCTCCCGGGCCCCGGGGCCGGGTCCGTCGGCGGGCCTTTGACCGGCGCTCATAATCTCGGCGCCCATAATCCCGCCGGCCATGCCCCCGCCCGTCAGACGGGCGGTTGCGGACAGTTATATTCCTCCCCCGCCCGCGACGGGCGGTCTCTTTCCGGTCCGGCCGGGGCGTTTCCCCGGGCGTCGTCCGGGGCTGGAAACGTCCCCGCCCAGACGCCGGTCCCGCCCGGTCCGCCGGCAGGCTCCGCGCCCGTCCCCGGGGCGATCACCATCGCCCAGCTGGCGGGCGGGAAGCCGGCCGGCCTGAAGAGATAGGAGCCGGCCGCCCGGGGCCCGCGGCCGCTATTTTGCGGTCGTCTTTCTTCCCCCAGGGGGCCGCCGACGGCTCGTCGGTAAGAAAAGTAACAAAACAGCGCGACTTTCGACAAGCAAAAAAGAGGACAAGTCATGGCTTTGGGCATGATAGAAACCATAGGGCTGACAACGGCCCTGACGGCCATGGACGCGGCGGCCAAATGCGCCGAGGTGACGCTCCTAGGCTCGGACAGGGTCATCGGGGTGGGCAAACGCATTAGCGTGACCCTCCATCTGGGCGGGGACGTGGCCGCCGTCCAGGCCGCGGTGGAGGCCGGGGCCCAGGCCGCCGCCAAGGTGGGCGAGGTGGTCGGCGTCAGGGTCATCCCCAACCCCCACGAGGAGCTGGACAAGATTTTTTCCAAGTACGACAAGTCCTTCGGGTCCGTCGCCAACCGTCGGCCGGCCCCGGGGCGGGAGTCCGTCCCGCGGGAGGGCGGCGACGGGGACCCGGCGACGGACGACCCCCCGGCGACGGACGATCCCCCGGCGCCGGACGGGCCCCCCGGGACGAACGGGACGACGCCCGAGGGCGGCCGCAACAGGAAGCGCCGCGAGTGACGCCGCAAGTTGCGCGGGGCGCGGCCTGGACCGGCGCGTCTGCCGCCGTCATGGAGCCCGGGCGCCGGTTCTGGCGCCGGACTTAAGTTTGGGGCGCCCGGGAGCGACAATCCGGGAGACGCATAAACCAGACAAGACACTTTCATGGAGGTTGACAAAATGAGCAACGGAGCTGCCCTGGGCATGGTCGAGACCAAAGGGTTGGTGGGGGCGGTGGAGGCGGCCGACGCCATGGTCAAAGCGGCCAACGTCACCATCTGCGCCTATGAGAAGATCGGCTTCGGCCTGGTGACCATCATGGTCCGGGGCGACGTCGGGGCCGTCAAGGCCGCCACCGAGGCCGGGGCCGCCGCCGCCAAGGCCGTGGGCGAGCTCTTCTCCGTCCACGTCATCCCCAGGCCCCATTCCGAGGTGGAGCGGGTGGTCCTGAAGAACGCCCGGTAGGATATTTTTTTTCCGGAGTCGGGCGGCCCGGCGTCCGGAAGATAACCGGCCTTCCCGCCGCCCGTCAGCCCGGGCCGGGGGAGCCGGGACGTTCCACCGGGCAGTTTGAAGGGAGGGCCGGCAAGTGCGGCTGCTTTTGGTCTCGGACAGACTGGACAAAAAGACGGCGCGGCTGGCCCGGGCCCTGTCGGCCCTGGGGCGCTTCGGTTTTCAGCCGGAGCTGCTGCTGGCCGGACCGTATGATCCGCAGGGCGGTCCGGCCGGCTTCCCCGGGGGCGCGCGCGGAGGCGACGGCCGGAGTCTCTTTGTCCCGCCGCCGTACCTGCGCCTGCCCCGGGGAACAAGCCTGGTCCCGGCCTCGGCCCCGCCGTCCGCGTTTTTGGAACCGCCGGTCTCCGTGGTCGTCGTCCCCGACGCCGGGATGCTCCAGGCGCTGTTCTGGGGGCTGCCTCCGCCTCCGGCCGGGGAGGTCTCCCTGGCCGCCCTGGCCGCGGGGCTGGAGGTCGTCCTGGATTTTTCGGGGGCGGGCCCGGCCCGAGTCTCCGAAAACATCACCTTGCCCGACCGGGAGACCGCGCAGGAGAAGCTGCGGGCGGCGGGCTTCATCGTCCCCTCGGAACCGCTGGTCGGCTTCTATCTCGACAGGCTGGCCGCGGGCGCCGGCGTCGGACCGGGCTCCGCCGGAAAAGCCCGCGCGGCCAAGTCCGCGGGCGGCGGCGATATTTCGGGTGGCGAAAAGCCCCCCCCGCCGACTTCCGTCCCCTCGGCGGGCGACTGGTCCCGGTTCGCCGGGAAAACCTCCGGCAGGATAATTTTGACGGCCGCCGACCTGGCCTCCCTGAATTTGGAAAAAGGGGGCGGGGCGGTCCTCCCCGCCGGGACGAGACTCACGCCCATGGCCCGCGACGAGGCCGCCAAGCTCGGGCTGGTGGTCGAGACGGAGACGGGCGGGGGCGGCGGAAACGACTGGGAAACGACAGGGAAACGACCGGGCGGCGACTAAGGATGAATATTGAATAACGGGCGACGATTATTGAACTGACAGGGAACAGGGAACGGAGAGGGAACGATTATCGAACGAACGGGAAACGATCAGGCAACGACTGACGAGCGGCCAGGAGCGACAGGAAACGATCGAAGTCGGAATTATCAGGACTTATTGGAAATTTATCGCGGCCCGCCGGGGTTTTTGTCGACGCCGGGCGGACTTAACCGAGACGGCAAGACGGGGTTTGGGCGATGGACATTGGCCTGGTCGTGGGAACCGTGGTGGCGACCCGCAAGGACGAGAGCCTGGTGGGCAAAAAATTGCTGCTGACCCAGCCCCTGGATCTGGACGGGCTGCCCGTCGGCCCGGCCCGCCTGATGGTCGACGCCGCGGGGGCGGGGGTGGGCGAGAAGGTCATCTTCGTGACCGGGGAGGCCAGCCGCAACGCCCTCAAGGACCCCGGGGCCGCCCTGGACATGGCCATCGTGGGCATCGTGGACAGCTGCGAGGTCTCGGTCGACGTCAAGGCGCTCGAGGCGGGGCGGGGCAGACAAGTCCCCGGGACTTAACGCATATAAATTTTTGACGCGCCGGTTTTTGAAAAACCACCCGGAAGGATGACGAACGTGAACAAAGTCGCGACCTTGAAGAAAGCGGTCGAATACAGGGAAATCATAGACGTGCTCCTGGCCGGGGACAGGTTCGCGGACCTCGTGCTCTGCGGGGGACAGTTGATCAACACCCTGACCAGGGAGATCTACCCGGCCCAGGTGGCCATAAAAAAACCCTACGTCGTGCTGGCGGGGGACTGCTCGTCGTTGATCGGGCCGAAAACGCAGGTGGTCGACCTGGCCGGGGCCTATATTTCCCCGGGCTTCATCGACTCGCACATGCATTTCGAGTCCAGCATGCTGACCATCACCGAGTTTTCGAGACTCTCCATTCCTTCGGGGACGACCGCCCTGATCGCCGACCCCCACGAAATCGGCAACGCCCTGGGGCCCCTGGGCATGAAGGCCATGGCCGACGAGGCGGGCCGGATGCCCAACCACGTGCGTCTGGTGGTGCCCGCCCTGGCCCCGGACTGCCCGGCCCTGGAGACGGCCGGGGTGGACGTGGGCTCCAAGGACATGGAGGACTTGCTAAACTATCCCAACGTGGTCGGCATCGGCGAGCTCCAGGGTTTTTCCATCGCCCGCCACGTCCACCGCAACACCCCCGAGATCGTCACCGACCTGGTGGCCAGCGCGGCCTACGCCAGAAGCCTCGGCCTGGTGGTGGATGGCAACGCCCCGGGTTTGTTCGGGGAGGAGCTGGCCGCCCACATCGTGGCCGCCGGGGGCCGCTGCTCCTGCCACGAGACCACGGCCAAGGACGAGTGCGTCGAGAAGCTCCGGCAGGGGGTCTACGTCTTCATGCGGGAGGGCTCCACCCAGAAGAACATGGCCGAGTGCATCCGGGCCGTCACCGAGGAGGGACTGGACTCCAGGCGCTGCATCCTGGCCACCGACGACATGCTGGCCGACGATCTGCTGACCCTGGGCCACATGAACGAGATCGTCCGGCGGACCGTCAGGCAGGGGGTGGACCCGGCCGAGGCGATACAGATGGCCACCATCAACCCGGCCACTTATTTCGGCTTGGAGGGCCGGGGAGTGGTCGCCCCGGGCGGCTACGCCGATCTGGCCATCATCAGGGATTTGGGCCGGATGACCGTGGAGGCCGTCTTCATCGGGGGCGAGCTGGTCGCGGCCGAGGGCAGGCTTTTAATCGACCTGCCCAAGTACGCGTATCCCATGTCGGTCAAGAATTCCGTCAAACGCGGCAAAGTCGACGAAAACGACCTGGCCATACCGGCTTCCGGAAGCGCCGCGCAGGCGAGAGTCCTGGTGGCCATCCCGGACCAGAATCTGACGGACGGCAGGGTGGCCACGCTCCCCGTCCAGAACGGCCGGGTCATGGCCGACATCGCCCAGGACGCCGTCCACATGGCCTGCGTGGAGAGATACGGCCGCAACGGCAACGTCGGCAAGTGCTTCGTCCAGGGCCTGGGCATTAAAAGAGGCGCCGTGGCCGAGAGCGTGGCCCACGACACCCACAACATCATGGCGGCCGGCGCCAGCCTCAGGGACATGGCCGCCGCCGTCAACCGGGTCATCGAGCTGGGGGGCGGTCTGGCCGCGGCCCTGGACGGCAAAATCCTGGGCGACCTGGCCCTCCCCGTGGGGGGGCTGATCACCGACGAGTTGAGCGGCGAGGAGCTGAGTCTCAAGATGGCCGAGATGGAGGCCATAGTCAAAGAAAAGCTGGGGGGGACCCTGCGCGCCCCCTTCATGCATCTGTCTTTCCTGGCCCTGTCCACCAGCCCCAAATGGAAGCTGACCGACAGGGGCCTTGTCGACGTCGAGGCCTTCCAGGTCCTGCCGCCCCTGGTCTGAGATTCGGCCGAACTCGCGGCCGAACTTGCGGTCAAACTTTGGGCGACTTTGTTTTGCTTTTGGCTTCAGGTTCCCATGTCCAGGTCTTTCTTGCCGCGGACTTCGGTTTCTCGTAATTTGCATATTGACGACATAAGTTGCCGGCGGTTGTCATTGATGGCCCAAGTTCGTGACTGTCCGTATAAATAAAGCTAAATATGGATAATTGCTTACTGTCATGCCCAAAGGGAAAAATGTCCGTCCCTTATGACAAAAGTTAAAAAAAGACGGCCCCCTGCGCGACCGGCGGTTGAAATGGCTGTTGTTTATAGTAAAAAAGTGAAAGCCGTCGCGACTGACGGCTAAATGTGAAAGCGACTATTGCTCAAAGTTGTCTGTTGAAAACACCATGGTTTGTGACTGACGGTTGAAATCATCATGATTTGCGGTTGTCGGTAGAAAACACCATGGTTTGCGGTTGTCGGTTGGAAACACCATGGTTTGCGCCTGACGGTTGAAATCGTCATGATGCGCGGCCGACGGTCGACAGCGCGAGGAATTTCGGGCCCGCCCGGGTCCCGATCTTACAAATTTAAGGTTTAGCGCGAACTTACATAAACCGCGGGAGGTGGTTATGTCGGAGGCTTCCAAGTCTCTATATCTGCGGGGGACTTTTTTGGATTTCACGGGCCCCGCGGCCGACGCCGGCGACGTCGAGAAAAATTTCCGCTGCCTCGACGACGGGCTGATGCGTCTGGAGGGAGGGCTCGTCAGGGAGCTCGTCCCCTACCCCGAGGCCGTCGGGCGCGGCTTCAAGCCCGGCGAGGTCGACTTCATGGACTGGAGCGGCAAGTTCGTCGTCCCGGGGTTCATAGACGCCCACGTCCACTACCCCCAGACGGAGATGATCGCCTCCTACGGCGAGCAGCTCCTGGACTGGCTGAGCATGTACACCTTCCCGACGGAGAGGAAATACGCCGACAAAAACCGGGCCAGGGCCGTCTCCGACTTCTTTTTGCGCGAGTTGTTAAAAAACGGGACCACCACGGCGGTCGTCTTCTGCGCCGTCTTCCCCCAGTCGGCGGACGCTTTCTTCGAGGCGGCCGAGGCTTTGAACATGAGGACGGTGGCCGGCAAGGTCATGATGGACCGCAACGCCCCCGACTATCTGCTGGACACCCCCGAGAGCGCCTACGAGGACAGCCTCAGGCTGATCGACAAGTGGCACGGCCGGGGGCGGGCCCTCTACGCCGTCACCCCCAGGTTCGCGCCGACCTCCACCGACGCCCAGCTGCGCATGGCGGGGAAACTCCTGGAGGACCGTCCCGGGGTCTACATGCAGACGCACCTGGCCGAGAACAAAAACGAGGTCCGCTGGGTGGCCGAGCTCTTCCCCCGGCACCGCAACTACCTGCACGTCTACGAGAGCTTCGGGCTGACCGGGCCCAGGTGCCTGTTCGCCCACTGCGTCCATCTGGACGAGGACGAGTGGGCGAGGATGGCGGAATCCAGGTCCGTCGCCTGCTTCAGCCCGACCTCCAACCTGTTTTTGGGCAGCGGCATGTTCGACTACAAACGGGCCCGCGACGAGGGCGTCCGGGTCGCCCTGGCCACCGACGTGGGCGGGGGGACGTCCCTGTCCCAGCTGGCCAGCCTCGGGGAGGCCTACAAGATCTGCCAGCTCTCCGGCCACAAGCTCTCCGCCGTCGAGCAGCTCTACCTGGCCACCATGGGCGGCGCGAGCTCGTTGTCCCTGGACGGCGTTCTGGGCAACTTCGAGCCCGGCAAGGAGGCCGACCTGGCCGTCCTCGACCCCGGGGGCACGGACCTCATGGCCATGAGATCGGCCCAGGCCGGAAGCGTCAGGGAAAAACTGTTCGTCCTGACCACCCTGGGGGACGACAGGGCCGTGGCCGGCGCCTACGCGGCCGGCCGCCTCGTCCACGTCCGCGGCGAGAACCCGCCCAATCGTCCGCGGCTGGGCTGACCGAAAGAGCGGAAAGCCCTGGCCGTCACGACAGGCCAGACATGTCGGCGTCATGACAAGCCGGCCGTTTCGACCCGTCATGACAAGTCGGCCGGCCCGCCCGTCATGATATGTCCGAACAAATGGCCTGAGACGCCGGCCCCCGGCGTCACGCATGGATCAAACCGCCGGCCGACGGCGTTTTGCCCAGACCATATCGCCGGCCAACGGCGAGACCCATTCAACTCCGTCCGGCGGGGCGAGTCCCGCGGCCCCGGCGGCGCCAAATAGACAAGGGGTTTCCATCATGTCCGCACCGACCGCGTCCGGCAAAAATGCTTTCCTGGACAAATTTTTTCTTATCTCCCAGCGGGGCAGCAACGTCCGCACCGAGATCATCGGCGGGCTGACCATGTTTCTGGCCATGGTTTATTCCGTCTTCCTGGTGCCCTCGATGCTGGCCGACGCCGGGTTCTCCAAGGACGGCGTCTTCGTGGCCGTCTGCCTGGTCTCCGGCCTGGGCTCCCTTTTGATGGGCGCCTGGGCCCAGCTGCCCATGGTCGTCGGCTGCGCCATCTCGCTGACCGCCTTCACGGCCTACAGCCTGGTCCTGGGCCAGGGGATCTCGGTCCCGGTGGCCCTGGGCAGCGTCTTCTGGATGGGCGTGGTCTTCACGGCCATCACCGTCACCGGCGTGCGCAACTGGCTCTTAAAGAACCTGCCCAAGGGCGTGGCCGTGGGCACGGGCATCGGCATCGGGCTGTTTTTACTGATGATCGCCGCCAACAACGTGGGCCTGGTCGTCCGCAAGGTTTCCGCGGGATACCCCATCGAGTTCGGCGGGCTGACCGAGTTCCCGGTCTTCATGACCCTCCTGGGCCTGGCCTTCATCTTCGGCCTCGAGAAGCGCAGGGTGCCCGGAGGCATACTCATGGTCATCGTGGCCATTTCGCTGGTCGGCTTGATTTTTGACGACGCCGTCAAGTTTGTCGGAGTCGCCTCCCTGCCGAGCTTTAGCGGCGAGAGCTCCCTGGTCTTCAAGCTCGACCTGACGGGCGCCCTGAACGTCCTGGTCATCCCGAGCATCCTGGCCCTGGTCATGACGGCCGTCTTCGACGCCACCGGGACCATCAGGGCCGTGGCCGGGCAGGCGAGGCTGCTGGACGCCGACGGCCAGATCATCAACGGCGGCAAGGCCCTGACGGCGGACTCCGTCAGCAGCATCCTGGCCGGCCTGGTCGGCGGCGCCCCCGCGGCCGTCTATATCGAATCGGCCACCGGGGCCGCGGCCGGGGCCAGGACGGGTTTGTCCGCCGCCGTGGTCGGGATCCTCTTTCTGCTGGTCATCTTCTTTTCGCCCCTGGCCATGCTGGTCCCGACCTACGCCACCGCCCCGGCTCTCATGTACGTGGGTCTTCTGATGCTCTCCAACGTCCGGGAGCTGGACTTCGGGGATTTTGTCGACGCCTTGAGCGGCCTCGTCTGCGCCACCGGCATCGTCATCACCGGCAACATCGTCACCGGCATCATGTTCGGCTTCGTCGGCCTGCTGGTGGGCCGGGTGGTGGCCGGCGAATCCGCCAGGCTGAACGTCGGCGTGGTCGTCATCACCGTGGTGCTGGTGGTCTTCTACGCGGGCGGCTGGGCCATCTGAGGCCCGGCTCCGGCTTCGGTTTAGGTTCAGGCTCAGGTTCCGGCTCAGGTTCCGGCTCCGTCGGACGCTTTTCTTAATATTTTTGGGCCTCCCAGACTTTCGACAAAATCTGGGAGGCTCTCGTCCAGGTCCGGTCAGGACCTGTTTTGCAGCCCTTTTGCGGGTTTCGGCCCCGGTCTTTGACGGCCCCGGTCTTTGACGGACCTGTCTTTGACGGACCTGTCTTTGACGGACCCGTCTTTGAGGGACCCGTCTTTGAGGGACCATTGTTCGAAGCTTTTTTCGGTTTCGGCGCGGCTGAGGCGAAGACCTTTCCGCCTGGCGGAGCCGCGCCCTTGGTTGATCCTCGGGCCCGCTCCGGCCAGGCCGCGGGGTTTGCGCCCGTCGGCCGGATGTTTGGACGCCCCGACAGTCCGACGTCCGAGTCTTGGGAAATTTTGACTAAAAAACTTTATGACGCATGAGCTTTGAAATATGTGGATTTGCAGACGCCGAAATTTCAGAGAGCCGGCCAGTTTTTCACTCCTGAAGATTTCCCGATTCCCGCATGTCGTCGTCCTTGTCCGGGCTTTTGTTTAAGGAGGATTAATTTGGCGCCTCATCCCATCAGCGAGCCGGTCGTCAAGAAGGACCACGACCTGAAAATGTCGGGCCGGGCGCTTTACGCGGCGGACCATTATCCGGAGGGCCTCCTGTTCGCGGCTGCCCTCAGGTCCCCGCACGCCAGGGCCCGCATCTTGAAAGTGACCCCGCCCGAGCTGCCGCCGGGCCACATATACGCGGACCACCGGGACATCCCCGGCCCCAACGAGATTCCCATCGTCAATTGCGACACCCCGGTGCTGGCCGTCGACGCGGTCCAGTACGTGGGCGAGCCCATCCTGGTCATGGCCGGGCCCGACGAGCGCGCGGTCAGAAAGCTTCTGAGCCGGGTCCGGGTCGACTACGAGGTCCTGGAGCCCGAGCTGGACGTGAAAACGGCGGGGACCACCTACTGCGACTACAACTTCGGCCGGGGGGACGTGGACAAAGCCATGGCCGAGGCGGACAAGACTTACGACGAGGAGTTCGAGACCTTCTACCAGGAGCAGGCCTACATCGAGCCCCAGGGGCTGGTGGTCCGCTGGGAGGAGGGAAAAATCATAGCCAGGGGGAGCATGCAGTGCCCCTACTACGTCCACGAGGCCCTGGTCCACGCCTTCGCCCTGCCGGAGGACAAAGTCCGGGTGGTCCAGGACGTCACCGGGGGCGGCTTCGGGGGCAAGGAGGACTTTCCCTCGAACCTGGCCTGTCTCGCCGCCCTCTGCGCCATGAAGGCCGGGGGCAGACCCGTGGGCCTGTTTTTGGGGAGGGCCGAGGACATGGAGTGCTCCACCAAGCGGCACCCCTCGGTGAGCAGATATCGGGCGGCGGTCAAAAACGGGAGACTGACCGCCCTGGACATCGACGTCGTCTTCAACGCCGGGGCCTACACGACCCTGACCGGAGTGGTGCTTCTGCGGGGCGTGGCCTCCTGCGTCGGGGTCTACAAGGTGGACAACCTGAGGGTCCGGGGCCGCGGGGTGAAAACCAACACCGTGCCCTGCGGGGCCTACAGGGGCTTCGGGGCGCCGCAGACGGTCTTCGCGGTGGAGATGTTCATGGGGCACATAGCCGGGGACCTGGGCCTCGACCCCCTGGACTTTAAAATCGCCCACCTGGCGGCGCAGGGGGATCTCACCTCCACCAGCGGGCGCTACCATCACCCGGTGCCCCTGCCGGCCATGATTGAGGACGCGGTTAAAAACAGCGGGTATAGGGAGAAGAGGGAGCTTTGCAAGCGGCAGGACGGCCGTCTGCGCCGCGGGGTCGGGTTGTCTTTATGGTTCCACGGGGCGGGCTTCGCCGGCACCGGGGAGCGCGACTTCATCAAGGCCAGGGTGCGGCTCGTCAAGTCCGCCGACGGCCGGGTGGAGGCTCTGGCCTCCAACACGGACATCGGCCAGGGGCTCAAGACGACTTTCGCCAAGATCGTGGCCCACGAGCTGGGGATTCCCCTGGACCGGGTGACCGCCTGCAGCCCCGACACCGACCGCTGCCCCAACTCCGGGCCCACCGTGGCCTCCCGCAGCATCATGACGGTGGGCGAGCTCTTTAGAAGGGCGGCCGTAAAATTGCGCGAGGGCTGGGCGGACGGCGTCGAGCAGGTCTTCGAGGACGACTACGTCCAGCCCGACTACATCATCCCCTACGACTACGACCGCTGCCGGGGCGACGCCTACGCCACCTACTCCTGGGCCGCCTGCGTCGTCGAGCTGGAGGTCGACCTGCTGACCGGCGTCCACCGGGTCCTGGGCGTCTGGGGCTGCTTCGACGCCGGCACCCCCGTCGACCGGACCATTCTGACCGGCCAGATGGAGGGGGGCCTCCTGCAGGGGATCGGCTACAGCTCCATGGAGCAGATGAAATACGACCGGGCGGGACGCATCCGCAACAAGACCTTCTCCGACTATCTCATTCCCACGGCCATGGACGTCCCGCTGATCAAAGTCACCCTGCATGTCGAAAAGTTCCCCGAGGGGCCATACGGGGCCAAGGGGGCCGGGGAGCTGCCGCTGCCCGGAGTCCCCGCGGCCTATCTCTCGGCCTTGGAGCAGGCCATGGGCGGGATCCCCGTCAGGCATGCCCCCTTTTCCGCCGAGGAGACTCTGGCGGCCGTCATGGAGGCGGGAAAATGACCTATTCGCCGCCGCCGATTGTTCCGGCGGGAATGACGCCGCCCGCGGAGCCTCTCATGACGCCGCCCGCGGCGCCCCCGGCCGCCTCCCCCGGCCCGCCCGCCCCCCTGGAGTTCGTCCTGAACGGCGAGAGCGCCGTCTACGCCGGACGGGGGGACGCGAGACTCCTGGACGTCTTGCGGGACGTCTTCCGCCTGACCTCCGTCAAGTGCGGCTGCCGCGAGGGCGAGTGCGGGGCCTGCGCCGTCATCTTCAACGACCGCCTGGTCAACAGCTGCCTGGTGCCGGCCGGGATGGTCGCCCTGGGCTCCGTCACGACCCTGGAGGGATTTAGGGAGACCGAGCGCTTCGCGGTCCTGGACCGGGCCTACGCCAGGTTCTCGGCCGTGCAGTGCGGCTTCTGCATCCCCGGCATGGTCCTGGCCAGCGAGGCCCTGCTGCGCCGGAACCCCAGGCCGAGCCCGGCCGAGATCCGGGAGGGCCTTTCCGGGAACCTTTGCCGCTGCACCGGCTACAACGCCATCGTGGAGGCCGTGACCCTGGCCTCCAAAGAGGGGGAGGGATTATGGTGAGCGGCCTCCATCCCCGCCGCCTGAACGAGGCCCTGGCCGCGATGGCCGACCCGGGCGTCATAGCCCTGGCCGGCGGCACCGACCTGATGGTGGGGGAGACGGAGACGGAACGCCGGTTCCTCTACCTCCATAACGTCCGGGAGATGCGCGGGCTGAGGGAGACACCCGACCATCTCGTCGTCGGGGCGGCCACCACCTTCACCGAGGTGCTGGAGAGCCCCCTGGCCCCGCCGCTTTTGAAGGAGGCCGTCTCGGGCGTCGCCTCCCCGGCCGTGCGCAACGCCGGCACCGTGGGCGGCAACGTGGCCAACGGGAGCCCCAAGGCCGACAGCGCCCTGGTCCTCATGGTCGTCGACGCCGTCCTTTTGATCGCCAGCGCCCGGGGCGAGAGGCTCCTGCCCGTCGCCGACTTCTACCTGGGCGGGAAAAAGGTGGACCTGGCCTCCGACGAGCTGATCGTCGAGATCCGGCTGCCCAAAAGCAGGCTCGCGCCCCACTACTACTGCAAGGTGGGCGGCCGCCGGGCCCTGGCCATCAGCCGCCTCTCGTTCGCGGGCCTTTTCCGGCAGGAACGGGGCAGGATCAGGCACCTGGCCGCGGCCTTCGGGGCCGTGACCGACGTCATCTTCCGCGACCGGTGCCTCGAGAGCATGCTCGTGGGCCTCGAGATCCCCGAGGCCAAAAAACTCAGGCAGGACTTTCTGGCGGCCTACGGGGCCGCCCTGGTCCCGACCTCCGGGCGCGTCTCCAAGGAGTATCGCCGGAGCGTCGCCTTGAACCTGCTCGGGGACTTTCTGACTGTCTTCGGCGTCTGACCTGTCGCGGCGGGCCCGCCGGACCTGCTTTCCGGCCTTTTTCGGAAGGCCGGGATCTTTGTTTTGGCGGGCCGCCGGTTCCGCCCGGAGAAGAGGGGAAAGCAGCGGTCCCGCCCGCGGAGGATGGTCGGGGAAGGCGGGCGGCGGAGACGGAAGAGGGTCTGGGAAGGCGGGCGGTGGAGACGGAAGAGGGCCGGGGAAAAACAGGCGGGGGAACATGTCCTTTAGCCGTCCTTCGGGCGCGCGGGGCGGGGGGATGCGGGACATGGGATATGACAGCCATGTTTGTTGGTTGAAAGTAAAATCAAGATATGTATAGTTATTATTTTTAGCTAATATTATATATAGATACTATAGTTAATAAAATTTTTATTAAACAGATTTTTTTTCCACTTTTACGATTTGTTTAGAATATATATATGACTTTTTAAGTTTAAAATTTTAAAAAGGAAAAAAATATAATAAAATCAAGTTTAGCATATGACAATATATAATATCAAATGTAGATTCCATAAAGATCCCCATAATCTTTTGGAGGAAATTTAGTGGATATGTATCTTTTTTGTGTAAAATAAGAAATTTAGATGTAAAAATTTCCGTTTCCATGAAGAAGGTCTATTTCGATACCTTTTTACAATCGCTTGTGCATTGTAAAACTATTGTCAACAGTGTATACTCTCCGAACGAAAGGCGCCGCTCAGGTATTGTTTTCCGGGTCGCCGGGTCGCCGGGACGCCGGGACGCAAAATCTTCCGTGTTTTCGGCCCCCGCCCCTCCCCGAAACCTGGGGAAAGCTGTCTCCCGAGCGGGACGCCGACGGAAAGACGCGGCCCGCGCCGGGGGGCGAGCTCTCGGTCGGGGCGTTTTTAGGAGACCGTCGGCCCCGGCCGGCGTTTTTCCGAGCCTTCTTTGCGGCCGGGCGATTTAAGGCCGTCGGCGCGGCCGGGCGAGGACTAGTCGAAGTTTGATATGACAGGCATATTCGAGACTTGTCGGTCTGACGAGACAAACAAACCAACCCCGACAAATCAAATTTAAAAACGACGCGGACACCCGGAAAAAACAAAAAGCACAACGTTTTGACGGACTTGAGGACGGCCCCCGGGCGGCGCCAGTTTGTCGGCGCCCGTTTGTCGGACGGCATAAATTTTGACAAGGACTCAGGGCCCGGCGGGGGAGTCTCGCCCGGGGGGCCGCGAGCGGTCCGGGGGCGTCCGCCGCCGGGGTCGGGGCCGGGTTTGAGGCGACAGACACACTCACGTAAGGAGCGAGCATGAGGACAATCCTATATGACGTCCATTGTTCCCTGGGCGGGACCATGGTCGATTTCGGCGGCTACGACATGCCCCTGTGGTACCCGTCCGGGGCCGTCAAGGAGCACCTGGCCGTTTTGGGCGGCGCCGGGCTCTTCGACACGAGCCACATGGCCGTCCTGCTGGTCGAGGGGGCGGGCGTCCGCAAATTTTTAAACTACGCCGTGACCAAGGAGATCTCGGACCTCAAGGTCGGCCGGGCCGGCTACGGGCTGATCCTGGACGAGCGGGGCTTCGCCGTGGACGACACCATCGTCTACCCCCTGGGCGAGGAGCGCTTCGGCCTGGTGGTCAACGCCGGGATGAGCGGCAAGGTCATAGAGCATCTGAAAAAGGTGCCCGGCGGCTCGGGCTTCACCTACGTCGACCTGGCCGACAAGATCGCCAAGCTGGACCTGCAGGGGCCTAAGAGTTACGAGATCATGCGGGGCTTGGTGGCCGGGCCGGAGAAGGTCTTCGAGAAGCTGCCCTACTTCACCTTCAAGGGCGACTTCGACCTGGCCAAGTCGGCGGTCAAACTGACCGACGGGACGCCGATCCTGCTTTCCCGCACGGGATACACCGGCGAGCTGGGCTTCGAGATCTTCCTGCCCCTCGACAAGGCCCGTGAATTATGGCTGAAGATAGTGGACGCCGGGGCCCGGTTCGGGCTCATCCCCTGCGGCCTGGCCGCCAGGGACTCCCTGCGCGCCGGGGCGGTCCTGCCTCTGTCGCACCAGGACATCGGCCACTGGCACTTCGTCAACACCCCCTGGCCCTGGGCCCTGCCCCTCTCCCCCGAGGGCAAGTTCACCAAGGACTTCCACGGCCGGGCCGAGCTGGAGAAAGTTAAAGACTCCGCCGACCACACGCTGCCCTTCGTCGGCTTCGACCCCCGCAAGGTGGACGAGAAGGAGGCCAAGGTCATGCTGGCCGACCAGCCGGTCGGCACCATTCTGACCGTGGTGGCCGACATGGCCATCGGCCGGATCGACGGCAAGGTCGTCGGACTCGCCTCCCCCGACAAGCCCGAGGGCTGGACGCCCAAGGGCCTGGTCTGCGGCTTCGTCAAAGTCAGCAAAAACCTGGCCCCGGGGACGCCCATAGCGTTGAAGGACTCCCGCCGCCAGCTGAAAGCCGAGATAGTCTCCGACATCCGCCCGGGCCGCACCGCCCGCCGGCCCCTGAAATAATCAAGGAGTAGAAAATGAAAGAGTTAAGCGAACTGAACCTGCCCTCGAACGTCAAGTACCACGAGGAGCACGAATGGGTCAGCCAGAGCGCCCCGTTCAGGCTGGGCATCTCCGATTTCGCCCAGGACGCCCTGGGTGCCCTGACCTTCGTCGAGCTGCCCGAGGTCGGCGCCAAGCTGGTCCGCGGCGAGGAGTTCGGCACCCTGGAGTCCACCAAGAGCGTGAGCCCCCTGATCAGCCCCGTCAACGGGACGGTCAAGGCCGTCAACGAGGCCATCGCCGACAACCCCGACCTGGTCAACTCCGACCCCTACGGGGAGGGCTGGATCATCGAGATAGAGATGGCGGCCTCCGAGCTCGAGGCCATGCTGGACGTCGCGGCCTACAAGAAGCTGCTCGAGGAGTCCGCCCACTAGAGGCGGGCCGGGGGCGATGAAAAAAACGCCCCCCTCCCCGGGCCGCCGGGCGCCGTCCAAAGCAGGAAAAGCCAAGCCGGCGCGGGCCGGGCTTTCCGCGGGAACATTTCCGGGGTCATCCCCGGGAACGCCCGCGGGAACGTCGCCGGGAACACCCCCAAGGACACCAAATGATTGGAGCGTGCTTATGAGATATCTGCCCCACACACCGGAGGACGTCAAGGAAATGCTGGACGCCGTCGGCGTCAAAAGCATCGACGACCTCTTCGCCGGCATCCCCCCGGAGGCCAGGCGGGACCGGCCCCTGGACCTCCCCGAACCGCTGACGGAATGGGAACTGCGGACCAGGCTGGAGGGCCTGGCCCAGGGCGGGGACTGGAGCGTCTTCGCCGGCGCCGGCTCCGCCCCCCACCACGTGCCCTCCCTGGTCCCCTACCTGGCCGGGCGCTCGGAGTTTCTGACCGCCTACACCCCCTACCAGCCGGAGATGAGCCAGGGCACCCTGCAGGCCATCTTCGAGTTTCAGACGCTGGTGAGCCGCCTGACCGGGCTCCCCGTCACCAACGCCAGCATGTACGACGGCTCCACCGCCCTGGCCGAGGCCGCCCTGATGGCCCAGCGCTGCACCAAAAGGCGCGCCCTGGTCGTGAGCGAGCTGGTCCACCCCCACTGGCGCCAGGTCCTGAAAACCTATCTGGACCCCCTGCCCGACGTGGAGATCGTCGTCCTGCCCGCCGGTCCCGACGGCCGCGCCGACTTGTCCGAATTAAGCAAGGTCGACAAGCCCGCCGCCCTTTTGCTCCAGTCCCCCAACTTCCTGGGCGTGATCGAGGACGCGGCGCTGGCCGCCGAGGCCATACATAAGGCCGGGGGCCTCCTGGTCTCCGCCTTCGCCGAGCCCTTCGCCTTGGGGCTGCTCAAGTCCCCGGGATCTTTGGGCGCCGACATAGCCGTGGGCGAGGGCCAGTCCCTGGGCCTGGGCCAGGGCTTCGGGGGCCCCGGGCTGGGGCTCATGAGCTCGAAAATGGAGCTGGTCAGACAAATTCCCGGCAGGCTGGTCGGGCAGACCGCCGACGTCGAGGGGCGCCGCGGGTTCGTCCTGACCTTGTCCACCAGGGAGCAGCACATCCGCCGCTCCAAGGCCGTCTCCAACATCTGCTCCAACGCGGGCCACTGCGCCCTGACGGCGGCCATGTACATGGCGGCCGTGGGCGGCACGGGATTCCGCGAGCTCGCCAAACTGAACTTCGACCTGGGCGAGTACCTCAAGGCCGGCCTCCTGGCCAAGGGCTTCAAGCCCCTGGTCTCGGGCCCCACCTACAACGAGTTCGCCCTGACGGCCCCCCCGGGCTTCGTCGACAGGCGCGAGGAGCTCAAGCAGCGCAAGGTCCTGGCCGGGCTGCCTCTCAAGCGGTGGTTTCCCCGATATAAGGACGCCTGGCTCTTCGGGGTCACCGAGACCAGGAGCAAGGAAGACATCGACCAACTTCTCCAGGAGGTGCTGTGATGAGCTCGGAATATAAAGTCCCCGGACAGAGCGGGCTGGTCCTGGCCGAGGAGCTTTTGTGGGAGAAGGGCCGCAAGGGCCGCTCGGGCGCCAGCATCCCCGCCTCCAAGGTGCCGTCCGCCAAGCTGCCGGCCGGGCTCGAGGGCCCCGGGCCCGACTGGCCCGACCTGGCCGAGCACCAGGTGGCCCGCCACTACACCAGGTTGTCGACCTGGAACTTCGGCGTGGACACCGGCACCTACCCGCTGGGCAGCTGCACCATGAAGTACAACCCCAAGATCAACGAGGAGCTGGCCGGCCTGCCCGGCTTCGCCAAGGCCCATCCCCTGCTGCCCTCCGAGGCCGTCCAGGGGGAGCTGCAGATCATCCACGAGCTCGAGCGCTTCCTGGCCGAGATCGTCGGTCTCGAGGCCGCGAGTCTCCAGCCCGGGGCCGGCGCCCACGGCGAGCTCTGCGGCATGCTGCTGATCGCTGCCCACCACCGGCACAACAAGCAGAAGAGGACCAAGGTGCTCATGCCCGACACGGCCCACGGCACCAACCCGGCCTCCGCCGCCATGTGCGGGTTCTCCGAGATCAAGGTGCCCCTGGGGCCCAAGGGCTACCTCGAGTACGCCACCGTCGAGAAGCTGATGAACGACGAGGTGGCGGGCCTGATGGTCACCAACCCCAACACCCTGGGTTTGTTCGAGACCGAGCTGGTTAAAATCAACGAGATGATCCACCGGCGGGGCGGGCTGGTCTACGGCGACGGGGCCAACCTCAACGCCGTCATGGGCCGGGCCGACCTCGGCAAACTCGGCATCGACGTGGTCCACTACAACACCCACAAGACCCTCTCCACCCCCCACGGCGGCGGCGGACCCGGGGCGGGCCCGGTGGCCGTGGGCAAGACCCTGACTCCCTATCTGCCCGGCCCCAGGGTGGTCAGGAAGGAGGACGGCGGCTACGAGTGGAACGAGGACCTGCCTCTCTCCATCGGACGCATGCACGCTTTCCACGGGCAGTTCAGAGTCCTGGTCCGGGCCTACGCCTACGTGCTGACCATGGGCGCCATGCTCAAGGACGCCAGCGAGCTGGCCGTCCTGAACGCCAACTATGTCAAAGAGAAGCTCAAGGACCTCTACGACCTGCCCTTCCCCCAGCACTGCATGCACGAGTGCGTCTTCACCAACGCCCTGCAGGAGCCCGGCAAGATCAGCACCCTGGACATCGCCAAGAGGCTCATCGACCTGGGCTTCCATCCCCCGACCATCTACTTCCCGCTGGTCGTCCACTCGGCCATCATGATCGAGCCGACGGAGACCGAGTCCAAGGAGGAGCTGGACGCCTTCATCGCCGGGATGCGCCAGGTGGCCCTCGAGGCCAGGAACACCCCGGATCTGCTGCGCGAGGCCCCCACCAGGACCGTGCGCCGGCGCCTCGACGACGTGGCCGCCGCCCGCCGTCCCGTCCTGACCGGGGACATGAAATAGACCGGACAATCTCGTCCGCCAACCCGCCTGCCGGTCGTCAAGCCGGGCCGGCGGGACCGGGGAGGGTTCCTAACGGGTCTGAGGCGGGCCCGGCGAGGGCCCGGAAAAGTTCCGGGCCGGCCCCGGGGCGGGATCAATGTCAGACAGACGACCGGACGACGGCAACCGCCGAGCCGGCCCGGTTTTTTGTAAGCCGGGCCGGCCTGTTTGTTTTGGTCCTTTTGAGTTTTTTTGGGACTCTTGAGTTTTTGGGGCCGAAGTCGCCGAGGGCGGGCGCCGGCGGACCGTCGGTTTTTCGGGCCGAAGTTTCTAGCCCGGGGGGCGGGGCCGGGCGGCTGGCGCGGAATAATTTTAAGATTGAAAATTCCGGGACTTAAGTCTTTGGTCCTCGTCGTCATAACATCGCGACAAAATCATTTTTTGGGAGATCATCCATGAGTTTAAAAGTAGTCGTCGTCGGGGCGGGACCCGGGGGGTATTCCGGGGCGGTCAGGGCGCGCCAGCTGGGCGCCGAAGTGACGCTGGTCGACAAGGACCGTCCCGGGGGCACCTGCCTCAACCGGGGCTGCATCCCCTCCAAGATCATGAGGCGGGCCGCGGACCTGCTGCGGGAGAGCTCCGAGGGGGCGCCCTTCGGGGTCTCCGGGGACGGGGTCAGGTTCAGCCTCCAGACTCTTCGGGCCAGGCAGAAGCAGATCGTCGACGGCCAGGCCGACGGTCTGGCCAAGCACTTCAAGGCCCTGGGCATCACCTATGTCTCCGGGTCCGCCTCGATCAAGGGGCCGGGCTTGGTGACGGTGGCTCCCGCTCGGGGCGGCGCCGGGGAGGCCGCGGATCACGCCTACGACCGTCTGCTCGTCGCCTCGGGCAGCGAGCCTGTCTCCCTCCCCGGGATGACGGTGGACGGCGAGTCGATCATCACCAGCGACCAGGCCCTCTGGACGGAGGATCTGCCCGAGAGCCTCCTGGTGGTGGGCGGCGGCGTCATCGGCTGCGAGCTGGCCCAGATATTCCATCAGTTCGGGGTGAAAACGACTATCGTCGAGGCCCTGGACCGGCTGCTGCCCCTCCCGGGCGTCGACGAGGAGATCAGCAAAGTCTTCATGCGGAGCCTCAAGAAAATCAAGCTGCCGTTTCTGACCGGGCAGACGGTGGCCGAGGTCCGACGCGAGGGCGGCGAGCTGGCGGCCGTGGTCAAACCCTTCAAGGGCGAGGGCGAGGCCAGGGAGATCAGGGTCAGAAAGATACTCTTGTCCGTCGGCCGCAAGGCCTCTTTGGGCGGTCTGGACCTGGCCTCTTTGGGCGTCAAACTCGACGCCAGGGGCTGGGTGGAGGCCGACGAATATTTCCAGACCGCGGCCCCCAATGTCTACGCGGTCGGCGACTGTCTGGGGCCGGCCCGGATCATGCTGGCCCACGCGGCCACGGCCGAGGCCATGAGCGCCGTCGAGAACATGATTTCGGGGACAAAAAAGACCGTCGACTACCAGTCCGTCCCCTCGGCCGTCTTCACCTCGCCGGAGATCGGCTGCGTCGGGCTCAGTCTCGCTCAGGCCAGGGAGAAACATCCCGAGGCGGTCGCCAAGGACTTTTTGTTCAGGCAGCTGGGCAAGGCCCAGGCCATGGGCGAGACCGACGGGGTCTTCCGCCTGGTGGCCGGACCCGACGGCGCGGTCCTGGGGGCGCACATCATCGGCGCCCAGGCCGCCAGCCTGCTTGGCGAGGTCTCTTTGGCCGTCTCCAAGAAGATGAGGGCCGAGGACCTGGCCTCCGTCGTCCACGCCCACCCGACCCTCCCGGAGGGGATCTGGGAGGCGGCCCTGGCCCTGGCGGGCCGGCCGCTGCACGGTTAGGACATGCCCGACATATTCTATTACGAGACGGGCTCGACCAGGGCCCCCTACAACCTGGCCCTGGAGGAGGTCCTGGCCACGGCCGTGGGCGGGGGCC
Source organism: Deltaproteobacteria bacterium (assembly GCA_031264015.1). GTDB lineage: Bacteria > Desulfobacterota > Desulfarculia > Adiutricales > Adiutricaceae > JAIRNQ01. Next base: position 10,621 of record JAISET010000023.1, on the reverse strand, counting down.
TCGACGGCTGCTTTCTTCTTTGGCAGAACAGCCCGGCCGTCATCATCGGGCGCTACCAGAACGCCATGAGCGAGGTCAACCTCCCGGAGCTGAAAACCCGGGGGGTGGACCTGGTCCGGCGCATGACCGGGGGAGGCGCCGTCTACCACGACCTGGGCAACCTGAACTTCAGTTTCATCCTGCCCCAGTCGGGGGGCCAAAAGTACCGGACGGCCGAGATGCTGGCCCCTTTGATCGAGTATTACGACAAGGCCTTCGGCTTGAAGGTGGTCATGGAGGGCCGCAACGACCTGACCGTCCCCGGCCGGGGCAAGTTCTCGGGTCTCGCGGGCCGAAGGCTTCCCGGGGGCTGGCAGCTGCACGGGACGCTTCTCTACGACGTGGACCTGTCGGTTTTGGAAAAAGTTCTTCTGGTCGACCCCGCCAAGTACCGCAGCAAGGGGGTGGCCTCGGTCAGGACCAGGGTCGTCAACTTGAAGCCCCTCATCAACGTCCCCCTGGCGGACATGTGGGCGGGCATCGGGGACGCCTACGGCTACCAGGCCTCGGAGCTCCCGGCCGAGCTGGCCGCCAAGGCCTCGGAGCTCAGCCGCGCCAAGTACTCCCAGACCTCCTGGAACGTCGGCCAGTCGCCTCCGGGGGACGTGACCTTAAAAAGCCGCTTCCCCTTCGGCTCGCTTGAGCTGCGTCTCTCCGTCCGCAAAAACGTGGTCGTGGAGGCGGCTCTGACCGGCGACTTCCTCACCCCCTCCGACCTGCCCGAGCCCATCTCCGTGGACGTTCTGGCCGCGGCCCTGCTGGGCCTCCCGGCCGACGACCAGGAGAAATGGGCCCGGGCCTGGGGCGTGGTCGAGCTCGGCAAGGTTTTCGGCGGGCAGGTGGACCAGGAGGAGATCCTGGCCTGGCTGAGGGGAGCCTGAGAGGAGCCTGATGGAGGAGCCCCGGACTATTCCTGAAGAGAGCCCGAGAAAAGCTTGGGCGAGGAGGCGGGGAGAGGTAAAATGGTTAAAAAGTCAATAAGTCCAAAAAACAGGGGCGCCGGGGATGCTCGCCGGAGCGCCGGGCGCCCAGGAGGGGGGAGGCGCCGTCTTTCCTCCCCGTCTCAACTCATCTCACTTCATCTCATCTCGCTGTGAATAGTTTCATGATCATCGCGGAAACATCAGTCTGAGCCCGCTGTTCCTGAAACCAGTCTTCTCGCGGAGCTTTTCCCCGTCCTTGGAGGAGGAGAGCCCGCTCGCCCCGACGCCAGCCTCTTCGCCCTCCGCCAACAGTCTTCCCATCAGCTCCGAAGCTATTCCTTTTCGTCGAAATTCAGGCAGGGTTAAGACGTTCATGACGGTCCAGACCAGGTTGTCGGGGAAGGCCGGGCCGGGGAGCTTTCTGGAGACCGCCAGGAAGGCCGGGGAGACGACCTGTTCGTCCGCCTCGCAGACAAAGACCATGAGGCTGCCGTCGGCCATGGCGGCTTTATTACTCCGGCCATAATTAATTGAAATTTGAAATTTCCCAATATTATGGCTTGATATTGTACGGCATGATCATTTCCTATGTTATGTCAGTACTTTTTTGTGTTCCTTTGATCTGACAATTCGTCTCTAAAAAATTTTTTCCCTTTAACAAAAAAAATTTAATATTGCCTAAATGAAAAGACATTCTGTAAAGCGCTCTAACGAGTTTGTTTGATATATTTAATAAATAATAATAAAATACTTATTTAATGTTTGCTATGATTTCGTATCGCCGTTGTGGAGGTATTTTAATAAAGAGATGTGATATTTTATTTTTAAAATGGCATAAATAATCGCTCTTTTATGTATTGTCTAGCAAAAGTTTCTGATAGATCATGTGACCTATGAAAAACTTTACATTACGCAAAATTGACAGTGACGCAGTCCTGGTCTTCAGGAGACTATTTGTATATCACTATGAGAGAAACGTACCAATAGCCGAAATATCTGTTATTTTATTGGTACATATTTCCACCCTACTAAGATCACTCCAAAAGAGACAGAAATGTGTTTATCGTTTTTTTAAACAAGAAGATTTAAAGTTTATGAAAATTAAGAGAACATATAAGAAGTAGCATCACTTTATAGTGACTATTTAGGGATTTTCAGCATTTCAAATAACTGTGGCCGGAGTAATAACATACCGTAAAGCTCGATTCATCGCCCGGCTTTGCGGCGCCTGCGCCGCCGGATTCGCATTGCGGCGCGCCGCAGCAGGAAACCGAAAGCAATATTGCCAACGCGGATAAGACAACGGTAAAAAAAGAGTTTTCTTCCAACGGATATGTTTTTCATTCATTCTTGTTAGTCCTTCGTGTTTTCAAGTATCGCAATCCTGCGGTCGTTTTTCTTCGCGCCGTCGCGCCCGTCCAAGCCGTCGTCCCGTAATTTTTCATTTTCACTCGTCAAACACCCAAGCGATCAACGCGAGGATGTCCGGCAGGGCAATGCCCCTTGCGTAAGGGTAGCCCTTGGCATAGCCCGCCCAAATCTTTGATATCTCAGGGCTGACCGCAATATCGCCCAAATGTTTCGCATAGCTTTCTATGAAAGAGAGACTTCCGCGTTCTTCCGCTTTGGCGCGGAGCGCATGAAGCAAATCGGGTCTTGAAAGCGTATCCCTGTGCATGGACAGCAATATGTAAACATCGTAGAAATCACGCCCCCGCGTGTTGGTCACGTTGCGCGAGAGGATCGTCTCGATCTTCTCCGCAAGGACGGTGCAGAGGTTGTACGCCATGACCGGGATCGTCCTATCCTCGAACATCAGCCTGTAAGGATACTCTATTTCATGCGGAATGAGGCCGTCCCCCGTGGTGATATCAATTTTCATGTTGACGATGATCGTATGAAACACGGCATGAAGCGATACGCGGAAATCATCGTACTCGCTTATATCGTGGATATTCTTGATGCCCCGGATCTCAAAGGCGATTCCGTCGCCGGCGTCGATTGATATAATTTCGCGCAGGATGTCCTCCATGCTTTCGCGGCTGACAGGCAGCCCTTTCACTGTCGTGTCCATATCCATTGTGCTGCGCCGGTCGATGCCCACCATCGCAGCAATCAGGAAACCGCCTTTGAGAATGATGTTCCTGCGGTACGGCGAGATCGACACACGCTCAAGCAAGCGTTCCATCATATAGCTTTGCAGAAGAGTGTTCGCCGGCACGCCGGTCTGCCGGGATTTGTTTTTGATCCATGCCTTAAGCTGCGCCGCGCCTGTGAACCTCATGCCAGCACCTCCAAATATCTGTAAACCGTATCGCGGATTTTCAGCGCGGAAGCGTATTCCAGAAGCTTCGCGCTGTCCCGATCCTTGCTCTTAGCGTACCGCTTGAGCGCGGTGAGAACCAAGTCCCGATCCAGCTTGTCAATGTTGCGCAAACAATCGCAAAGCGTCCGCTCGGTATCATATGCCCTTACTTTCATGCCCGACGGGGTTTCCAAATCGCAAGCCCCAAGACCCATCCACTTCGGCCTGCTGTAGAAAAATTGAATGTCGCCGTCCTTAAGCAGCGGCGTGTTCCAACCGGAGGGAATCGTCATCGCCGGCCTGATCGGATCGCGGTCGCTGAGATCATGCAGGAACAGAGCCGTCTCGTTTGAGAAAACGCCTTTCGGACAGCGGTACTGCGTGACAAAAAACGGATCGGGGAAAATGTCCGCGCCGATATAAAGCCCATGCGCGGCGCGCTCGATCAGCCCGCGCTCCGTCATACGCTGCAATATTTTGTTCTCCACTCCGTTCTCCCGAGCCTCTTTTGAAGTCAGGTAGCCGCCGCGCTCGTCCAAAAGCGTAAAAACCTTTTCGGTTGCGTCCATCGCCGTCACCTCCCTGCATGATATTATTGTCGTAAGTATTGTAAAATATACGAACAATAAAGTCAAGAGGTTGCGCGCTGATTTTCGGCGGCGGTAAAAATGAGATTTGAAATGTTTTCGACAAGACTCGCCCCTGCGGTGTTCCGGGCGGTGTCCCGACTTGCTTGAAAACGGCTGCGCCCCAACGTCTTTACGCTGTTTCGGACGTGTGGCGAGCAGTTCAGAATGAAGCCCACTCTGCTCGCCCGCCGGTGGCTAACGCCCCCGGACCCCCGGATTGTCCCCGCGTTGCGTGGTCGGCCGCTATTTTTGTGTCGTGACAGGGGTTACAAGTCCCTTTCAGTTGAGCTCGCCGGGCGCTCGTCGGTGATGTTCAGCAGCCTGTCAACATTCGTCTTCGCCGATAATAGTTCCCGCATTTCAGACTTGGTCTGCCGGTATTCCCTGTAGGCTTTTTTTTCCTCCAGCCTCGGGGCGTATTCTTCGTGCAGGGTCTTGATAGTCGGCAGCTTTTTCAAGCCAAGCCCGTCAAAGTATTTCTTGGCGGTCCGGTGCAAAATAATATCTGCCTCGTGAAGCTCCCTGAACTTTTTTGAGTATCAGGCCTTGCGGTATTCGATATAGGTCTGCCGGGTCTTTGAGTAGTTTACAATGTGTTTTTGCAGTTCGGCGTTGGCGGTCAGGCCGGCTTCAAGCTCTTTGATCCTGCCCGACAATTCATTGAACCGCGCCGTGGCCGCCGTCGTTTTTTCTTTTATTACTTCGGACATAATTAATTGAAATTTGAAATTTCCCAATATTATGGCTTGATATTGTACGGCATGATCATTTCCTATGTTATTTCAGTACTTTTTGGTCTATCTTTGATCTGACAATTCGTCTCTAAAAAATTTTCCCCCTTTAAGAAAAAAATTATAATATTGCCTAAATGAAAAGACATTCTGTAAAACCCTCTATCGAGTTTGTTTAATATATTTGATAAAAAATACTAAAATGCTTATTTAATGCTTGCTATGATTTCGTATCGCCGTTGTAGAGGCATTTTAATAAAGAGATGTGATATTTTATTTTTAAAATGGCATAAATAATAGCTCTTTTGATGTATTGTCTGGCAAAAGTTTTTTATAAATCATATGACCTATTGAAAACTTCACATTGCGCAAAATGGGCAATGAAGCAGTCCTGGTCCTCAGGAGACAATTTGTATATCACTATGAGAGAAATGTGCTAATAGCCGAAATATCTGTTATTTTATTGGTACATATTTCCACCCTCTATTCTTGGTTGAGGATCTACAAAGCCGACAAAAAGGCGCTATTTGTCATACAGTCGCCCGGACCAAAGCCAGGCCATGTTGGCACGAACAGTCGGCTTTTAAATTCTGTCCAAGAAAGGGAAATCAAGAAAATAATCACTACCTGCCACCCAACTGACACAGGGTGCGGTTCAATCAACAGGGCATGCTGGGATAGAAAGGCTATCCTGGCACTGATATTTAACTTTTTCATGGTCACAATGTCACTGTCGACAATCGGCAGATATCTGAAACGTTGGGAATTCAGCCCGAAGAGACCAGCCAAAAAGGCTCATGAGAAAAACATCAAACTTGTCGAAGAGTTCAAAAAAGTCACTTTTCCCCAACTTCAGAAAACATGTGAACAAAATCAGGGAATTATGGTCTTTGTTGATGAAACTGGCCTCCGTTCATACTCAAACGTTATGCGATCCTATTCGCCTGTTGGAGACAGAGCCTATTCAGATATGAATGCTAAGAGGTTTTATAGAAATCTAATTATTTCTATCTCTACCGATCTCGGTATAAGCTATATGGGATTCGATGGATCATTTAACACGGAAGTGTATATCATATTTCTACTAAGACTAATCAAATTAGCATGTGGTAGAAAAATATATCTTGTGGCTGATAATTTGAAAGCGCACCATAGTATTAAACTTCAAGAATTGGATAAAGAAAATGAACATTTGATTGAACTGCATTATTTTCCTTCTTATAGTCCAGAACTTAACCATGTAGAATATATAAATAACTATATAAAATGTCTAATTTATTCACAGTTCCCTATACGAAATAAGGAAACTCTTGATGCTAGAGCGCATTCTATACTAAGATCCCTCCAAAAGAGACAGAAATGTGCTTATCGTTTTTTTAAACAAGAAGATTTAAAATTTATGAAAATTAATGGACATATAAGAAGTAACATAACATTATCGTGACTATTTAGTGATTTTTGCATTTCAAATAACTGTGGCCGGAGTAATAAAATAGTCCTCCAGGCTCGCCTCCAAGACGGAGACTGGCGTCTCGCCGAGAGGCATGTCCCTGGCTAGGAAAAAATTCATCCGAGCTTTAATGAAGACAATTTTGTCAGACTTGGTTGGCTTTCTGAAGATAAGGGCTTCCGGGTTATTATTTTTCAAGGCTGTGCCGTGTGTTTGGGGCAAGAAAAAAACTCGCTTGTATTATTGTTATTGTCTGTCATTTAAAGTATTAAGACTAATTTGTTCGAATTATGATTTCAGATGGCCATGATGTCTTGAAAATATCAATCTGATTGGAAGCAAGGTTAATTTGTGGATGCTCAAAACACTGTAAATATTCAAGGCTTGAAAAACATTTAGAAATTGATTTTAGGCAGCCCCTCGATGATCTTCACAGTTTCCAAACTTACTGTGATAACGCGAAGTAAAAGATCAAGGATGTAGCTGGGCTGGTCATGTTCTTTGGCCCAGTCGTTTGGGTCGTTTCGGATGCCGGAATTCTTGTCAGTTTTTACCTGGTAACGATCAATTATCCACTCAATGGCACTTCTCCCATTGACCACATACTTGTAGGCATCTAACGGAATACCAGTAATGGAGATATTATTGTTATATTGGATGGCAGTTTTGTCATCTTTGCGAATGAACCTGATTTTGTCGACTATGAAATTTCCCTTTTCAGTGCCAGTTACTTTCACTTTGTCATAAGGATCGACAGTTTCATAGTTAAGATGTAAGTCGGCTAGTTTGCGGCCAGCTTTAGAGAATGCCCAAAAATCTTCCGTTTTATCAACCAATGGTAGCCGTGACAGGCTTTTTTTGAGATCAGCAGAAAATGTGGTGCGATAGTCTTCGTTGTGAAGAAACCCATAGACATAGTAAAAAATATCGTCTTTGGTGACTTTGGAACCGTACTTGCTTTGGTTTTCTTTGAGTATGAAGTCTGTTATGGCTTCTTTGCGTTCATAACCATCTATAATCGTTCCAGAATTGAAAAGATTAAGTTTTAATGTATTTGGATCATTTTTTTCATAATAATAATAACGAGGAAAACATTGAGAATCGCTATTAAAATGTAAATCAGGAATACAATCTGTAATTAAAGGCATAAATTCTTGTGTCCCCCCAGTGCCAGGGACACAAATTACTAAATTTTGGTGGCTTTGAGAAGGAAATATTTTTGGCAGTAAGCTAATACGTTGATTATAAAAACTACTATAATAAACGTTTTGTTTATTAAAAGGTCTATATAAAGATTTAACAATGCTAGCTGCGTTAAATTCACATTTGCTACCACGTATAGCTTTAGGTATTATACCAGAATGCCATTTTATGTCATATGCAAATTTTTCAATATAATCATTAAATTCTAGATTATTATTTTTTGTTTTATAGTCATCAACCGAAAAGTTATACCTTTCAGCAAATCTTTTCATGTTCATCCTTAAAGATATTTCACTATAGTTATACATCCAATCATCAGCATTTGTTTTTAAGCCGTTTGCATATTGATCTGAAAAAAAAGTGTTAATAGGGTTGACATTGTCTTTTGTTCCTATAGGCAAAAAGCTAGAAAAGACATCGGTTCTTTGATTTAGCCAATCTCCTGCCTTATTAGGTTTTATCCGTTTCCAATCTAAGTTATCATCATAGATATCATGATAGGCAGCGACTGTTGACAACTTTTGCTCTCTAGAAAGATAATCACCTATGTCCTGATAGTAAATTTCGGCTGGTCCATGAAATTTATGATTTTTGATCAATATGGTGATCGAAATAGGTGTTCTGCTACCAGACCCAAAAATTTTACCCCCTTCCTTTCTGGATAATTCTCCTGATGTTCTTTGGTTTCCCCGTAGGTTAAACACATATATCTTGTTGAATTCTTCGACTAAACTTTTGCGCATCCCGTCCATGGCATTTCCGTCAAGCAAACCAGAATTGGAAATATAAGCGATAACTCCACTTCCCGTTTTTTCTATCCTATCAGAAGCCCAACGAAAAGCTCTGACATAAGAGTCGTATAGAGAATTTTTGTTAGTTGCAAGTGATTTATCTGCATAAGTTTCCCTGAGTCTTTTATCAAGGTTTGGATACGAGAGATTTTGAGCATTGTCGTTAGCGGAACGTTGGCCGACGCTGTAGGGAGGGTTTCCAAGAACGACCATTATCGGGGCCTTTTTTAGAGACTCCATTCGGTCAGAGTTGGGAATAAAATTTAAGGGTAATATACTTGAATTCGGAGGTTTTTCGTAAAGTTGAAAGGTGTCTGTCAAACATATGCCATCGAAAGATTGGTATATAGAATTTTCACCCATCATTTCATGATAGGCATTTTCAATATTTATTGAGGCGATATAATAAGCTAAAAGGGTTATTTCATTGGCATGAATCTCGTTTAAGTACTTGTATTCGAGAGACTCACCTAACGTTCCTGATTGAATCAGTCTAGTAATGAACGTACCGGACCCGGTGAACGGATCCAATATGTGCACGTTTTTGTCAGAAACTTTCCGGCCAAACTCATTCTCCAAGACTTTTGCCACGGAGTTAACTATAAAATCGACTATTTCTACAGGCGTGTAAACTATACCAAGCTTTTCAACAGCCTTGGGCATGGCGACTTTGAAAAAGTTATTATATAAATTGACAATGATTCTTTGTCTGGCGCCTGAGTTGTCAATTCCGGACACATAGTCCCTCACAGTTTTATAGAACCTGGTGAGAACAATTCTGTCTTTCTCGAGTCCCTGGTCCTCCAACACGTCAATCATGGATTCCAGAGCTTTGGAAACTGGATTATGCTGGACGAAAGAGTAATTCTCAAACAAAGCTTCAAAAACAGGCTTTGTGATCAAATGCTGGGCTAGCATCTCGGTGGCTTCAGCCGAGTCGACAGAAGGGTTTAGAGTCTGTTGTAAGCCGTCGACAAATTTGTCAAACTCTTCTTTGTGAGGTCCGTCGTGACTGACAACTTCCGTTATGCGCTTTTTGAACCCTTCGGCTATCTGGGCGACATCGCCGGCCCAGTTCAACAAGTCCTGCTTGTTGCCGACTTTTTTGACAAGTCTGGCGTATATGGCGGTTTGGAGAGCGGCGTCCTGCTCTCTTATGGCACCAAGGAGGTCGGGATTTTTTACTCTTTGCACGCCTGAATCATGAGTGTCAGGTCTGGCCACCCCGCCGATTAGAAATCTGTCGTTGGACTTGACGTCGTTAAACTCAAGGCGGTTTATGACGGATTTGAAACGGTCGTCGTGGGACTTGAGGGCGTTGAGAACCGCCCAAAGGACCGCGAAGACTTTGTTGTCGTCCAAAGCTTCCTCGGCGCTGATGTGCGCCGGTATGATGACGGGCACGATGACGTAGCCGAACTTTTTTCCCTCCGCCCTCCGCATGACTCTGCCGATCGACTGGACGACGTCGATCTGGCTGTTTCTGGGCGCTAAAAAGAGAACGGCGTCAAGTGTCGGGACGTCCACTCCCTCACTCAAACAGCGGACATTCGATAAGACTCTGCATTCATTGGGGTTTTCAGGCTCAGATTTGAGCCAGGACATTTTTTCATCGCGCCGGGAGGCCCCCATTGACCCGTCAATGTGCTGGGATCCCAGGTCGACCAGCTTGTCGCGCTCCTCCGAGTCAAAATTCTGGCACCAACCGTCCTTGAGCTTGTTTAAAATGGCGCTGATGGCCATGGATTTTCTGATCGTCTGGGAAAAGGCGACGGCTTTCCGCATGGGGGCGGGATCGGCGATGGTCAGCTCCTTGCCGTCAAATATCATTTTTTTGGACAGGGCGCTCAGGCAGCCGACCAATTTGGTGATGTCGTCGGCGTCTATTTCCTTCCTGCCCTCCAGCAGCTCCTCCTGGAGATCTTCAGGGATGTCGTTTCTGTTGACGGTCAGGACCAGGACCTTGTAGTCGGAAAGCAGCTCCTTTTCCACGGCCTCCCCGAAGCCCAGATGGTAAAATTCCCGGCCGAACAGGGTTTCGTCGTCCATGGAGCAGAGGGTTATCGATTCCTGAACCGCCCTGCCTTTGGCCTCGTCTCCGTAAATCCTGGGTGTGGCGGACATGTACAAACGTTTGTCGGCTTTGAGAAAAGAGTCGTCGTGTACCTTGACAAAATAACTTTCGTCCTCGGTTGTCAGGGCGGCTCCAGTCGTTCTGTGGGCCTCGTCGCAGACGACCAGGTCGACCGTCAGTTTGCCTTTCTCGACGGCCTGGGCCACTTTGTCAATGGACTGGTAGGTGGAGAAGATCACCTGAAGCCGGTCCGGATGGTGTTTCCGGCCGTGGCCCAGCTGTCTGACGATATTGGGGACGGAGGTGGTGGCGGGCAGGGCCAGGTCCTCGACACCGGTGGCCACAAGATCCAGGTCGTCTTTTTTCTTACTTTTGGAGACGGCGGGGTCGGAGCAGACGCAGACGGCGTTGAAGGGAACCAGGGCGTCGGCCGACCATTCCAGCAGGGTCTGGCGGATCAGGGCGATGGACGGGGC
>JAISET010000010.1 GCA_031264015.1 Deltaproteobacteria bacterium | reverse complement strand
AAGCTATCTGCGAAACAGACTTCTTTTGACTCTTCATATGTCTCACAATCTTTTTATTACCAATCATCTCCCCCTCGACCTTTCCCTCGACCTTTCCCTCGGCCTTTCCCTCGGCCTTTCCCTCGGCCTTTAAATAATTAATGTTCTCTTCAGAAGCATAATTTTTACAAAACTCCGTAGAGCTCTGAGCTGTTATAGCAGGCATATTTTTCTCCTTAACATAAAATTTCATAAAAATATCCATATCTATAGCAGATATTTACAAATGAGCCACAATTAATTTGACATATTTAATAACTAACCTACTTTTTTCAAAATATTTCAACTTCCAAATGACTTATTTAATTAAAATACTCTAAAAATAAACGGCCGCCCTGGCAGCCACGACGAAAGTAAGCCGACTCGCCAGGCGCCATGCCGAGACTAATCCTTTAGGAGAGATTTGACGTCTTCCTCAGACAAGCCGGTCAAAGAAGCTATCTGCGAAACAGACTTCTTTTGACTCTTCATATGTCTCACAATCTTTTTATTACCAATCATCTCCCCCTCGGCCTTTATAGAATTAATGTTCTCTTCAGAAGCATATTTTTTCCAAAACTCCGTAGAGCGCTGAGCTGTTATAGCAGGCATATTTTTCTCCTTGGCACAAGATTTTATAATAATATCCACATTTGCAGTGGATATTTGCAAACGGGCTGCAATTATTTGTGTATGTTTAATAACTGACGCACTATTTTTGCCAAATCTTTCAACCGCCAAATCCCTTGTTTAATTAAAACACTCCAAAGGCAGACTGCCGCGCCGGCAGCCACGACGAAAGCAAGCCGACTCCCCGGGCGCCATGCCGAGGCTAATCCCTTAAGAAAGATCTGACGACTTCCTCAGGCAAGCCGCCACTGGGGGCGGGCAGACAAGCGCGCCGGGCACCGGGTGACCGCTGGAAGCAAAAACACGCCGAGGATGAAACAATCAAACGCGCCAATAAATTAACCCCGACCCTTTCACTTGTCAAGCGGAATCCGCCTGAGAAGTGAAAAAGCCGGGGCTTTTGGTCAAAGGGGAAAGGTCCCCGGGCGGCTACAGGAAGCGGGCGATCTCCTCGAGGGGCTTGCGGGCCTTGTTGCGGACTTGGGCGTTCTCGGGGTAGCCGACGGCCACGAGCAGGAAGATCGACTTGTCCTTGGAGATGTCCAGCATTTCCCTGAGCTTGGGCCTGTCGAACATGCCCACGATGCAGGTCCCCAGACCCTCGCTCTGGGCGGCCAGGGTCAGGCCGTAGGTGACGGCGCCCAAGTCGCCCCTGGCGAAGTACTGGTTGTCGATCATGCAGCCGATGGCGGGCATCAGGGCCGCGTACTCCTCGACCACGACGAAGAAGGCCCTGGCCTTGCCGATGTACTCGTTGATGCCCATGTGCATGGTGGACTTGGCCACCTCGGCGGCCAGCTCGGGCTTCTCCACGACGACGATGCTCCAGGGCTGGGAGTTGCAGGCGGACGGTGTCAGCCTGGCCGCCTCGACGCATTTGAGCAGCTTCTCGTGCTCCACGGGCTTGTCGGCAAAGTTGCGGCAACTCTGCCTCTTCGAGGCCAGATCAAGAAAATCGGACATTGCTAAACCTCCAAAAAGTGGTTGAAGAAAAATACTTGAATCAATCCGTCCGGCCCGTCTTCCCGCCAACCTGCCCGCCGCCCGCCAACCCGCCCGCATATCCTCGAGCGGCGGCCGGACCGGGCGCGGGGCCCGGTCAGCAGGAGTCCCTGAGGCTCTGCCAGAAGTCGGCCGGCTTGACGACCCTGACCTGGCCGCCCCAGGTGTGCAGGTGCCAGGACATCTCCAGCCGCCCGCCGCAGCGGAACTTGACGGTCAGGCTGCCGTCCGGGTTGAGGCGGCTGGTCTGGGTGGGGTGGAAAAGGAAGTGGGAGGCCTCGTCGGCCACCCCGGGGGAGAAGAGCCACTCCACGTCGAACTGCTCCTCCTGGAAGGCGCCGAAGGATTGTCGCGCGTGCGCCCGCAGGCTGAAGTCGGGGTCCTCCTCGAAAGTGGCCTCCAGAACGGAGATCTCGATGATCTTGTCCAATATAAAGTGTCTGGGCTTGGTTGTCCAGCCGTCGGAATACCTGCCCACCAGGTAGTGGCGCCTCTCCCCGTACAGGACCCCCAGGGGGATCAGGTCCGCCTCGAAGACCTGGTCGCGGCCCTTGTAGACCACGCGGAGCTGCCTGAAGCCCAGCATGGCCTCCCTGATCGCCGCCAGCACCCCGGGGTCGTACCTGATGACCGGCCCGGGGCGCATGGCCAGCCCCTCGGTCCGCAGCAGGTCCTCCAGGTCGATCCTGCGGGCCCTGCCGCGGGTCATGAGGCCGCCGATCTTCTCGCCCAGGGCCGCGACGCTCCCGGCGGCCTCCGTCATCCCGCCCTGCTCCAGGACCTTGGCCGCCAGGCTCAGGGAGGCCAGCTCCGAGTCGGTGACGGAGTTCATGATCAGGGGGTCCAGCCTCCGGGACTCTATCCAGTAGTATTTGTTCTGGCCCTCCCGGCGCTCCTTGAAGGCCGTCCCGAAGAAGCCGGCCATGGTGTCCCGCATGCGCTCCGCCGTCCTCCTGGCCACCTTGAAGCGCTCCGCTATGTCGCCGACGGTCACCCCCGGCGAGCCGTGCAGCCAGATGGCCAGGCTCAATAAGTCCTGGAAAAGACCGTAGTTCTCGCCGCCGCGCATGATGGCCTCCGGATGATCGGGCGGCCCCCGGGGGGGGCTGGAAAGAGGTTGGAGGTTCGAGGCTCGAGGTTCGAGGCTCGAGGCTCGAGGCTCGAGGCTCGATGTTCGAAGTTCGAGGCTCGAGGCTCGAGGTTCGAAATTCAATGTTCGAAGTTCAATGTTCGGGGTTTTAGGCTCAAAGATCAAGAAGGGCCCCGGGCGCCCCGCCGGAAACAGACCCCGGCCGGCGCCGCGGGCCCCCGCCCGTCTAGAAGCCCATCCTGACGGCCCTGAGCCCCTTGGCCTTGAGCTCGTCGGCCAGCAGGGCTGCCAGCTCGGCGGGATCGGTCACGCCCAGGATGTCGGCCTTTTTGGCGGCCAGGGCGAAGTCGGCCGGGGTCAGCCCGGAGAGGCCCACCCGGCGCTCGCAGTGGAAGAAGTGCCGGAAGGCCAGCTCCGACTGGCTGTCGGTCAGATACCCGAAGCCCACCTTGAAGGTGAAGCGCCGGAGGCTGGCCGGGTCCAGGCGCTCGCGCAGGTTGGTGGTGCAGGCGAAGGGCTGGGGGTGGGTCTCCATCCAGGCGAGCATCTCGTTGACCTGGGTGACCTCCCAGCTGCGGAAGGCCCCCGCCCTGTCCATGAGGAAGCTGTCGGCCTCGTCGAAGACCAGGAACTTGCCGTCCCGGCGCGCCTCCTCGAAGGCCCCGGCGATGTTGGCCTCGGTCTCGCCGACGAACATGCTCATGATGTCGCTGACCCTCTTCTTCAAGACCCGCAGGCCCATCCGGCCCGCCAGGTGCGCTACGTACTCGGTCTTGCCGGTGCCCGGGGGGCCGAAGAGGCACAGGGAGAACCGCCTGAGACCCCCGCGGACGATCCGCCCGGTCAGCTTGCCGAGATCGGCGTCGGCGTTGACCAGGCCCTCGTGGTACTCGGGGCGGGCGCCGTCGGGCCTCTCGAAGCTCTTGCGCCCCGTGACGGCGTACTCGAGGCTGTCGAGGGTCCGGCGGACGGCCAGCGGGTTTTTGACCAGCCTGGCCACCTTGACGGCGGAGGTCATATAGGCCGGGGGCAGCTCGTACTGCCGGGAGATCTTCTCGATCTCGGCGGGGTCCATGGCGATCTTGTTTTTGGAGAGGGAGGTCGCCCACATGCGCGTCCGCACCTCCTGGGGCGGGGTGTCGAGCTCCACCGCGTGGCTGAAGCGCCTGACGTAGGCGGAGTCCATGTCCCGGATGTTGTTGGTGATCCAGACGACCGGGGTGCGGGTGTTCTCCAGGAGCTTGTTCAGAAATATCTTGCTGCTCCTGCGCTCGAAGGCCCTGGGGACGAAGACGTCCTCGGCCTCGTCGAACAGCAGAATCGTCCTGTCGTCGTTCATGACCAGCCGCTTGGCCATCAGGAGCCTCGAGAGGCGCTCATTTCTCTCCTCGCACTCGTCCTGCTCGCCCACGGAGTAGAGGTCGGCCCCCAGGGCGGCGGCGATGGTCCGGGCCATCTCCGTCTTCCCGGTGCCGGGCTTGCCGTACAAAAGGACGTTGACGCCCCGGGCCCTCGCGGCCATGGCGTTCCTCAGCAGGTCGGAGACCAGGCCGAAGTCGGGCGCGTGGGCGAAGTCCCCGGGCCCCAGGACGGCCGCCGGGCTTTTCTGCAGGACGACGTTCCTGATGCCCCGCCTCAGCTCCTGGGGGGAGTTGATCATCTGCAGGAAGGGGGCGGAGGCGGTTATCTCGCCGTCGTCGGGGTCGAACTCCAAAAGGCCGGTCTGAAAGAGGACCGAGTCCTGAAAGAAGGCCCCGCGGATCTCCCGGACCGGCCGGGCGAGCATGGCCCCGTAGCCCAGGGCGTCCTTCTGGAAGTGGAAGAAGTCGCGCCCGTGGTACTCCGAGCTGACCAGGGCGCGGAACATGCTGTAAACGCAACGGTTGTCGTTTTTGACCACCATGAGCCGCAAAATGTCCCGGTTCAAGTCGTCGAGCCCGAAGCTGTCGGCGATGCCGTCGGCCAGGCGGAGGGCCGGATAACCGGCGGGCAGCGAGCCGGCGACCCTGCTCGCGGCCGCGCGGTCCCTGAGGACGTCCCTTTTGGCCCTGACAGCCTTCAGGCCGGCCTTTTTCAGGATCTTGTTCATGCCGTAGCGGGAATGGCGCCCGGGGCCGTCCTCGTCGGCGACGTCCTTGAGGCCCGGGTCCCGGCTGACCAGCGTCTCCTCCAGCAGGGCGTTGAGGTCGACGTCGAAGAGCTCGCCGGCGAAGTCGTCGGCCAGGGTCTCGAAGAGATTGTTCGTCTGGACGTCCTCGAGAACGCCCTTCAGGATGTTCGCCAGGTAATAGAGGCTGGTCTTTTTGTCGTTGATCCTCATGATCGTCCTCCCCGTCGGCCAACAAAAAAAATTCAAGGCCGCGCCCAAACGGCGCCGGACTCGCGGTCCCGGGCTTGGGGGCCCGATTTTCGCGGCCGGCATGCGGGTCCGGTCTTCCGGAATCCGGGGGTTTCCCAAATCTGCCCCCCCGGCGGAAGTCCCCGCCCCTCGTCTCCCATCCGCGGACTAATATGCCACCATTATACGTCAAACGACGGCATATACGCCTAACAGCGGCGAATTTTTCTCGTGCCGACAGGCTCCTTTTCCATGGAGTTTTTTAAAATAATAATAATTTTTTTAACTATTATTTAAGTTCTTTTAACAAATTATTCTTCGAAGTCCTTTGAGGCTAGGAATAATTAATATAATTGTCAGTCTTATTTTGACCGGCGCCCATGAAAATCCTGGCAGGTAGAGGCGCTCATCGTCGGCGCTTCGGCGGGAAAAGCCGGCTCCGCCCTGAAAAAACTCCCGCCACGGGGACCGGTCAGCAAGGTCTCAAAAATATAAACATGACGTCACCATTACGACAACCGACGTCGCGCGCGGCTGGGACGCGGCCGGTCGTTCCCGAATGTTTCCCGACGCTCCGAAAAGCCGGAAGGAAAGCCGGATGAAAAGATCCGAAAGGCTCAAATAGGCTCTAAAAACCCTCTGACAAGATCCCGGGCGCCTCTGCAAAGAATTGAAATTATTTAAAATCATCTGAAACATCCTCTAAAGTACTATCGCGCGCCAGGCAGCCCCAGGCCGGCCCGGCGGCAAACCCGCGGCTCGCGGGAGGCGGCCAGCGAGGCGTCGGTGGACGCGCCCCGCCAGCCTAATCTACGGGGTCAAAATACGCCGTTGAAAAACCGGTTCGTCCAGGCCGGCCCTCAGCGCGTTGCCCAAATAATAAAGGACGATCTGTCTTTCGCGACGGCTCGAACCCATGGTCGTCCCCTCCTTGGGATTGCGGGCATTGAAGATATCCCGGAATATTTTTTCATGTCGGGGTTCCGTCCTCCATGCGACAACCAGTCTACCACCGGCATACGTCAAATTTCGGCGCATACGACTAGCCGCGGCGAATTTCCGGCCGGCCGACCGGCTCTTGGACTTTAATAATTTTCAAATTAATAATTCTAATTATGGCCGTTATTTTGATTCAATTAATAATTAAACATCCGAAGTCAGTATGGTCAGCGGAGAAATTTAAAACACGTTCTTTTTTTTGAGCCATCTTCCTCATAACCCCAGGCTCTCAAGGCCTTTCCCGCGGGCCGCCTCTTTCTGAAAGCCGTCGCGGCCTCAGAAAACCGCCGCGCCGAGGGGGCCGTCAGAACCAATCCTCCAAGACGGCCATGGCATCCTCCCCGCGACAGCCGAAGTCGCATGCGGCCCGGCCCGTCCAGCCCCGGGTCACCGAAAGAGTCGGAAATCTCGGAAAATTCTATGAAGTCCCCGGAAGTCCCCGAAAGTCCAGGAAGTCCTCGGAAGTCCAGGAAGTCCCCAGAAGCCCCCAGAAGTCCAGGAAGTCCCGGGATTTTCGGCACGTTCCCTGGAAATTTGGCGAAATGTCAGAGCGGCTCAAACAACTCTGCGAAAACACTACTCTAAATCTGAAGCTTACCTGAAGGACTCCGAGGCCCTTTTATCGCCCCGCGGCCCGGGCGCCTCCCAAACCCGCGGCCCGGGCTCCCCCTAGACCCGCCGCCAAACGCTCTCCCAAACCCGCCGAACCATTCATAAGCCCGCGCAAAAACTAACAAACGTCTCGCGCCCCCAAGCCCGCCGCAAACACTCTCCCAAGCTCGCCGAACCACTCATAAGCCCGCGCAAAAACTAACAAACGTCTCGCGCCCCCAAGCCCGCCGCCAAACGCTCTCCCAAGCCCGCCGAATCACTCATAAGCCAGCGCAAAAACTAACAAACATCTTGATACCCCCTCCCGGCGGAAATCTGTCGGCCCCTCGGCGGAAATCTATCGGCCCTACGCGGAAGCCCGGCGGCCCCCCGCTCAAAAAACCCTCCCGTAAACATAATTCTGACAGAAGCCTCATGAATTCAGGCCGGCACGCCCCAAACCCTCCGGAAGCCCCCGTCCCGCCCCCGACGGCCGGCGCGGGCCCGGAGAGATGAATTCCGGACATAAAAAAACCCCGGAGGACAAATCCTTCCGGGGTTCCAAAGGGAACGGAAGCATCCGCCTACTTTTTCTTGTCGCCCTTCTTTTTCTCCGGGCCGGCCTTCTTTTCGGCGGCCTGGGCGCCCGGCGTGGCGCCGGAGGCCGCGTCGGCCTCGGCCTTCAGGCCCTTGGGGACGGCGATGACGGCCACGGGCAGGTCGGCCGTCCTGACCAGGGTCAGGCTCTCGGGCAGCTTGATCTGGGTCAGATGCATGGTCTGGCCCAACCCCAGGGGGCTGACGTCGGCCTCGATGAGGGAGGGGATGGCCTCGGGGAGCCCCGAGACGGTGATCTCGCGCTCGCCCTGCTGCAGCTGCCCGCCGCGCTCGACGCCCATGGGCTTGCCGACCAGGCTCAGGGGCACGGGCACGGCCACCGGCTTTTTGGGGTCGATCTTTTGAAAGTCGACGTGCAGGACCCGGCGCGAGACGGGGTCGACCTGATAGTCTTTTAAAAGAGCGGGGCTCGACTCCCCGTCCACCGAGATGGTGAAGAGGAAGCGGTTGCCCTCGGAGCCCAGGAAGGCCTTTTTAAACTCGGCGTAGTCGACGGTCAGGCTCCGGGCGGCCGGCAGCCCCCCCCCGTAGAAGACGACGGGGAGCAGGCCCTCGTTTCTGACGCGGCGGGCGTGGTTTGAGGAGCTGACCTCGCGGGGTTTGGCGTTCAGGGTCGTGTTCAGGCCCATAGTTTTAATTCCTCCGATAATGTGCTGGTGTTTGGCGTTAGGCGCCCGCAGTCGCTCACAAGAAAAGGGAGCTGATGGAGTCTTCCTGATGGATGCGCCTGATGGCCTCGCCCAGAAGAGAGGCCACGGAGAGAACCTTGATTTTGGAGACGTCGCCGTCGGAGGCCCGCAGGGGGATGGTGTTGGTGACCACCACCTCGCTCAGGGCCGAGCCGTTGATGAGTTCCAGGGCCTTGCCCGAAAAGACGGCGTGGGTCGCGCAGGCGGCCACGGAGGCCGCGCCCATGCTCATGATGAAATCCGCGGCCTGGGTCAGCGTCCCGGCCGTGTCGATCATGTCGTCGACGATGACCGCCCTCATGCCCTTGACGTCGCCGATGATGTTCATGGCCTTGGCCACGTTGGGGGCCTCGCGGCGCTTGTCGACGATGGCCAGGGGCGCCCCCAGCCGCTTGGCCAGGTAGCGGGTGCGCTCCACCCCGCCCGCGTCGGGGGAGACGAGGATCAGGCTCCCGCCGCCGTCCCGCAGAAAGCCCTCCTTAATGTAGTGCAGAAGAACCGGGGCGGCGAACAGATGGTCCACGGGGATGTCGAAGAAGCCCTGGATCTGGCCCGCGTGCAGGTCCATGGCCAGCACCCTGGTCGTCCCGGCCACGGTCAGAAGATCGGCGATCAGCTTGGCCGAGATGGGCACCCTGGGGGAGGCCTTGCGGTCCTGGCGGGCGTAGCCGTAGTAGGGGATGACGGCGGTGATCCGCCTGGCCGAGGCCCTCTTCAGGGCGTCGATGATTAAAAGAAGCTCCATCAGGTTGTCGTTGACCGGGGCGCAGGTGGACTGGATGACGAAGGTGTCCCTCCCCCGGACGTTCTCCCCGATCTCGACCAATATCTCCCCGTCGGAGAACCTTCTGACCTGGGCCAGTCCCAGGGGCTGCCAGAGGGACTCGCAGATCTCGGTCGCCAGGCCGACGTTGGAGTTGCCGGCGATCAGCACTATGTCGTTGGGCATGATAACCATCCGCGCCGGGCGGAAACGAGCCGGGCCGAAAAATAAAAAAGCGCGCGGGCCAACCGCGGGCACGCGCTTTTCTATGAACAAAGCAACTGGCAGACCATATGAAACATCATAAAGCCAACCAAATTATGATCAAAGTCAACTGGCTGGGGCGGAAGGATTCGAACCTTCGAATGCAGGAACCAAAATCCTGTGTCTTAATCCACTTGACGACGCCCCAAACAAAGCCGCCCCCAGCGGGGCGACAATCCCAGGCCTCCCGGTCCTCCCCAAGGCCGACCCCAACCGCCGGCCCCAAGCGCCGGCGGCAGGCCCGGCGGCAGGCCCGGCGGCAGGCCCGGCGGCAGGCGCCGACCATAGGCCGCGACGCCCGGGGTCGGAGCGGGGGGCGGACCAAGGTCAGCGCCCGCGGCAGGCCGCGGCCCACCACCGTGAGGAGGGCCAGGCCGAATCGGCCGTCGAGGCCAGGGCCCCCGCGGCCCCGGACCAGTCACCGAAGAGGGCCCAGTAGGTCGGGCCGCTGCCGGAAAGGCCCAGGCACAGCGGGGCGGGGGCGAGCCGCGACAAGGTCTCCCGGACCCGGCCAAGGGATGGCGCCAGACCCAGGGCGGCGGGCTCCAGGTCGTTGCGGCCGAACTCCGGCCGGAGCCCCCGGGGCCCCCCGGCAAACTGCGCGAATAGACTATTACTACTCCCGGGGCCGGTTGTCAAGACCGGGAAGGACGAAAATCCGAAAACCCGGGCCGTGGGCAGCGGGAAGCCCGGGTTGAACAGCAGAAGGGCCGACCCCGGAACGGAGCCCGCGTAGGGCGCCAGAAGCTCCCCCCGTCCCCCGGCCAGCAGGCGGCCGGCCCCGTCCAGGAAGAAGGGCACGTCGGAGCCCAGGGCGGCCCCCAGGGCCAGAAGCGCCCGCCTGTCCAGCGGGCGGGAGACGCCGGAAGAGGAGACCCGCCCGGGGCCCCCCCCGCCGTCGCCCCCGCGCCGCCGGGACCAAAACTCGGCCAGCAGGGCGTTCAGGGTCAGGAGGACGGCCGCCGCGTCCGAGGAGCCGCCGCCCAGGCCCGCCCCCGGGGGGACGCGCTTGGTGACGCGGGCCGCGACCGGGGCCCCGGGAAAGCCGGTGGCCGTTCTAAAGGCCGCCAGGGCCCTCATGACCAGGTTTTCGGGGCCCCTAAAACCCGCGTCGGCGCCCAGGACGCCCCGAAAAGGCGGGCCCAGCTCGTCGACGACCTCCAGGGTGTCCCCGGCCCGCGGGCCGGCGGGGGCCCCCTCCTCCGGCGGACGGGCGGGCTCGCCGGGCCGTTCCCAGGAGGGTTCTTTCCCGGCCTCGAAAGTCCAGGAAAGTTCCACCCGGTCGGCCAGGCCGATCTTGGCCATCAGCCCGAAGAGCTCGTGGTAGCCGTCGGGGCGCCTGCCCAGGACCCGGAGGGACAAGTTCACTTTGGCCGGGGCCGCCGTCCCGCCCCGCCAGAGGCCTGGGCCGCCGTCGTCCGGCAGGGTCAGGACCGGCGGCGGCGGCGCGGACGGAGGCTCCGCGGACGACAAGTTTTTCGCGGGGCGCGGGCGGCCGATGTCCTCGGATCGTTCCATAGGGGTCTCGGGGTGGGGGGCTCGGAACGGGGGGCCTCCGGGGGGGCCTTCGGGGGGGCCTCCGGAGGGGCCCCCGGGAACGGGCGCCCGGGGGCCGGCGCCTCAGGGGTTGGAGATCTCCGGGACGGACTCCATGGGGTTGACCAGGTTGAAGACCACCCCGCTGGAGACCTTGGGATAGAAGTAGGTGGACTTGCGGGGCATGCACAGGCCCTCCTCGGTGACCTTGAGGATCTCCACCAGGGAGGTGTGGTTGAGGATGAAGGCGGCCCGGTCGCCGTTGTTTCTGACGGCCTCGAGGGCGGCCGCCGTCTCGGAGAAGTAGTCGATGCAGACGGGGTCGTCGAGGTCGGCCTCGGTCAGGCCCAGGGCCTCCTTGAAGACGACGTTGAGAATGGAGACGTCCAGGGAGGCCAGGGCGGCCTCCTCGGGTCTGGCCCTCGCGAGCTTGTGCTTGACCAGCTCGCGGATCTTCAGGAAATAGTACTTGTCGCTCCCCTTGAGGCTGAGGCCGTAGACGGTCAGACCCTTGGAGTCGTCGCGCCGGAGCTTCCTGGCCAGCCCGGCCAGGGCGCTGGCGTCGCCGTCCTCCTTGGACCAGGGGAAGGTCTTGATCTGGGCGAAGGGCTCCAGGGCGGCGAGAATCTCCTCGTCGGAGAGGTCGATCTTGCGCAAGACGCGGTGGGTGGGCAGCACGCAGAGACCCTGGTCGGCCATGGAGCACAGGTAGATGAGGACGTAGTCCAGGGCCGAGTTGGGGGCGGGCTCCTGGCCGTTTCTGGCCAGCTCGGCCAAAACCCTCGCCCGGTAGTTTAACGCCGTCTCGTAGCGGTGGTGGCCGTCGGCCAGGTAGACGGTGGAGTCGGCCAGGGCGCCGACCAGCTCGGCCAGGTGGCTGTTGGCCTGCAGAAAGCTGATCTGGTGGCTGAGGCCCGAGGGCTCGGCGACGGTCAGGTCCGGGTCCCCGGCCAGGTCGTACATCTTCCTGATGATCTTGTCCTCGGGGTCGGGGAAGAAACCGAAGACGGGCGAGAGCTGGCACCTGGTCTTCTCCATCAGGTCCAGGCGCTCCTCCTTGTGGAAGCTGAAGGTCTTCTCGTGCGGCTTGATCCTGGCCTCCCGGGACGGCGGCTCGAGTTTGATCAGACACAGCATCCCGTGGCGGGTCATGCGCCTGCCGGTCACCGGGTGGACCCAGTCGGTGTCCATCATGACGACGGAGGGCTGCTCCCGGCGGACCAGGACCCCGGAGTTCATCCAGGCGATGAGGGTCGAGGCGGAGCGGTCGTGCCAGGACATGTGGTCGGCGTCCCCCGGCATGACGGGCCCCAGGTCCAGGTGCATGAAGTTATAGGGGTGGCTGTCCAGGACGGCCTGGCGCTGGGCCCGGGAGACCACGTCGTAGGGCGGGGCCAGCAGAAGCCCCCCGGCCTCCTCGAACGCGGACTTTTTGTAGACGACCCCTCGGAACGGGGCTATTTTGACCATGGCAACGGACCCTCCGGGCGATAAGTAAATTGTTATTTTTAGCGGAGTTCGCCCGTCTTGTCAAGACATGAGCCAGTCAGCAGTACTGACTATGCGGTCGTACTGATTTATAGTTTGCGACACGCGATCTTTCTTAAAAGCATCTTTATCTGAGTACAAATATACTAATAAATTAGTATCCGCAAACGCCTTGGCGACGCTCGTTCGCTTCCTCGCGATCAAATTTCCAGCCCCGCGCGTCTATTTTTAGAGCGGAAAAATCAGTCGGTAAAAGCTCCCCGGCTTTGGATCGTTTTCCAATTCTGATGAGGGGCACGCTCACAGGAGCCAACGTCACGTCGACTGTTTCTGGAAGGGCATTGACATACTGCTCGGGAACGCGGATAACTCCGTTCTCAATGCTGCCCTCAAATTGGATAGTCTGGCTCATGAAGTAGCGTCCTCCTTCGATCTTAATGATCGCCAAAATATTATAGGCCAAATCAGAAGTCCCTACAAGCCGCCATTCGTCATTTCGTCATTAGTCGGCGCGGTAGCCGTGTCACTCATTCCTAGCCCCTGCCATTAAGCCAAAAGCGTTCCCTCTGGTCTTGGACCAATATCGCGCGTCTTTTCAGTAATTCCAATGAACTGGCGTCTGGTGATGGCCTTGGTAGAATTTTGGCGCCCGAAACACCCAGCCGGCAAGAATCGGAAAATTTCTGATATTTTTATCAACAAAATCAAGATGTTAAAACAGTGTGTTTTAAAACCTTTAAAACCGCTGAAATAAAACCCCACCGCGCAAAAACCTTTGCCGCGCTGGTCCTTATGAGACCGCCCGGCCGGGACCGCCCCGGCCGGCCGGGCCAAAAATGACGCCGGTCCGAGTTTCGCCCGGCGGGTCCGGGAAATTAAAGAAAGTTGCGGGCAGTCGCCAAACTTTCCGCGCCCCCGCGCGTCCCCCGGCATCCTCCCGCCGCCCCCCTCCGCCCGCTGCCCCGCTGCCCCCTACAAAAGGCTGTAGGGGTCGACGTCGACGGTCAGGACCAGCTCCGCCGGGAGCTTTTTGCGCAGCCCCGGGATCCAGGCGCGCAGGACCCGGTGGCGCTCGGCGGCGCTGAC
>JAISET010000278.1 GCA_031264015.1 Deltaproteobacteria bacterium | reverse complement strand
GGAGGAGGCGGCGGAGGCGGAGGAGGCGGAGGCGAAGGAGGAGGCGTAGGAGGAGGCGAAGGAGGCGGAGGAGGAGGGGAGGGTTTCGGGGAAAAGTCGCATGAAATCAAAGACTTGCGCGAATGAGGAGGCGGTCAAGTAAAAAGAACGTCAAGCTCATGACTGACGAGGGGGAGGTGGAAAAGGGGCGGGGAGTTGAGGGAAAGCGGCGTGAAACCGACAGCTTATGCGGCGGGGGAGCCGACAGGTAAAAAGGGCGTAAAATTCGGGCCGGCGAGGGGGAGTCGGAGGTCGGGGGAAAGCGCCGCAGATCCAAAGACTTGCGGGTCGGAGGGGCCGGCCGGGTAAAAAGGACGTAAAATTTGCGAGCCGCGGGGGGGCGGGGGATATTCGTCAGGCGGGGCAAGTTTGGGGGAAAATCGGCGCGAAACTGGAGACTGGCGGGGCGGACATGCCGACAAAGTAAAAAGAACGTCAAATCGGGACTGGCGGGTCCCGGAAAAAGTCCTGCAAAAATGAGGGCTTGCGGGACGGAGGAACCGGCCGGGTAAAATGAAAGTAAATTTCCGGCCGCCGGGAGGGAGATGGAAAATGTGGATAAGTGTGTGAAAACGTATGCTTACGGGCAGTCTGGGAGGCCGGGGGCGAGAATGGCGACAGGGGGAACGTTGCGAGCCGGAGGCGGGACCGGGGGGAGGAAACCCAAAAAATGAAGACTTACAGGCGAGACCTATAAGCGGGGAGAGCGGTCCGCGGGTCTTGACGACCATGGTTCCGGACGACCGCGCAACCCGGGCCGGCCTCCTGCCAGGGCGGGCGCGAGGCCGGAGCGGGCGACAGGCCCCCTGGGGGCGGGGGCTCGCCGGTCTCCAAAAGAACGAGGTTTGAGAAAAGAACGAGGTTCTAGAAGAAGGAAGTGATGATGCGGAAGACCGGCACCGTGACGATGGACATGATGGTGCTGACGGAGACGACCATGATGGCGAAGGAGGTGTCCGAGCGGTAGTAGCCGGCCATGATGGAGCAGGCGGCCACGACGGGCAGGGACGACTGGATCAGAAAGACCTGGGAGGTGAGGGTCGGCAGCCCGAAAATACCGCAGCTGACGAAGGTCAGGACCGGGCAGACCATGAGGCGCCCCGAGAGCATCAAAAGCAGGTCTTTTTCGAACTTGAGGGAGGCGAGGGTCAGGTCCGACATGCCCATGCCGATGTACATGATGGCCAGGGGGGTGGTCATGGCGCCGATGGCGGCGGAGGAGTCCATGACGAACCTGGGCACGGGCACGCCCATGACGACGATAAAAACGCCCGCGAAGAAGCCCAGCAGAGGCGGCGGCAGAAGCCTTTTGACGGTCGCCCGGCTGAGGATGGAGGCCTCCCGCCCGGGGACGTCGAGACTCATCAGGTAGTTGCCGAAGGTCCAGAAACAGCAGGAGTTGAAGAAGAAGTAGGAGATGACGTGGGGCAGCGCCTGGTCCCCGAACAGGGAGAGGTTGATGGGCATGCCCAGGAACATGGTGTTGGAGAAGGTGAAGGCGACGCAGAAGACGCCCCGGCGGGTCCTGGCTATGCGGAAGACCTTGTAGACCAGCAGGGCCACGGCGAAGGTGGCGACGATGGAGAGGGCCGCCACCACGGCGTCGGTGACTATCCGCGGGAGCTCGTCCTTGGTCAGGTCCCGGACCGAGACGGAGAACAGGTACAGCGGCAGGGCCACCCTGACCACCAGGGTTGGCAGGAAGTCCCTGACCTCCTTCCCGGCCAGGCCGCGGCGGGCCAGAAAAAATCCCGTCAGGCCCATGACCAGAAGGGTCAGGACGCTTTCGACGGCTTGGTGCAGCACCTGTTGCAAAACTTGGTCCTCCCTCGGACGGCAGGACTATACCAGAAAACGGCCTCCGACGCCAGCAAATAATTGTCCCGGGCTGTTTTTTGACAAATGTTGGCGCTAACTGACCGTTAATTCCTGAGAAAAATTATCTAGGATTCGGTCTTAATGGCAAATTAACATATTTTAAACTATACAAATATAAATAAATGTTGTGTAAAAATATTTTTGATATAATTAACTATATAAATTTAAGTAAAAAATTCCGTGTCAAAAATTTACTTAAATTAAATAAAGCTAGTATAAAATAATGCTGGCATATTAGCAGTCTTTTATTATTTAAAGATAGGAAATGGACTAAAAATTAAAGTCGACTATGGTGCGGAAAGGACTAATGTTTTCACCGATTTGACCGATAAGATAAGAGAGGCATTGTAAGGCGGGATAGTGCGCTTTTCAGACTTCAATTATTATCAACCCACCCCGCCATCCGATAAAACGCGGTGTTTCGGGCACCGGAAAGGGGTAAGGCCGGCAGCCGGGCCGTAAGCTCAAGATAAACGCTTTCGTCCCGGGTTCTAGTTTCGGCAAGGACGCCGAGCAAACTCCCTGGAAAAGGGACATGTTTCACGGAGGAAAACATGGGCATGCCAAAAGACTACGAGCTGACGGCCAGCTTTCTTGCCGGCGGCTTGGGCGGCACGCGCCTGCGTCTCGACCGCACCATGGGTCGGGTCCGGTCGCGCCGCCTACAGGATGCCCAGGGCTGTGCGGAGATCCTAGAATCCGACAGTCGCAGTCCATCCTACGCTGCAGCCGTCTCCCAGGCCATGAGCGACCTCATCGACACCTGGCAGAGCATCCAGTCCAGGCCGCCGAGGTTCCGGGAGACCGAAAGGCTCTTCCTGCTGCTCAAGGACAAGACTCTGGAAATGCTGGCGCCGAATCGGGCCCCGTGGTCCGATTTCTACCGGCTGGCCCAGAGTCTCAACGAGATGAAGCTGGATCGTGGTCCTAAAAAGCCGTCTCTCCACGCGTGAGACGACTCTTATGACAAGGCCGTCGGCCCAAAGATATGGCCACTGGCTTTAATCACCCCCTACCGGACCGGTTGGCGAGGCCGATCCCTCGCAACGGTGCGCCGACGACTGCCGCGGCCGGCCGAGCCCAAAGCTCCCCGGCCCGGCAGGACCGTCGCCCCGGCCCCGCGGTTTCGCCCCGCCGCGGCGTCCTCGAAAACCTCCTGGCTGCGAAACCACCCCGCTCCGTTTTTTCCTCTTTCCTCCCGTCAACCCATCCGTCCATTCCTTATTCCAATATGCAAAGCCGCCCGCTCTTCCCCTCTTATAACCCGGGCCGCCCGCCGGTTCTCCGGCCAGGTCCCCGTCCGCTCCCGTGCCGCCCGCCGGGTGGGAAAATGTCAAAAAATCCAAGGCCCCGACGCGCGGCCCTGAAGACGGTCAGGACGCGGCCGTCGGGGCCTGACGCCCGGGCCGGGAAAAACGCCCGGCCGTTGAACTTGGCGGGCCGCCGACTCCGGCCCCCCGGCGGTTGTTTACAGCGGGCGCCTCCGGGGGTACAATGGGTTATATTTTGGTCAGCAGACGCCTGCGCGAAACACGGGGTCCCGTCCGCCGTCGCGGCCCTCTCCCGCGCGTTCCGGGCGTCCGCGCGGTCAAGCTAATTTTTTGACCATGCCGTCGTCATTGGCGGCGGGGCCGGGCGTCGCCGGGCGGGGTCGGGCGTCGCCGGGCGGGGGCGGGGCCGCGCTGGGCGCCGTCGGCCGGGGGCCCGGGGTTTGTCGGGCGAGGGGTCGGGCGGGGGCGTCCCGGGTGGCGGCGAAGACAATCAGACAACCAAAAACATCCATAACTATTTATAAGCAATCATTAATTTTAAATATCTAATTCAACGTCGTAGTTGAGCTTCCGATTAGCCTTTCATTAGCATAATATTTATAAATGTAGCATGTCAGTCTTTCTTTAAGATCCGCAAGGGCATAAAAAGAAGAAAAACAGCCCGTCGTTCGCGCGCGGTCATTTTCAGGATGATATCATGTCAGTTGATGAAAAAAGCGACGTCAGGCCCGCCGGGGACGGCTCCGAGGCCATTCCGGGGCTGTCGGAGGAGCTGAAGGCGGCGACCTTGAGCTGGTGCAAGGAGATTCTGGCCCGCCGTCTGGAAGGCGGCGAGGGCCGGCCCGAGGGACCCGAGTTCCGCGGGATGCGGGGCGGGGTCTTCGTCACCCTGAAAAAGAACGGGGAGCTCCGGGGCTGCATCGGCCGCTTCGACTTCGCCTCCCTTTTGGCCGACTCCATCTACGAGATGGTCGTGGCCGCCGCCTTCGAGGACCCCCGCTTTCCGCCCCTGGCCAAGTCCGAGCTCCCCGGGGTGGACGTCACGGTCTCCATTCTGTCCGAGCCCAAGCCCCTGGCCAGCCTCGACGACGTGGTCATCGGCCGGGACGGGCTCTATCTCGTGCACCCCTGGGGCAGGGGGGTTCTTCTGCCCGTGGTCGCGGTGGAAAGAGGCTGGTCGCCCCTGGAGTTCGCCCAGAACACCTGCGTCAAGGCGGGCCTCGGCAAGGACTCCTGGAAGGACCCCAAGGCCAGGCTGATGGTCTTCACCGCCCCGGCCTTTTCGACGGACCCCGACGATAACTAGCCCGGGGCCGTCGCGCCCCCGCCCGCGCAGGACGGGAGGACATGTTCAAGGAGAAGAGGATGATACCCAAAAGACAAATGGGCCGAACCGGAGAGTCGGCCGCCATCCTGGGCTTCGGCTGCATGAGGCTGCCCCTGAAAGGCCCCAGGCCCGAGGACATCGACCTGGACACGGCCAGGGGCATGCTCCGGACGGCCATCGACCGGGGCGTCAACTACGTGGACACCGCCTACCCGTACCACGGGAGCGCCAGGGACCAGGGCGGGGCCAGCGAGCTTCTGGTCGCCGACGCCCTGTCCGACGGCTACAGGGAGAGAGTTCTTCTGGCCACCAAGCTGCCCACCTGGCTCGTGGAGAAAAGGTCCGACATGGACAAGTTTCTCGACGAGCAGCTGAAGAGGCTCGGGGTGTCCAGAATAGATTTCTATCTGGCCCACAATCTCAACTCCAGCGTCTGGGACAAGCTCGAGAGCCTGGGGCTCGGCGAGTTCATGGACTCGGCGGTCAAGGACGGCCGCGTCCGCTTCCCCGCCTTCTCCTTCCACGACAATTTCGCCCTGTTCGAGCGCGTCGTCAAAAGCCACGACTGGGCCATGGGGCAGATCCAGTACAACTACCTCGACGAGGACTTCCAGGCCGGCCGCCGGGGACTGAGGCTGGCCGCCTCCAGGGGCATGGCCGTGGTGGTCATGGAGCCCTTGAGAGGGGGCTTCCTGGTGGACCACGTGCCCCCGGGGCCCCGGGAGATACTCTCCAAGGCCAGGCCCGACTGGAGCCTGCCCGCCTGGGGCTTCCACTGGCTCTGGAACCAGCCGGAGGTCTCGGTGGTCCTGAGCGGGATGACCCGGCCCCCGCAGGTCCTGGAAAACCTGGACCTGGCCGGGGCCTGGACCGACGGCAAGGTCCGGGAGGCCGACCAAAAGGCCGTCTCCGAGGTCCGGCAGTATTTTGAATCCCGCATGAGGACCACCTGCACCTCCTGCGGCTACTGCCTGCCCTGCCCCTCCGGGGTGGACATCCCCAAGAACCTGGGGTTCTTGAACCAGTACCACCTGTTCGACGCCCAGGAGGCCAGGGACAAGTGCAAGTACTTTTACGGCATCCAGGTCGACGGCCCCGAGAGGGCCTCCAACTGCGTCGGCTGCCAGGAGTGCCTGGAGAAGTGCCCCCAGCACATCGCCATCCCGGACTTCTTGGAGCGGACCGCGGAGATCTATTCCTCGGCCGGGCGGCCGGGACCGGACCGAACCGGGGGGGGCAAGGGGCGGCCGGGGGCGTCCCGGCGCGGCCGGCCCCCGGTTCGGTCCGGCCGGGCCCCGGCGGGGCGCCGTCTTGGTTCTGTTTGGTCATTTTGTGGCCGATCGTCAACCCGGGGGACCCCGGTTGTGGATTATTTGACACAACCGGGCCGCGGCGGAACATGACCGCGACCGAGAAATCCCGGGAGAGGCCCCGGTCAAGGGAGAATGGGCTCCTGGCACCGTTCTTGCTTCTTATAGGTCGGCTGTCGCGCCGGACCGAGCCCGGGAAGTTTGGGAGGAGCGGGAATTAAAGCTTGTTTATTTTTATTTTTTGACGTATGATGACGACTGTTCATTTTCTTGGGTTTCACTTCGTTTCGTCGGAGTGGACTATAGGCGAGCTCAGAACCTTTTTGGGCAAGGCGGTTCATCCAAGGGAATCGTTTAAAAGGCTGGGTTCCAAATTCAATCTTTCATCAAGGAGAAACAGATGA
>JAISET010000197.1 GCA_031264015.1 Deltaproteobacteria bacterium | reverse complement strand
GTGAGATATGCGGATGACTTCGTGATAGGCTGCCAAGATATGATGGACGCAGCGGAACTGCTTGAGGATTTAAAAGTGAGGCTGGCGGAATATAAGCTGGCCTTGCACCCCGACAAAACCAGGCTGATCGAGTTTGGAAAAAGTGCGGTAGAAAGCCGCAGGAAGAAGGGGGAGCCCAAGCCAGAGACTTTTGACTTTCTTGGTTTCACGCACATATGTGCCAAAGCTAGGGACGGCAGGAGATTCAAGCTGCTGAGAAGAACGATAAAGAAACGGTTCACGGCGAAGCTCAAGGCTCTTAAGATTGAGCTGGGTTTTCGGATAAACTGGTCAATCTCACAGGTAGGAGGATGGTTGAGGGCGGTGCTTAATGGTTATTACAACTACTTCGCAGTGCCAGGCAACCTGGAATTGATGGGGAGATTTAGGTATCTCCTTGCTGCTATCTGGATAAAGATTATTAGAAGAAGAAGCCACAAGGCTAAAATGACCTGGGAAAAGTTTACCCGAATAATAGACAAGTGGCTGCCTCGACCCAGAGCTAAACATCCCTATCCTAATCAAAGATGTCGTTTTGATGGCAGAACGGCGAAAGCCTGAGCCATTGGAGAATTCAACCGAGGAGCCCGGTGCGTTAGCAGCGCTCGCCGGAATCTGTCCGGGGGGCCGCCCGAAAGGGTGGTCCCTACCGGGATACAGACACTGTTAATTTATTACCAGTACTGTAAACCTTATACTAATATGGTTCTAAGCGGTATTATCCAACGGAGGAGCCCAGTGCGTTAGCAGCGCTCGCTGGGATCTGTGCGGGGGGCTGCTCGAAAGAGCAGTCCCTACCGCGAACGGCAAAAATTTTTTTTGGCTGACCGCTAGATTGTCAACCCCCCTTCGTCCAGGTTGCCTGAAAAAAACATGGGGTTTTTACCACTTGAGCAAAATTAGTTTTCCTTGAAATGTACTAAAAATAAAAACGAGTAGCTCAATTACTCTGATGTTTTCTTTTCTCCACGTTCCATAACTCTGGAGATTGGTTTGAATCCATACTTTTCATTTATTGGGGCAGTTTGTTTATGTATGAAAGCAATGAACTCTTTTGGAGTCATATGTTTCGTTTGTTCATATAGTTCAATGCGGATGGCATCAATCTCATCTTCAATGGTATTTTTATTCTTCATCGTCCAATACCTCCATAGGTGAACAAATTATTATCGGCTGATAACCTTCACGTGAATTGATCTTTGCTGTCATTTCTTTAGTCTTTAATTTAATTAAATGTTTAAAATTAAAAGTTAGCAAGCAAGCAATCAATATGATGTACTGTGGCTGAAGCAATATGTAAAGCATCAAAATAATATTTTATTGGAATTACTAATTCATTGATATAAATATTTGCAAGATTTAGAGTTTCCTCATCAGGTTTCAAAATTGCAAAGTTATATTTTTCAACTAACGACAGCATATTGCTTTTTTGGGGTTCTGGTGCCTTTTCAAGCTCAGTATTAACAAATTCTGAGGTGAAGCCATAAAACTTTCCACTACCAATAGCTTCAAACATTCTAACTGTAGCAGAATGACCGTCTCGCTCTTTATCATAATAATAATTGAACATTGAAGTCTCAAGATAGACTCGTAATTTTTCCATAATCATATCCTACACTTTTAAATCAAGAGAGCAATATTTTAATATATAATTATAACCTATAAGAATCTCATTAACAAGACTAAATTTTCGATACAAATCAGATTCAGGTGAGTTACTGAATCTTTCACGAAAGAATATGATTAACTAGATCTACAATTTTGGTTAAAGAAGGCTTAATCAAATCTTTTTCAGATTCATCAAATTTAATCTTCTTAAACTTGTCAAGAAAACTTGTAAAGTTATCTGAACGAAAATTAAGACGAATAATCTGTTTATCCTGAGACGTTTTGTTCTTGGAAGACTTTACATCTTCAATCTGCTTTTTAGTTGTATTTTCAACTTGGTCCTTACCTTTGATTTGATTTGATTGCTATCCTTCTTAGCAATTATGGATTTCAACTCATCAAATTTTTTCACTCTAAGATCAGTATTTTTGATTTTAGCGAGTTGCAGAAGCTTGTTGGTGGACCATCTTTTAGATTTTCGAGCTTCCTCTTTGATCGTATCGTCAAGTGTACTGATCTTAAGTATCTCAGAGATGTAGTTTTCAGAAAGATTGACGATCTTAATCAATTCTTTCTGTTTTACATTCTTATCCTCACCTTGCAATCTGGTTAACAGTTGAGAAAAAGCATTGGCTTTCTCAATAGGCAACAGATCGTCTCTATGCAAATTTTGAGTTAAGGCTACTATCGCATAACCTTCGTTGTCGCACATGACTATGCGACATTTAATCGTCGTGAGATTCAAGTCCTTGCTCGCTCTCTATCTCCGTTCCCCATCCACGATAAGATAGAAACCTTCCTTGTCTTCATTGTATTTAACCAAAATAGGATCAAGCAAAGAATTGGTACTGATGGAATTTTTCAAGTTAGCTAACGTATCAGGATCAAATTGTTTTCTTGGTTGTTTGGGGTCAGGCTCAATCAAGTTAATATCCATAGTCAAAACTTCATCTGAAACTGTGATTCTACCTGAATTTTGTCCATCATTAGTTGCGTTTGACTCAACTGATGAACTATCGTCTAGTTTTAGGTTCTTTAGAGTTTTCCCTTTAGCTTTATTCGATTTAGCATTTTTTGTAGTCATTTTTAGAACCTTAAAGATTTTTAAGTTTAAGTTACTTCGGAGCTCCGAAGCTAGGCCATGACCAAGGACGATGAGTATAGCTACACAAAGAAAAGGAAATTGTCAATGTTTGATCGACAGGTAAAAACCCCAGTCTGTTCATTTTAAAGACATTTAACTACTATATCTTGTGTTTTCTCTTAATTAAAGTCACTATATAGTTGCGAATTTGTCCCTAAGAAAAAAATAGGGGCTTTTTACCGTTGATCAAATTTGGCTCTTAAATCTAAGTTCCAAGTTCTAAGTCCCAAGTCCCAAGTCCCAAGCGCAAGAAAAACAGTTCAAAGGGACGGATGGACGGCCGACCGCGAAGATCGGCCGTCCTGGCGAGCGCCTTGCCGAGGCGGCTGTTTAGAAGTTGAAGCTGAAGGCCGCGCTGCCGCCGATGCCCTGCTGGCGTCCGGCCCAGCCGAAGACCTCGGCGTCGATGGTGATGTTTCTCGACTCGGTGGGGCTCAGCGAGATGCCGATCTCCCCGAAGCCGCTGGTCCCCTTGATCGTGGGGGCGTTGGAGATGGGGTCCCCGGCCATGGTCCCGGTGATGCGGCCGTCGAACTCCTGCTCGGCGGCGGCCCCGACGTAGAACTTGAACTTGTCGTCGGCCAGGCTCTGGCTGAAGCGGGCGCCCAGCCTGCCCCTGGAGGAGTCGACCTTGTCGATGACGACGTCGTCTCCGAAGCGGGTGGTGAACTCGTCCGGGGGAGGGGCCGGACGAAACTGTCCGGGACGGCATTTTCCAAGCCTGTCGCCCTAAATTATGGGAATTTGACGCAAGACTCGGTTCAACCGTGGTCACAGTCCAGTCTTGGTTAATTTTAGATTAGTCAAGTCGCGAAGTTATAAGTCACATTTTGCCCCGCTATCGGAACCGTGGTAGGATGGCTCGGCTTAAGGGCGGCATGGCCCGGCCCGCCGCAGTCCGGCCAGGTCGGCGTTATCCCCCTCCCTTTCCCCCGGGGCCGGCCGACGACCCCCCCGGCGGCGCCCGGGAACTCCCCCGGCCGCCTCTTCCCCCGGGCGGCGGCCGGGTGCCGGACGATCGCTTTCCCAATTCATTTTGTCGATCCCTCGTTCTTGTTTCGTTTTGGCGGGGCGGCCCGTTTGCCCGGGAGCCTGGTCGGGCGCGGGCTCTTTGTTCGGCGGGGGCCCATGGCGGGGAGCCCCTAGTTTTTGAGGACGGTCAGTTGGCTTCAGGCGACGGCAGGACAATCCACGCTCCCCGGAGTTTTCCGGGTCTCTTGGGCGCCCCCGCGCCCCGCAAACGCTCCTGGCGGAGGAGGGCCATGCTTGCGATCCTGCTGGCGTTTTTGGCTTTGGTCCTGGTCGTCGCGGCCTGGGCCTTCTTTTTTCTGAGGACCGAGAAGTTCGGCGCCTTGCCCCGGGGCGAGAGGCTGGCCAGGATCCAGGCCTCGCCCAACTACCGGGGCGGCCTCTTCCAGAACCTGATCCCCACCCCCCGCGGCCTGGACTCGGACCCGGACTCCGGGTTCGTCTCGACCATGGCGGAGTTCTTCAAGCCCAAGGAGAGGCTGGTCCCCTCCAAGCCGATACCCTCCGTCGCCACCGATTTGAAGAGTCTGCCCGAGGGCTCCTTGGTCTGGTTCGGGCACTCGGCCTTTCTGATCAAAATCAAGGGGAGGACCATCCTGGTCGACCCGTCCCTGAGCCGGGCGGCGTCGCCGCTGTGGTTCGTCACCAGGGCCTTCGCCGGCGCCGCGGCCTATGATCCCGGGGACCTGCCGGACATCGACTACCTGCTTGTCTCCCACGACCACTGGGACCATCTGGACCACCCGACCATGAAAGCCCTCCGGGAGAGAATCGGCTCGGTGGTGGTCCCCCTGGGGGTGGGGGCCCACTTCGAGAGGTGGGGTTTTCCGGCCGAAAAAATCTTCGAGGGCGACTGGTGGGAGAGCTTCACCGTGGCCGACGGCCTGACTGTCACCCTGGTCCCCTCCAGGCACTTTTCCGGCCGGGGCCTCACCTGGAACCGGAGCCTCTGGGCGGGCTTTCTGATCGAGGCCGGGGGCAGGAGGATCTTCTATTCCGGGGACGGGGGCTTTCTGCCGCAATACGCCGAGTTTGGCGAGAGGCTGGGGGAGATCGACCTGGCCGTCATGGAGTGCGGGCAGTACGACCGGCGCTGGGCGGCCATCCACATGACCCCGGAGGAGACGGTCAGGGCCGCGGGGCTGATGAGGGCCAAAGCCGCCATGCCCGTCCACTCAGGCAAGTTCAGCATCGCCAACCACACTTGGGACGACCCCTTCGTCAGATTTAAAAACGCCATGCGCGAGACCTCCATGCTGGCCGTGACCCCGATCATCGGCCGGGTGGTCGACCTCAACGACCTGGATGCCGCCTATCCCGAGTGGTGGACCATCGTCGACTGAGGCCGATGAAGCCGTTGGCTGAAATGAGCCGACAGCATGTCCAAGCGGAGTTTCAGGTATATAATTATAGATAATTTTAATCTTTTAAAAAAAAGTAAATTATTTTTTAGACAAATAATTATTTAATATATAGATTTTAGATTTGTATATAAATATCAAAGCGTGCATTTTTCTATTTTTATCTGATAAATCTTTCTTCTTTCTTCTTTCTTCCCCGTCCTCAATTTGCGGCCGTCGTCGCTCCACCGTCGTCATGACCTCGCCGCCGCCAGCCGGTGGCCGATTTTCATGGAGAGGGGGCGATTTCCCAAAACGGGGGTTGACAGGGCGACATAGATGCAATAATATATCATTTCATTTGTCGTCGGCCTTCCCGGCTTTCTTCATCATCACCTTCGAGAGGCATATCATGACTCACCGGCTGTCGGTTTTCCTTTCCGCCCTGGCCCTGGTTCTTTTTCTCTCGTCCGGCCGCTCCCCGGCCCAGCTTCATCCGGCCCACGAGCACGGCGCGGCCCGCCTGAACGTCGTCGCCGAGGAGGGCGGCTTCGTCGCCGACCTGGAGAGCCCCCTGGCCAGCTTCATTTCTTTCGAGCACGAGCCCTCCACGCCGGAGCAGAGAGCCGAGGTCGCCGACATGGTCGCCAAGCTGGCCCGGGCGGACGAGGTCTTCCAGACGGACGCGGCGGCCGGCTGCAGGCTGGAGTCCCTGGCTCTGAGCTCCGCCAACATCCCCGCCGACCTCCTGGGCGAGTATGCCTCCAAGGAGCCGGCCGGCCGCGGTCATGACGGCGGGGAGGCCGGCCACGACCACGACGGCGAGGAGGCCGGCCACGATCATGACGGCGAGGAAGCCGGCCGCGACCACGATCATGACGGCGAGGTCCACGGCGACCTGGACGCCGAATATGTCTTCGCCTGCTCCGACGGCGCCAAGCTGGCCGGCCTCAAGGTGGGCCTCTTCGAGCTCTTCCCCAACCTCGAGGAGGTCGAGGTCCAGGTGGCGGGCGCCGGGGGCCAGAGCGCCGCCGAGCTGACCGCCTCCTCCCCCGAGCTCAAGTGGTGACGGTCCGGCAGGGATGACGCCGGGGTGTCCTGACGGTGTTTTGGAGCGGGGACGGTCCTCGACGGCCGTCCCCCTCGCCGCCGTCGTCGCCGCCGTTGTCGTCATTGTCGCCGTCGTCTCAAGCCCCTGCCGGCCTTGGCGGGCGGCGTCGTTCTTCCCTGTCCCGCGGCTTTTAATCAATGGGGAGGCGCTTATCGTATGACCAAAGACCTCGAGCCCCACTTCCCGGTTCCGGCGGGGGCCTTGTCCCCGGCCTCCGTCCCCGCGGCGGAGGTCAGGGACATGCGCTTCCGCTGGCCCGGGGGGCGGTTCGACCTCAGGGTGGACTCCTTCAAGGTGGAGGCCGGGGAGAGGGTCTTCATCTCCGGCCCCAGCGGCTGCGGGAAAAGCACCTTTCTGAGCCTGGTGGCGGGCATCCTGGTTCCGGACTCGGGGGAGGTGCTGCTGGCCGGGAGGAGTCTCAAGGGGCTGCGGGGGTCGCGCAGGGACCGCCTGCGGGGGGACCTGATCGGCTTCATCTTCCAGCAGTTCAACCTGGTCCCCTACCTGGGGGTCCTGGAGAACGTCCTCCTGCCCGCCAAGTTCTCCCCCCTGAGAAACGCCCGGGCCGCCGAGGCTTACGGGAGTCCGGCCGCGGCGGCGGGCGAGCTTTGCCGCAGGCTGGGTCTTGACGACGGCGTCATGGGGCGCCCGGTTTCCAGGCTCTCCGTCGGGCAGCAGCAGAGGGTGGCCGCCGCCAGGGCCCTCCTGGGCAGACCGCCGCTGCTGGTGGCCGACGAGCCGACCTCCTCTTTGGACGACGACCTGCGGCTGGCTTTTTTAAAGCTCCTGGCCGGGGAGTGCCGCCAGGCGGGCTCGGCCCTGCTGTTCGTCAGCCACGACAGGAGCCTGGCCGGGGAGTTCGACCGGGAGGAGCGCCTCGACAAGCTGAACGCCGGCCGTGTTGTTTAAATTTTTACGCATGTGAGCAAAAGAGAAAAACTTTATCCGTTTTGCCGACTCGCATCGGCTTGAGACCGACTTAAAAGCTTAAAATGCTGAAAAAAATCGAAAAATTGTTAAATTTGCGCCGTCCTCAAGGGGGGGGGACGCCGACTTCCGCTGGCCCGCCGGGGATGAAAAAAACCGCCCGGCCCGACCGCCGAGTCTTACTTTGACCGTTCGGGGGATCATGAGCAGACTCAAGCCCTTGCGGCAGACAAGGCCCCGGGATATAATCCGCCCGTCAATGATTTTTCGGCGTCTCGGCCGACGGCAAGGGGGGGGTTTACATGGCGGCGTCATTCGCGGAACAGGAAGGCTCGCTTTTTGAGGCCGTTCTTCAGGGCGGGCTCCCGCACGTGGACAAGACGGGGTTTTTTCCGACGCTTTACGAGTCTTTTAGCCTGAACCCGATTTTTCTCGCCAGGCCGCGGGGTTTTGGCAAATCGCTTTTACTGGCCGCCCTGGACGACTTTTTCACGGGCAGGACCGGGCTGTTCAGGGGGCTTCAGGCCGAGAAATTCATGAGTTCCGACGATTTCATGGCCAGGCCGGTCGTCCACCTGGACATGGGCGCCGCCGGCGCGTCGGCCGACGGGGTCGGGGGCCTGAAAAGGGACCTGGTCAAAATCTTGGACAAAAGCGCCGGCAGGCACGGCGTCAGGCTGTCCCGCGGGGACCCCGAGAGCCGCTTCGGGCAGCTCCTGGAGCTGGCGGCCGCCAAGTCCCCGGACGGGAGGTGCGTCCTGCTCGTGGACGGGCACGACGGCCCCGTGGCGGGCCTTATTAAAAAGGACAGGAAGCTTTGGGACAGGAGGCTGATTCGCGACGCCCGCGACGTCATGGGCACCTTCTACCAGACGATCAAATCCTCGGGGGCCTGCCTGCGCTTCGCCCTCCTGACGGGCGTCACCAGGTTCCCCGAGCCGGGGGTGTCCGCGGGGTTCGACAATTTGACCGACATCTCCCTGAGTCCGGAATATGCCGCCCTCTGCGGCTTCACGCAGGCCGAGCTGGAAAACAGCTTCGCCGCCGTCGTCGGGGAGCTGGCCGGACGAAAGAAAACGGGGGCCGCCGAGATTTGGGGGACTTTGCGCGCCAAGTATCACGGGTTCTCTTTCGACGGCTCGACGCGCGTCTACCGCCCCCTCTCCGTCCGCCGTTTCCTGACGACGGGGGAGGCGGGCGACTATTGGGCGGACGCTGGTTCGGAGAGCTTTCTGCGCTCTTTTCTTTCCGAGAAGGCCGCCTTTCTCCGCGATTTTTCAGGGCTCGAGGTCGGCGAGTCTTTCGCCGGACGACCGGGCGACATCGAGCGGGCCGGGCCCGAGGGCTACCTCTATCAGACCGGCGGCCTGACCCTGCGCAGGGGCGAGTCCGGGAGACTGAGCCTCGACTATCCCTCCGGGGAGGTCGCGAAGTCGATGCGCTCTCTCGTCATCCTCGCCATGATGGACGACTCCGTGACCGAGACCGTCCAGTTTTACGAGGATCTTTCCAGCTCCCTCGGATCCGGGGACCCGGGGCTCGTCTTCCGGCATCTGTGGCGCGTCGTCTCTTGTTTCGACGCCCGGGCCCTGTCGGCCGCCGCCGGCGAGTTGCGGGACCATGCCGGGACCGGGGGCGGCGGGCCGTCGTCGCCCGAGCCGGGGGCGGGCGTCTACCGGGAGTTCCTGCGAAAATATTTCGCCGGGATGGGCGTCCTGGCGGAGGAGGGGGGCGGGACTGAAACGGGCGGGGCGGGCCTTTGCGCGCGTTTTCTCGACAAGACCTACGCGGTCGGACTGAGCCTGGCCGAGGACGGGGACGCCCCGGCCGCCGCCAAAAAAGGCCTGGCTCAAATCCGGCCGAAACCCCGCCGCCGGCCCGATAAAAATCTCGTTCTTCTCTCCCTGGGCCTGGACATAAAACTCCGGCGGCCCGCGGCCTGCGCCTTCGCCCTCTGGAACCTGGAGGGGATGCTGGCGGCGGACGGCCGCGGGGTCGTTTCCTCCGCGGACGAGGAGGGGGGCCGGGACCCGGGTTCCGGCGGCCCGGCGGCGCGGTCGGAAAAACTTGGGAGGACCAAAAAAAGTGGAAAGGTCTGAAAACTTGCGGGAGCCGTCTGAAAACTTGCGGGAGCCGGCGGACTGATGGCCAGATTCGCGGCCCTGCTGGGCCTGGCCCTGAGAAGCGCCTGGAACAGGAGGCTGACGCTCATGCTCGTCGTCTTCTCCATCTCCTTGTCCACCATGCTTCTGGTGGGGCTGGAGAGGATCAGGGGGCAGGCGCGGGCGGGCTTCCTGCAGTCCGTCTCCGGGACGGACCTGGTGGTGGGGGCCAGGGGCGGGCAGATCCAGCTGGTCCTCTACGCCGTCTTCCATCTGGGCGGGGCCGCCAACAACATGGGCTGGGACGCGGCGCAAAAGGTGGCGGCCCGGGACGACGTGGCCTGGACCATCCCCCTGAGCATGGGGGACAGTCACCGGGGCTACCCGGTGGTGGCCACCAGCGGGGATTTCTTCGAGCGCTTCAGGCACCGCCGGGACACGGGGCTGGAGTTCGCCTCCGGCGGGCCCTTCGCCGACGTCTTCGAGGTGGTCCTGGGCTCCGAGGTGGCCCGCAAGCTGGGCTACGGCTTGGGGAGGGACGTGGTCCTGCGCCACGGCTCGGGCCGGGCGGGACCGGAGCACGGGGACAAGCCCTTCGAGGTGGTGGGGGTTTTGAGGCCGACCGGGTCCCCCGTCGACCGCTCCCTCTACATCAACCTCGCCTCCATGGAGGCCATCCACATCGACTGGCGCGGGGGAGCGCCCGTCAGGGGGTTCAGCGTCTCGGCCGAGCGGGCCCGCCGTATGAACCTGACCCCCAAGTCGATCACGGCCATGCTGGTGGGGCTGAAAAATCGCCGCCAAGTTTTCAACGCCCAGCGGGACATCCAAAACGCCCCGGGGGAGGCCCTCTCCGCCGTCATGCCCGGGGTGGCCCTGGACCAGCTCTGGAACCTGCTGGGGACCGGGGAGAAGGTCTTGTTTTTAGTCTCGGCCCTGGTCACGGCCACCGGGCTCATGGGCCTGGTCTCCTCGGTGCTGGCGGGTCTCGGGGAGCGCCGCCGCGAGCTGGCCGTGCTGCGCGGCCTGGGGGCCAGACCCCTGGACATACTGACGCTGCTGTCGCTGGAGAGCCTGGCCCTGACCCTGGCCGGGGTGCTCCTGGGGATCGCCGCGCTGGCCGCTCTCCTGCTTTTTCTCGGCCCCGTCCTCAACGACCTCTACGGCCTCCCCGTCCGTCTGAGCCCGCCCACGGCCAGGGAGTGGGCCTTGTGCGGGGCCGTCCTGGCCGCGGGCTGCCTGGCCGGCCTGGTCCCGGCCGTCAGGGCCTATTTCTTAAGCCTCGGGGACGGCCTGGCCGTCTCCTCGTGAGCCCGGGGCCGCCCGCCGGTCCGGCCGCTCGGCTGCCCGCGGGTCCGGCCGGCGGACGGCGGACGCGCCGGCCGGCGTCCGGGGGGGCCGGGGGGGGAGGGGCGTTCCCGGAGGCGTTCCCGGAGGCGTCCCCGCCGGCCCGGTCAAAATATTTCTAGCCAAAGGAGGCGCGCGTCATGGCCCGACGCCTGATCATGCTGGCGCTGCTGGTCGTTCTTTTCGTCCCCCTGGCGGCGGCGCGCCGCGACCCTGGCGCGGGCTCCCTGGCCGCGTCCGGGTCCCCGGCGGCCGCGGCCTCCCCGCCCGGTTTCAACCGCCCTGACCGGACGGCCTCGGGCGACGCGGCGCCGGTCTCCGGCGTCCGGGGCAAGGCCGGGCTGCTGGGCGGCCCGGCCGGCGGGACGGGCGCCGACGCCGCGGGCGGCGACGACGTCTCGAGTTCCTCGGACAAGGCCGGCCCCGCCGGTTCCGCGGAAACCGCGGACGCGGGGACGGGGGCCTCCGGGGACGGCCCCTCCGACGTCTTCGGCGGCTTCGGGGACGAGCCTAGGCCGGAGCCCAAAAGGGGTCCGGGGGGCTACCTGGAGAACGGCTGGCTCATCTGGGACGAGCTCGCGCCCGCGGGCTGGGATCCCGCCGAGATCTTCGAGGAGCTGAAGATCAACGAGATGGCCGACGACGACCCGAGAGTCGAGCAGGTCATCGAGGCGTTTTTAAAGAAGTGGGAGGAGTCCCCCGTCAACCTCGAGGCGGACGGCGCCAAGATGAAGATCCCCGGCTTCGTCGTCCCCCTGGACTTCGACCAGGACGAGGTGGCCGAGTTCTTTCTGGTGCCCTTCTTCGGGGCCTGCATTCACGTGCCGCCCCCGCCCCCCAACCAGATCGTCATGGTCCGCCTGAAAAAGCCGCTCCGGGGGCTGGGCGCCATGGAGGTGGTCTGGGTCTTCGGCCGGCTGAGCGTCGAGCATGTCAGCACCGACATGGGCAGCGCCGGCTACTCGCTGGCGGCCGACAAGGTGGAGTTCTACCAGTTCGACCCCGACCAGGGGTGAGGGGCGGGGGAGGTTTTTCGGGACAGGGGGCGCGGGGGCTTCGGACATGGGCTCGGGCGGCCCGGGCCGCGTCTTTTGTCTTTTTACCGTCTCGACAAGACGAATAATTGTGCTATGATGGTTCCCGGCGGCGCCAGTTGACTTTCGTTTCCCTGACCCGG
Source organism: Deltaproteobacteria bacterium (assembly GCA_031264015.1). Lineage (GTDB taxonomy): Bacteria > Desulfobacterota > Desulfarculia > Adiutricales > Adiutricaceae > JAIRNQ01. Next base: position 3,285 of record JAISET010000197.1, on the reverse strand, counting down.
GTTCGTCTCACGCCCGGCGCGTCTGTGGTTTTTCAGGATTTTTCAGGCTCTTTCAGGATTTTTCAGGATTTCGAGCCTTTTGGAGGCCGCCGAGGTTTCCGAGGTTTTTGAGGAAAGTTTGGCCATGGTTTCGACCTACAGCATGAGCGTGGAGCAGACCCTGGACCGCCTGGCCGGGCGGTGCTCCGCCAAAGGGGCGCAGCTGACCGAGCTGCGGCGCCTGGTCATGGGGTCCCTCCTGACGGCGGGGAAGCCGGTCAAGGCCTACGACCTCGTGGAGGAGACCGGCAGGGCCGGCAGGCGCCTGACGCCCTCCACCATCTACCGGGTCCTGGACTTTTTGCAGGAAAACGGCCTGGTCCACAAGGTCAACGCCCTGAACGCCTACGTGGCCTGCACCGACCACGGCGGCCACTCCGAACACAGGCCGCTGCTGCTGGTCTGCCGGGACTGCCAGTCGACCACCGAGATCAACGACCCCGACCTGGGCGGGGCCTTTTTCAACCGGCTGGCCTCCCTGGGCTTCAAGACGGCCGGGGGCAGCATCGAGGTCAGGGGCCAGTGCCCGGCCTGCGCCGGCAAGTGAGCCCCGCGCCTTTCCCGCCTTTCTCGCCCCTCCCGCCTTCCCGGCCCTCCCGCTTCCGCTGAAACCGCCCGCGCCCCTCTTCCGCCTCGTCGTCGCGTCATCGTCGCCGCCACCGCTGTTCTCGTCGCCGTCTCCATCACCGCCGTCGCCGCCACCCTCGCCATCATCGCCGCCGTCGCCGCCACCGCCGTCGCCGCCATTCCCGTTGTCGCCGCCGCGGCGGTCAGGACATGAGGGACGCGCTCTGGCCTCCGCGGGCGATTTGGTGTATTTTAGAAGCGAAGGTTCCGAGTAGGCGCGGCCATTGGCATGGTATTTTCTTGACATGACATGACTTGTTTCTCTTTAATTGTTATAATTGAAGTTGAAATATGTTTTTGATGAGACTTTGTTTGGATTTTGGCGTTAAGTTATGGCGGCCGACAGTCGGCCGCGGGGAATTTGCTTCCCGGGGAACACGGCTTTTCGGGGGACCCCGCTTCAAAGGGTCTTCCGCTTCCGGCGCGGCTCGCCGCGGGGGTGGGTGGTGTGTCCAGGTTTAAAAACGACCTCAAGCTGATCGTCCTGGTGCTGGCCGCCTTTTTGCTGACCACGCTGGCCAGCAACCACTTCGTCAGCCAGGTGGTCAGGAGGCAGATCGACCTCTACAGCAGGGCGGAGATGCAGGTCTACCGCAACAGCCTGACGTCCTTGAACCGCGCCAGCGAGGACGCCCTGCGCCACGCCGCCATGGTCATGTCCATAGCCCTGGACAGGGGCATCAAGGCCGAGGGCCATCTGGATCTGATCAGGAGGCTGACCGGGGCCTTCTCGACCCGGGGCAACTTGAAATCCGTCTTCTTCAGCGCCTTCGCCTATCTCGACGGCAACCTCGTCACCGCGGACGGCTTCACCCCGCTCCCCGAGGAGGCCATGCTCTCCCAGGCCTGGTACGCCGCGGCCGCCGACCCCGAAGGCCGGACCCCCGGGGAGCCCGTCGTCAGGCAGACCGACCCCTACCTGGAGCCAGAGGCCAACAGGGCGGCCGTGGCCATGTCGCTGCCGATTTTCAACGGGGCCGGGGAGTTCCGGGGGGTCATGTGCATGGAGTTCCTGCTGGCCCCGGTGGCGGCCCGGGTGGAGGCGTTGAAGCCCCAGATCGGGTCGTTCGTCGCCCTTCTGGCCGACGCCCGCACGAGGCTTCTGGCCTATCCGGACCCGGCCATGGTGGGCCGGGACATGGGCGAGCTCCCGGGGCTGGGGCCGGTCATGGGGGAGCTGGCGGGTCTGACCGAGGACCCCCTGGTGGTCGCGGTCGAGATGGAGGGCCTGAAGTTCGCGGGGATCTTCAGCAGGCTGGAGAACGGCTGGATTTTGGGGACCTTGTCCCCCGTGGACTACTACTACGGCCAGGCGGCCGGCACCCTGCCCATGATCCTGGCCGTCGCCCTCGTCTCCGCCGCCGTGCTGTCGGTGGTCCTGCTGCGCCTGAGCCGCCAGAGGGACCGCTCCGACGCCGCCAACCGCCTCAAGACCTATTCCCTGGCCCGCATCAGCCACGAGCTGCGCACCCCGTTAAACGCCGTCATCGGCCTCTCCGAGCTGGCCCGCCGCGACCCCGGGGCGCCCGGGTCCCTGGAGCACCTCGAGGAGATCTCCCGGGCCGGGGGGACGCTTCTGGGCCTGGTCAACGAGATCCTGGACTTCGCCAGGATGGAGTCCGGCAAGTTCGAGCTGACAGACAGCCCCTACCGGCCGGGCAGGCTCATCAGCGACATCCTGGCCGTGGCCTCGGTCAGGCTCAGGGACAAGCCGGCCCTGGAGTTTCGCTCGGACGTCTCGCCCGCCATCCCCAGGGAGCTCCTGGGCGACGAGAAGAACGTCAGGCAGGCGGTCCTCAATCTCCTGGTCAACGCCGTCAAGTACACGGCCAGCGGGAAGGTCCGCTTCAAAGCCTCCTGCGAGGCGGTCGACGAGAGCTCGGTCGTCCTGCGCTTCACCGTCTCCGACACCGGCCCCGGCATCCGCCCCGAGGACATGGAGCACCTGTTCGACGACTTCGTCCGCCTGGGCGGCGCCAAAAACCGCCAGATCGAGGGCACGGGGCTGGGGCTCTCCATCGCCAGAAGTTTGTGCCGGCTGATGGGGGGCGACGTGACGGTCGAGAGCGTCCCGGGCCGCGGGTCGACCTTCACCGCCGCCTGCCGCCAGACCGTCCTGGACCCCAGGCCCATGGGGGTCCTGCCGGGCCGCCCCCGCGGAGGCAGAAAGCCCGGGCCCGTCCCTTTTCTGGCCCCCGGCTACAAGGCCCTGGTGGTGGACGACGTCCTGACCAACCTGACCGTGGCCCGGGGTCTGCTGGAGCCCTACGGCATGGAGGTGACCGCGGCCGGGGGGGGGGCCGAGGCCGTCAGGCTCGCCGAAAACGCCTCTTTCGACATCCTCTTCGTCGACCAGATGATGCCCGGGCTCGACGGCGCGGAGACCCTCCGGCGCCTCAGGTCCCTGGGGGGCTGGTATCTGCGCGCCACCGTCGTCGCGCTGACCGCCAACGCCGTCAGCGGGGCCAGGGAGTCTTTGCTGGACGAGGGCTTCGACGACTACATGGCCAAGCCCGTCGACCCGGTGGAGCTCGCCAACCTCCTGGACAGGTGGGTGCCCGCCGAGGCCAGGAGTCCCGTCCCCAGGGCGGACGCGGCGGCCCCCTCCGGCCTGTCCGC
>JAISET010000159.1 GCA_031264015.1 Deltaproteobacteria bacterium | reverse complement strand
CCCCGGCCGCCGTCGTCCTCCTCCCGTCTCTTTCCTCTGTCTATTATTCCGGCCTCTGCCTTTCGCCTTAAGGTCAGGCGGCCCGCCTGTTGACAGTTTTCCAAGGAGCTAAAAGGCATGTCAGGTCACAATAAATGGAGCACCATCAAATACAAGAAGGGCGCCGCCGACGCCAAGAGGGGCAAGCTGTTCTCCCGCCTCATCAAGGAGATCTCCATGGCCGCCAGAGAGGGCGGGGCGGACCCCAACGGCAACCCCAGGCTGAGGACGGTCCTGCTCACCGCCAAGAACGCCAACATGCCCAAGGACAACATCGACCGGGCGGTCAAGAGGGGCACCGGCGAGCTGGAGGGGGTCAGCTACGAGCAGTACTTCTACGAGGGCTACACCCCGGGCGGGGCGGCCATCCTCATCGAGGTGCTGACCGAGAATAAGAACCGGGCCGCCTCGGAGGTCCGGCACACCTTCAGCAAGCACGGCGGCAACCTGGGCGAGCCCGGCTCCGTGGCCTGGATGTTCAACAAGAAGGGGACCATCATTTTCGAGGGCGGCGCCGTCACCGAGGACGAGGCCGTCGAGGTGGGTCTCGAGGCCGGGGCCGAGGACATCGTGGCCTCCGGGGACGCCATCGAGGTGCAGACGGACCTGACCAGCTTCGAAGCGGTCAAGGCCGCCTTCGACGAGGCCAAGATGGCCTACGCCACCGCCGAGGTCACCTTCGTGCCCACCGTCAACCTGGAGATGGAGGGCAAGGACCTCAAGTCGGCCATGAAGCTCCTGGACGCCCTCGACGACCTCGACGACGTCCAGAAGGTCTGGTCCAACATCGACTTCAGCGACGAGGCGGCGGCCCTCCTTGACGACTGACGACCTCCCCTCCTCCCCGGCCGGACCCGACGGCGGGCCCGTCGTCCCCGGGCCCGGCGGGACCGTGGTCATGGGCGTCGACCCGGGCAGCCTGCACGCGGGCTACGGGCTGATCGCCGTCGGCCGGGAGTCCATGCGCGTCGTCGCCTGCGGGACCGTCTCCCCCAGGGCGACGCTGCCCCTGGCCGAGCGTCTGGCCGTCGTCCACCGGGCCATGCTGGAGCTGGTCGAAAGACACAGGCCGGCGGCCATGGCCCTGGAGGACGTCTTCACCCACAAAAACCACCGGGCCGCCCTGCATCTGGCCCAGGCCAGGGCCGCCTCCATCCTGGCGGGGGCCCTCCGGGACGTCCCCGTCTTCGAGTACGCCCCCTCCCTCGTCAAAATCGTCGTCACGGGCAGCGGCCGGGCCGACAAGACCCAGGTGGCCTACATGGTCTCCAAGATCCTGGGCTTTTCCGACCCCGCCCGCTCGGACACCACCGACGCCCTGGCCGTGGCCGTCTGCCACGCCGGACAGATCGGCGGCCTTCCCGGCCTCCCCGGCGACATCGGCCTGACCGGCCGCCGCCGCGCCTCCAGCTGGAGAAACGTCTCCCCCGAAGGATTGGAAAAACTCGGCCACAAGTTGGAGAGGAACTAAATTTTCCCTCCCGCGCCCGTCGTCGCCTGCCGGCCAGCCGGGGCGGAGGGGTCGGCCGGGCGGTTTTTGCGGCCGGGCGGTTTTCGCGGCCGGGGGCCCTCAGTTTTGCGGCCGGGGCTGGCCCGCGGTTTTTTCGGCCGGGTCGGCCCGCCGACGACGGTCCGACGCGCGGCTATTTGAAAATTTGATAATTTGAAAATTTTGCCGCGTTGTCTTATATTGTGATATGGTGAACGACGGTTAGTTTTTATAAATTAGTCTAATTTGTCATATTTTACATTTACTTATTGTTTTGACTATCAAAAATTTACTTTTTAAAGTGATGCCGACAGTCGAAACGTTGCCTTAACCGACAGAACGTTGTCATAATTCCCTTAACCCGCCCCGGGTAGTTTTTCGGGGCGGGAGGACGGGGGGCCCGCATGATCGATCGCCTCAGAGGCGCGCTTTTGGAGAAGACGGCCGGCAAGGTGGTCGTCGAGGTCGGCGGCCTGGGCCTGTCCCTGATGACGCCGGTCCCGACCTACATGAAGCTGCCCCAGCCGCCGGCCGAGGTGACGCTGTTTACCAGGATGGTCGTCCGGGAGGAGAGCTGGGACCTGTTCGGCTTCTCCACCAGGCTGGAGCGGGAGACCTTCGACGTGCTGACCGCGGTCCCCAGGGTGGGCCCCAGACTGGCCCTGACCGTCATCTCGGCCATGGAGCCCGACGAGCTGGCCCTGGCCCTGGCCACCCAGGACCTGGCCAGGCTGTCCGCCGTCAAGGGCATCGGCACCAAGACCGCCGAGCGCCTCCTGGTGGAACTGAAGGACAAGGCCCCCAGGCTGGCCGACCTCGGCCGGATCCAAACGGGCGGCGCCCCGGCCACACCTCTCAAGGAGGAGGTCACCCAGGCCCTGATCAACCTGGGCTACAGCCGCCCGGAGGCCGAGAAGGCCCTGCGTCCCGCCCTCCTGAAACTGGGTCCCGAGGCCGACCTCGGCGCCCTGGTCCGGGAGGCCCTGAAAGGCCTCAGCGCCTGAGAAAATCAGGGCGGCCCGCCGGGCGGAAAGCCGCCGCCCGACAGAAAGCCGCCGCCCGAACCGCCGGGCGCGGGGTCGGCCGTTGCAATTCCAAATCCCCCGCCGGCCAGGGCCGGCCCGGTTCTTTTCTTTTCCTTTCCTTTCCGCACCGGACGCCAGCGACATCATGCCAGACACCCCGCCCAAAAATATCGTTTACGCCACCGCCTATTTCAGGTCCGTCCGCCTGCGCGACGAGCATTTCCGGACCATCGCCGGCCGCGGCCTCGGGGCCGAGATCTATTTCCAGTTCGGCTGGGACAAGCTCTCCCTCCCGGAGCACAAGGAGCTGGCCCGGACGGTGGCCGGGGAGCTGCCCGCCTGCGCCGTCCACCTGCCCTACCTGAACTTCGAGCCGGGGCGGGCGGAGGGGCGGGAGGAGACTTTCGCAGAGCTGGAGAGGGCCATGGAGGCGGTCCGGCTCTATAACCCCGACCATCTGATCGGCCACCCCTATTTCGACACCCTCAGGGACTCCGTCACCGGGGTCAGAAAATTCCTCGGCCTGAGGAACGGCCCCCTGGACGACGAGATCCACCGGCCGTCCAAAAGGTTTCTGGACCTCTCGCTCGAATTTTGGCTGAGGGTGGGCGCGGCCTGCCCGGCCGGACTCTATCTGGAGAACACCCACGAGCACTCGCCAGCGGCCATTAACGAGCTGATAGACCTGCTGGCCGAAGAAATCGGCCGGAATCCCGAAACCCAGGGAACGGGCGCCCCGTCCCCCTACGACAGGGTCGGCCTCTGCCTGGACGTCGGGCACTGGTTCCATTACGCCATGGGCAGGCATTGGGACAACCTAGACGAGTGGGTCGGCATGTCCGGGCCAAGGATCAGGCACCTCCATCTCCACGACAACAACGGCCAGGCCGACCAGCACTTCGGGCTGGGCCAGGCCGGCCTCCCCCTCCCCTCCGTCTGGGGGAAGCTGCGAGACCTCTCGCCGCCCCCGACAATCACCCTGGAAAACCACCTGCTGGAAAGCCTCAAGCAAAGCCTGCTTTATCTGGAACGGCATCCCCTGTATTGAAAACGGACGCCGTCTCCCGAAAGACCGCGACCAGGCCCGCGCTAAAAAGAACTCCATTTTTATTAAACGCCTTCGCCATCGCCATCGCCATCACCATCACCATCACCACCATCACCATCACCATCACCATTACCATTACCATTACCATTACCATTACCATCACCATTAGAACAAAAAACCACAATTTAACAAAAACTTGTTTGTTTAGCACCAAAAAATAATATAATTAAATTTAATTTTCAGTTTATACTGAAAAATATATAAAATCATATCACATGCTCTCATTTTCAACTTATATGCCCCGCTTTGACAATAATCCGTCGGCGGCGTTAAAAATAATTCCCGCCGCTCCGAACAAACTGACGCTCGCTCAAAATAGCCGCCGATTACCTGCCATATTTGTCAATGTCGCCTAATTTCTTCAAATGTCACCAGCAGGATTACCTGGCCGCCAAAACGGAATCATCTTCCTCAAAAACACCGATCAATAAACAATAAACACCTCCCCCGCCCATGGGGACGAAGCCGAGTCCGCCGCCGTCCCGCCCGGGGCGCGGCGTTTTCAGTTCCCAAATGCGGAGAACCCCGGTCGCCCGCATGACGACCGGGGTTGGCGAGGGGCTCGGAAAAACCCCCGGTTCGGGGCGAGTCTTACCGGATGAGGCTCAGGGCCAGCTGCGAGAGGCTGTTGGCCTGGGCCAGCATCGAGGTGGCCGCCTGGGTCAGGACGTTGTTTTTGGTGAACTCGGTCATCTCCGCGGCCACGTCCACGTCGGAGATGCGGCTCTCGGAGGCCTGGAGGTTCTCGGCCTGGATGGTCAGGTTGGTCATGGTGTTCTCCAGCCTGTTCTGGAGGGCGCCCAAATCGGCCCTGATCTTGTCCTTGGCGTTGATGGCCTCGGTGATGGCGTCCAGGGCGCCCTGGGCGGCCGACTGGGTGCGCACCTCGGCCCCGGCCCACGGGCCGTCGGCGGCGTTCTGGATCTCGATGAAGCTGTTGCGGTCCATGCCGTTGATGATCCCGGCGTCCAGGGCGGGGGCTTTGATCTCGCCGGCGTTGGCGATCCTCAAATCCCGCTGGTCGCCGACGTCGCGGCCCTCCAGGGTGACGTTCCAGACCTCGTTGCCGAGGTTGGCCCTGGACTGGTTGGGCTTCATGTTGCCCCACTTCTCCCCGCCCAGGGAGAAGGTCGTCCCGTCCTCGTGGAAATCGTTGTCGCGGACGTTCTCGAAGGACACCGCGTCCAGGGCGCTCCTGGAGTCGGCGTCGTTGCCGGCCACCTCGCAGGCCCGCAGATCGTTAAAATTGCCGCCCTCCTTGGTGAAAATGTAAACCATGTCGGCGTTCCCGCCCCGGGAGTCCGCGGGCTGGGTCATGGCCCAAAACTTGCTGTCCTCGTTCTTGTTGATGGCCTCGGCCAGGGCCCGGGCGCCGAAGTTGGAGCTCCCCGAGGCGCCGGCCAGGTCCGCGCCGTTGCCGGCCACGACCGTCGTCCGCTTCGATTTGTCCACAATGCCCGTGGTGGAGACAGTCCGCTCGGGCGTGACGTTGATCATCGCGGCCTCGTTTTTGTAGCCGGTCAGGTTTTTCGCCGTCGCCGGGCCGTTTCCCACGCCGGCCGGCCTGGCGGCCGCAAGCCTTCCGGCGCCTTGCCTGGCGTTGGTCCCCAGCACCTGCCCGACGGAAGTCTTGACGGCGGCCGTGATCGCGTTGGCGTCGAGATGGCTCGCGGCCGCGTTGAAGGAGCTGGCGGCCGTTCCGTTCAGCAGCTGGCCGTTCACCTTGACCTGGAGGTCCGCGTTTGTCTCCGCCGCATATGATGAGCCGAAAGCCGCGGCGGTGCCCGGAAGAGCGGCCGGGGGCGAGGCGGCGGCGGTCGCCGCTATCAGGCCGCCCTTGCCGGTGAAGCCGCCCTGCCTGGAGCCGAAAAGCGCCTGCAAGTCGCCCTTGATCGCGTCGGCGACATTGGCGCTGGTGGACGCGGCCCCGAGCGTCCGAATGTTCGCGTCATGAAAATCCGCGGCTTGCCGGCCGTCGATGCTGAGGGTGGCCCCATAATTTCCCGAGGCGTCCCTGGAGACCTCCACCGAGACTCTCCCCATTTGCAAACCGGCCGCGATGGACGAATTGTTGGTGTAGTTGCCATGTTTGTCCATATATAAATCGGTGGCGAGAGTGAAGCCGCCGCCGGGGGCGGGCAGGGCGCCGCCGGTCGCCGCGTTTACCTGGGCCGCCGCCACCGTCAGACCGGCGGCGCCGGCGGTGACGGTTATCGCCGACTTCACCTGGCCCGCTATGGCGGCAAATTGCGAGTCGGCGCGCGTCTTGGCGTCCGCGAAAGCCGCGTCGGCGTCGACGTTCGACCCGCCGGAGGCGACGATATGGACGTTTTTGAGATTGAGTCGGGAAAAGTCCACCCCGGCGTCGGTCAGGGCCGTCTGCTGCGCTTCCGTCAGCCCGAAATGTCCGCCGTAGGCATATTTGTCCGTATGGTCGATGTGGCCCCTGAAGGTGTTGCTCGAGGCGTTGGGGTTGCCGACGGTGTAGACCATCTCGCTTAGCCCCAAAGACTCGGCGATCGAGGTGTCCGTCGTCCAGTTGCCGTTGGCGTCCCGAAAGACGCCGGTGCGGACGGTGAGCTCCCGGCCGGGCAGCACCCTGCCCGCCCCGTTGGCCTGGCTGAGGGCCCCCCCGGCGCTCTGCAGGACGTCGGACAAACCCACCGCCGCGTCGGCCCCCGCCGTTCCGGCCGTCAGTTGGATGGACTGCAGGCTGCCCAGGCCGAGGTTCTTGAAATCGTTCTGCAGCCGGGCCAGCAGGTCGGCGGAGGCGGCGGCCAGGGAGGCCCCGCTGCCGGTTCCGGAGAAGGCGATCGCCGAGTTCAGGCCCAGGGCCCCGACGTTGACGGAGGCCGCGGCCAGCTTGTCCCTTTCCGCCTTGGTCAGCGAGAAGCCGTTCTGCCGGCTGTACATGACGCCGGAGGCGTTGGCGAAGCCGCCCGTCGCCTTGAAGCCCTGGCTCCCCGCCGACGCCGGGATGGTGACGGTGCCGCCGGCCGCCCCGGCGCTGCCGAAAACATAGGCCTCGTCCCCGACGCAGACGGCCAGGGTCCCGCCGGCCCGTATCCGGGCGCCCAGGGCGTCGCCGTCGAGCCTGACCCCCACCCGGCTCTGGGACCCGGCGTTGACCTTGTTGATCAAATCCTGTAAACTGTCGTCAGAGCTCACAGTATATCGGCCGGCCAGATACCTGCCCGCGAGCAGGGCCTGGTCGTCGTTCTCTTTCCAGTCCCAGTTGTACCCGTAGCTGAAGGTCTCGCCGCTGACGAAGCCGGCCTTGCCGTCCAAAGTCTCGTAACCGGCGGTGCAGCAGCCCGGTCCCGCCATGGGCCCGGCCGCGGCCGCCCCCTGGCCCCAGACGTCGTTCTTGGCGTCGCCGCCGATCCGCAGCCCCGTGGAGCTGGTGGCCCTGGAGTCGCCGATGTTGACGAAATAATAGTCCTCGCTCGCCTTGTTGCTGACGCCGAAATGTATTTTGACGCCCCGGCCGCCGTGCTGGTTGGTGACGGAGCCGTCCAGGAGCTTGATCCCGTTGAAGTTGGTGGCGTTGGCGATGCGGTCGATCTCGGCGGCCATGGCCTGGTACTCGGAGTTTATGATCTCGCGCTGGGCCGTGGTGTAGGTGCCGGTGGCGGCCTGCTCGGCCAGCTCCTTCATGCGCACCAGCTTCTCGTCGATGACGCCCAAAGCCCCGTCCGCGGTCTGGATCATGCTGACGGCGTCGGCCGTGTTTCTGATGCCCTGGTTCATGGTGGCGACGTCCGCGCGCATCATTTCCCTGATGGCCAGGCCGGCGGCGTCGTCGGCCGCGGAGTTGATTCTAAGGCCCGATGAGAGCCTGTTGACACTGGTTGACAACCGAACAAATGCCGTTATATACCTTACTCACATATTAGTAAATAATTATCTTATTTTTAGTATTATTTTACAATTTACACATATTTTTTAATATCTTTCCATATACTTTCTATTAATTATATTAAATGATAATTTATTAGAA
>JAISET010000015.1 GCA_031264015.1 Deltaproteobacteria bacterium | reverse complement strand
TGGGCATGAAACGATTACGTGGGCATGAAACGATTACGAGTCAGAGGCAGACGATCAGTTCACCAAAAGATCATTTTAAAGGCTTTAGCATTAAATATACAGCGAGTCGATGGATATCTGCATCGACAGGCCAGAAAAAATAGGGCAATGGCCTTATAAAGTGGATAGAAAATGCCAGTAATTGATCAAATTATGATCATGACACCTCGATTTTGGAAAAAATACTTGCGCATGGCGATTTTTATTGAGAAGTATTCACACTAAGATTAGTAACAATCAAAAACATGCCCTTTGATTTTTTCTAGCGGCAATTTTTTGGCTGACCGCTAGATTGTCAACCCCCCTTCGTCCAGGTTGCCTGAAAAAACAGGGGGTTTTTACCACTTGATCAAGGATTTTTGGCAAGTTTTAGACAAATTGTCCTGGCAGTTTTAGGACAAATGACTTGGTGTTAACACTTGAGGTTCCTGATTTCCAGGTCTTTCAGGGCCATTACGGTACCGCCTCCTTCCCGGCTGTTGATACCGTAAATAATACCGTAAAACCGCCTGGCTGTCAACGGTACAAAGCGGACTTCCGGGGACTTGGCCTCTCCAAAGCAAAAGCCCAAAAACCCTTATATATCAAGGCATTCGGGCTTTTATGGTCCTGTTCGGACTATGAAATGGTGGCGATGAGGGGGCTCGAACCCCTGGCCCCTGCATTTCTGACGCACCACCCTACCAACTGAGCCGCGTCCCTGCAAGGCCTCCGTGTCCCGGAGGGCCCGGACAGAAAACCATGAGCACCGCCCTTCTCGTGAGGTCAGCGGATAAAAGTGTAAAATGATCCGGACCACAGGGCACGCTATCCGAAATGAAGATGTCGGATATTGCTGTGCCTACTATGCTTGCAATCATCCTTATTTAAGTATATGGTACTCTCAGATGATGTTTATGCCGTCCTACCGGACCAAGACGCGATTCAGGCAAGGGGGTTTCATGGGACCGGAGGAAAAATATCAGTTTTGGCTGGTCGATGCCCGATACGATCTAACTACTGCGGAACACATGTTCGCTACAAGCCGTTGGTTTTACGTTCTGTCCACGTGCCAGCAGTCGATCGAAAAGTTGGCAAAGGGTTTGGTCGGCATGTATCTTGGCTTCAACAGCATTCTGTTTACCCATAATATTCAAACGCTTATCGAGCTCATTGAAGACAAAATACCCGCACATATTCCCAAAGAGACAAGGGAGTTTTTCGCAGAGCTGTCAAAATATGCCGTTAACAAACGGTATCCTGACTATAAACAATTAATTTCCGAAAAGGCAACGCTACCTGAAGCGTTAAGATTGTTCACCCTGACCAAGGAGGCATTCGCATGGCTGCAGACATTGAAACCGTCAGAGCCAAAGCCAGAAAATACGCCGCCGCAGTTAAGGCCGTAATGCCAATAGATAGGGCGTATCTATTCGGCTCATACGCCAAGGGTACAGCGCATGAATTGAGCGATGTTGATATCGCGTTCTTTTTCCACGGCTCATCGGACGATGAAATCTTCGAGTGCGGAACGCAACTTATCCTTTTAACTCGAGGTTTCAAATTGGGGATTGAACCGCTGGGGTTCTCGACCTCTGACTTGGATAGCGACAATCCCTTCGTCAACGAGATTATAAGAACCGGCATTGAGCTTTAGCGATGTCCGCCTTCTGACCCTCCTCCTGCCATACGCGCCCACCGGTCATGCATGAGTCCGATGCAAAAACTCTCCCAGTCGAGAAAAGTGGCTCCGGGGGCAGCGCCAACGGCCCTGGCAGAGTTGCCGCATGACCAAGTTCAAGGGACACGCCTTCTTTAATGCCGAGAGCTTGCAGGCGCATGATGCCCCTTGCCCGGAATACAGGGCTTTGGACCTCTATTTTCCACGGTCTTCAGGGACCTCCCAACTGTCACCTTTCAGGGCAGGCCGCCCGAACCCCGTCACGGGCCTCTCCGCCTCCCGTCGGTTCTTGGCCCGCTCCCGTATGTCTGCCCCCAGCCCCCCGTCGATGCTCTGTCCGGCCGGCCAGGAGCAGAGCGGCGCCGCCACGTTCTTGAGCCCCGCGCCTTCGGAGCGGATGCCGCCCCCCCGTTGATCTGACTGAAAAGCGCCTCCGTCGCGGCGGCGGTCACTTTCTCATCCTCGCCCGGGTCCGGCGCCGAGCGGCTCCCGCGACAGGTTCGCGTAGCGGGGCGGGGCGGCGGGCGCCGAAACGAACGCGTGCCGCCGGCAGGACGTTCGCCGGGCGACGGCTCCGGCGCGGACAGGCCGGGCGATCGAAACGGGCCGCGCGGCGACGTCCTCCTTTACATTTCGCAATCACGGGCTTTACGGCTTGCGGGCGTCCGGCGACGGCTCCGCGGAGCCAGGTCTGAACCCGTCGCTTGAGCCTCGATTTGCCGCAGTCTTGCAGGGACCTCCTTCCTGCCGTCTTCAAGGCGAGGCCGCCCGGACGCTTACGGGCATTCCGCCTCGCCGCCGGCTCAGGCCGCCTTGTTCCGGCTCTTGGCCCGCGCCTGCATGCAGGCCCGCGCCCTGTCGATGTTCAGCCCGAGCAGCCTGGAACGGAGCGCCGCCGCCACGTTCTTGAGCCCGCGCATCCTCAGCCTGCGGATGCCGCGCACTCGTTTCAGCAGGCTGAAGAGCGCCTCGATGCCTCCGCGCCGGCGGCGCTTTTTCCTTCTATCCGGGGTCCCGTTCGCGGCGCGGCGTTGGGCGGCGTCCATCGAAACGAACGTGTGACGCAGGCTCGCGACCGTCTTCAGGATTTCTGCCGGGCGCCGACTCCGTTTCTGACAGGCAAGGCAGGCCTCGCAGTCGAAATGGGCGACGCAGCCTTTGCCTCCTTTGCGCGTCGTAATCTCAGGCTTCACTCCTTGCGGGCATTCCGTCACGATTTCGGCGCCCGTCGGGCTTGAAACCGGCCAGGCCGAACCTGACGTCATTCTCCGGCACGCCGTCGCGCGGCGGGACGGTCAGGCGGCCGTTGTTCGCTGGCCGGATCAGGTCGATGCCCTTGCTCTCGGCGAGCGCCGCGTTCTCGCTGTCATGGCGGGCGTTGTCAGCCAGGCAGACCTCCGCGCGCGCCTTCCCGCCGGTTTTCCCCTCAAGCTCCTCCCACAGCCCCTCCAGGCTGCCCGCGAGTCCCTGCACCGCGTGGGCGTCGCTCGCGCGCGCCCCCTCGACTGCCGCGCGCACGACGAGGTTCGGCTTCGGGTCGTCCAGGTCGCTCCTCCTGACCGGAGAGCACGTCTCGGCGACCTGGAGCCTGCAGCCTCTCTTGCGCTTTGCCCCGCAGCAAGTCGCCGCGACGTCGAACGGGCTCTGCAGGGAGTCGGGCGAAACGTCCTTCGGGTCCTTTGGGACGGCCTTCGGCGGCACGCCGTCGGCTAACGGAACGACGTCGCACTGGTCCGCGAGCAGCTTCGGCAGAACCGGGGTCGCCCCGAGGCAGGACACGCTTTCGTCGCTCGCGGCCGTCGCAGCGGGCGTCCATGCGTCATCCGCCATTTCCGCGAGGCAGGTAAGCCTTTCGGGGGGCTCCATCAGTCCGAAGAAGTCGTATCCTCTCTTGTTTTCGACGTCGTATCCGGGGCTTGAGCCTGCCGTCCAGCTTCTCGTAGAGATCGGGGCAGCAGGTTTTGAGTTCCTTCAGAAAGACGACGATGACAGTTTTGAAGAGGCCGCGCCTCGGGAGATTCGCGATGTTGGACTCCACGCCGGTCGAGTCCAGCCTGATGTTCGATATGTCTATGCCGAACATGGCCAGCAGCGCCGGCGTGATCGCCTTCCGCCACGCGGCTGTTCAATACTTTAACAATTAATATAATTTTGTAACAATATAAATTTTTTAATCAAAATTGAATCATAAAATTAATTTAACTATTAACAAAGTTTTAAAATCAAATTTTACTTTAAATTTATTTCGATTAGATTTAAAATTTATTAAATTATGGTGGTACCATTTTGTGTAGCATTTTTTTTAATGGGTGGTACACTTTTGCCGTAGCAAAGTGAGCCACAATGGTAACCTTTTTTCATAGCATTTCCAGGTGCTGCTGGTAGGTCTGATCGGCCAGTATATGTTTTCTAATTATGGTCTTTTGAGACCTAAATTAGGTAAACATGACAGTAAAAAACTTCAAAAATAAAAATAGCTGCCACCTTTTTGCAATGCGCTTCAACTTGCGTCGGCCGGCGGCGGCCAACTCTCGGGGAGAGTCGGCGGGCTTTTGAAAAATCCCTCCAAATCCCGCAGTATGAATCTGAGAATATTCAGCAGGTCTGAGGGAAATAGATTTTGCAAAAAAATATAGAAGATTGGGTAGGAAAAAGTATGGTAATCAGGTGTGAAAAAAATCGAAAATTAGGGCTTGTCAAGGCCTGGTTCCCGGATGTCTTGGAGGCTTTTGAATGGCTCTGAGGGGTGGCGGGTTGGCCGAGATGGGTGGAATGGCTTGAAACTTTGCCTTGATTTAACTTTACCAACAAAATCTGGCGCAGGACAACCTATTTTTGACATTTTGAAAAAAATTTATAGCCTGATCAGAAAACGTTTTTTAAACGTTCGCAAAAATCGAACAGAAAACGTTCCTTGAACGTTCGCAAAAATCGAACAGAAAACGTTCCTTGAACATTGAAATAGCAGATAATAAAGAATATTATTCAGAAACGTTCAAAAGCACATGAACAAAAAACGTTTTTTTTGAACGTTCAAAAGCATATGAACAAAAAACGTTTTTTTGAACGTTCAAAAGCATATGAACAAAAAACGTTTTTTTTTGAACGTTCAAAAATACATGAACAAAAAACTTTTTTTGAATGATAAAGACTTGACTTATTTCTCGATGAAATTTCAGCCAACGCCCTTGGAATTCACAGACTTAGCGAGGGGCGTTGTCGGACAATAGTCAATATCGGAGGCCAGGACCTAAAAGTCATACGTCTTGCAGATAATGGCCAGGTGGTCGATTTTAAGATGAATGACAAATGCGCGGCCGGGACAGGCCGTTTTTTCGAACAAGTCGCGAGAATTTTAGACATATCCCTTGAAGAATTTGGTCCTCAGGGGCTTGCTTCCGGCGGCACTGTTGAATTAAACAGCACTTGTGTTGTTTTTGCCGAATCTGAGATAGTCTCTCTTTTGGCTAAAGGTGTCGACAGGGGGGCGATTATCAAGGGCTTTCATATTTCCGTGGCGCGAAGGATATCAAATCTTGTCGGTCGAAACACCACAGGTGAAATTTATATTGACGGGGGACCGTCTCAGGATCCAGGCTTGATTGCCGCGCTTGAAGACGAGTTGATGATCAATGTCAACGTTCTTGCGAATCCTCAATATACGGTCGCTTTTGGGGCTGCTTTGAGCGCCTGCCGATAAATATACTTGGTGGTTTCTTTATTGAAGCTATGTGAAAAAATGAAATTTAAAAATATCGTTCCCACATGGCTCAAATATCATGAGGTCTTTCGTGGCATTAGATGACAGAACGGAGCGGCTCCGTCTTCGGACCGTCAACGCAAAGGAATTGGAGAATCAGAAAGAAGCCGAACTTCTCCGAAACAGACCCGATTATCTTCCAGAGTATGAGTATTTTCTTTCCCTCCTGGGGGAAGGGCCAATGGCGGTGCCGTTAAGGGTGGCAAGACCAGTGATGGCCGTCATGTGTCTTTCGTCCCCTTTGGAACTCTACGACGCCCATGGTCTGCAGCCTCTGCGGCTGACCGGCGGTCATGTGAGCACTGAAAGACTGGCCTCTTCCTATTTGCCACCGGTCATGTGTCCCATGTTGCGCTCGACTCTTGGCTCAATCTCAGTCAGCCAGTTAGGTGGTTCGAGCGACTCGGGAGAACAGTTCGCCGGCTATGTCGTTCCATCCACTTGCGATTGGGTGACCAGGTTTGGTGATCTGATGTCTTTGGTGGGCCTGAAGGCGGCTCCGACTCACAATATCAACAGTCCGAGGATAAAAAATAGCCTTGAGTCGATGGAAGCATGGCTGGCGGAAGTGCGTTCTCTTTCCAATTTTTTGAGCAAAGTTTCCGGCGCGGCTCTCACTCGAAAGAGCTTAAACACCTCCATCGCTCTTTATCGTGAGGCTTTCCTTGCCATTTCAGATCTAATTGAATTAAAGAGAAGAGGAAAGATACCTGAGATCTGGTTTTTAGTCGTGTCAGGTTCATTTCTTATGGATTTAGTTGCTAATTGGACGGTTAAAGTTAGAAAATTATTAGATAAGTTAAGTTCAAACTTTTCAAATTCTGCTGATTTATCTTTCCCGCCTATTTTTTTAGCCGGTTCCCCTATTGTCTTTCCAAATTTCAAGATTCCGAGATTAATAGAAGAAGCAGGGTTGCGGGTGGTTATGGACGATTTATGCTCTTCGGAGAGAGTTTTGCCCGGCCCGACCCACCTGGCAGAAGACACCAAGGACGGGGTGACGAAGGCTCTCGCACAGCGATATCATCTGGGTTGCCTGTGTCCGACTTTTGCTGACGACGATCGCCGAATAAATGGTATTGTCTCCCCCGAACGCTTAAAAATAATTCGGGGGGTCGTCTTTCACGTTCTCAAGGGCTGTCATCCATTCGACTTGGAGAGCATGGTCCTGGAGAAGAAAATCAAGGAGTCGGGACTCAAGTTTATCAGAATTGAAACCGATTATACTAAAGAGGACGGTCCGACAATTCTAACAAGGCTTGAGGCATTTCGGGCAACTCTCCATTGAACTGTTGGGGAAAGACTAAGTGCTGCCGAAAGACCATCTTAAAATTTATTTTTAAATTCATAATGACTACTTTATATATTATAATTAAAATTTAATTTGTATTTTCTATAAAAAATAATTAAATGTGTTTGAAAATATTATTAAATTATACATTGTACTATTTCATGCAATAAAAATAAATTTTAGAATTTTATTTTTTTTATTGGTACTTAATTAGATGCTGATGCTTCAATAAAAAGACTGAAAGTCCTTTTATTCAAGGGCTGTCGGTCATTATGGTTTTCCGCATTTTTTTTGGTGGGCGGTAGAGGATTCGAACCTCCGACTCCCGGCTTGTAAGGCCGGCACTCTAGCCGCTGAGTTAACCGCCCGACACTGTCACGCCTGGAGTCCGCAAATTATGGCGGCCTTGGCCGGCGTCCCGCCAAACTGGCGGGGGAGTTGAAAAGGTGACCCGGGGCCTCCGTCCAGGTTTTTTTTCTGTCTCGAGTGTGAAGACGACCACGCGACCGACAAAACGGCCGCCGGAGTCGGGTTTTCGGGAGACAACGGCTTTTAAGTATCGCCTCTCGGGTCTTGTTAGTCAAGGATTTTTTGCCGCCCGCGGGGCCGGCCCTCCCTCCTGACTGGTCGGGCCGTCTCACCCGGTTGTCGGGAATGACTTGGAACGGGGAGGGGAAAACTGGCCCGAAGGGCATGCTCGGGGAGGCCGTCCAGGGGCGGAAGATTAAAATGTTGATTTTAAGAAGTTTTTTTAGTTACAAAAAGGAAAAGGGACTTGACCAAAGATGGAAGACAGATTATATTTTTATTGTGCCCGCAGTTCAAAGTAGCGAACTGACGGTGTTTTTTGGCGTTTAAAACGTCATAATTAAGAGTGAGCGCACATTAAGCACGCGCACTTTGTGCTCTTTGATAGCAAGTTTCTAGTGGGGCCGCCTTGGCGGGGGGCCGCTGAAAGCCGGAGTCGGCGGCCGGGTTTCCGGGGGTTTTTCCGGGGGCCGGGGGGCGGCGCCCGGCCGGGCCGGCGGCTTCCGGGGCTGCTGGCGGGGTTTTTGCAAACAACCAGGGTGTCGGGACGGCCCGAAGACCGGGTTTTTCGTCTAATGGTCTGAAATCGCAGGAGTTTTTATGTTGAAGCTGAATTGTCAACGGCGGCGCGGGGGTTTCACCCTAATCGAGCTCTTGATCGTCGTCGCCATTTTGGGCGTGCTGGCGGCCATTTCCGTGCCCCAGTTCGCCAGATACAGAAAGTCGGCCATGGACACGGTGGCCCAGAACGCCTACCATGCCGTGGCCGTGGCCCAGGAGGCGCAGTATGTGTACACCGGCGAGTACACCACCGACTATGGCGTGCTGGTCCGGGAAGCCGGGCTGGTCATCGACAAGAACATCTTTTACGGCACGATAACATTGGTCCTGAGCACGGATCCCCCGACGTTCACCTTTTCTTTGAACCACAGGACCCCCAGCTCGACGACCTACACCTACTCCACCAGCGCCGCGAACACGGTGACCACCGGCGGCATCAGGATAGACGTCAACGACGCCACGGTGCCCTCGAGCAGCTGAGAGGAGGCCCAGCCTGGCTGGCGGGCCTCGGGCCGACCTGCCGGGGCCGCCGGCCTTGCGACTTTTCCCCAACCCCCGCCTAACGCCCGTTCGCCCCGAAACTCCGCTTTCTGAAAATATTCTTTGCAAACTCGCCTCTTTTCCCCTGCCCAAGACGTTTTGGGACACTAAATATCGCCGTCTCCAAGAGTCGTCGTCTAACCGGTTAAATTTGTGTAACTTTTTGTCACCTGAAACTGCTCCTTTCCGGGCGGGGAGCAGTCTCATCCCATTAAATCTCTGGAAACAGGTCAAAAAAATACTTTTTCCCCTTCCCGGCCGCCTCCTCCGCCCTTGCGGCCCCTCCCGCCGCGCCGCTTTGCTCCCTGAAAAAATCCGGGCCGCGTCAAAACATCACGAAAAATTCTAAAATCTTCTTGCGAGTCTGCCTGCCCAAAAATCGAGCTGAAAGCAATCCGGGGCGGGACGGCTTCCGGGAGGCGCGGGAGGGGAGGGGATGGAAGGCAAAAAGATGTAATTTAGATAAATATCCAATAAAAAAGATTAAACAATGTTATAATTTTGCTGCTTTAGCGTTTTATCCAAGCTGATCTCAACCTCGGACGCGGTTTGTCCGCGCCCCGGGCGGACATCAAATTTATATCCTTTGGCCCATTGTGTTAAACTGTTGCCGGCAGGTCGTTGTTTTTTACGACAATTGCGGTATAATTCTCACATTTCCGACCGGAGGCCAGTCCCCTGGGCGTCGCGCCCCGAGGGCCGGAGCCGGGGCCCGCAGGTCGGAGCCAGGGGGCGGGGATTTTCCCGGCTCCCGTCGAGGGAAGCATGGAGCGTCGCATCTTCGCCGTGGGGGACATCCACGGCTGCCGGGATAAGCTTGACCAGCTCCTTTTGAAAATCGACTGGCGGCCCGAGAACCACGAGGAGCTGGTTTTCCTGGGCGACTACATAGACCGGGGGCCAGACAGCTACGGGGTGGTGGAGAAAGTCCTGGAGCTTAAATCCCGCTGGCGGGAGAGAGTGGTGGCCCTGAAGGGCAATCACGAGCAGATGTTCACCAACTTTATTTTCGGCAGGACGGAGCTGCAACTGGCCTCCAACGGCGTGGCCTGGACCATGCGCAGCTATTCCAACAACTCCCCCTTCCCCTCCTCGCACATCAAGTTTTACGAGGATCTGGTCCTCTTCCACGAGACCGAGCGCCACATCTTCGTCCACGCCGGCATGAGGCCCGGGCTGACCCTGGACGACCAGTCCGAGGACGACTTCCTCTGGATCAGAGACGAGTTCATCGACTCGGCCTACGACTTCGGCAAGACCGTCGTCTTCGGACACACCCCCTTCAAGGCCCCCTACGTCAAGACCGGCCGCGTCGGCCTGGACACCGGCGCCGTCTTCGGGGGCCCGCTGACCTGCCTGGAGGTGGTGGAGGGACGGTTCATCCACGTCTGAGGGCCCCGGAGTCGGGAGACTGGGGAGGGGGGCCGGGAAGAGAAAAGACGTTCCGGCAGGCGCGGGAACGCCTGGACGGGAGACACTGAAGCTGCAAAAACATAAAAAATTAAAAAAACATGCAAAAACTAAAACGGGCAGGTGAAAAACAAACAAAATAAAAATCTGACGCGCCAAAGCCAAAAAATTATAACCAAGAGCGCAAAAAAAATAAAACATGCGCGTTAAAAAACCAAAAAAACACACAAACCAAATTTTACGCGGGTGAAAGACGGGGACGCCGACGACGGTCGCCCCCGACGCGCCGTTCCGGCCTCGAGTCCGGGAAACGCGCGCCAGGGCCGGGGCTTTCCCCGGCTCGGGCGGCTGGCGCGGAGCAAAGGCGCCCCGGGGAAAAGAGGGGGCCAGGGCCCCCCGCGAGTTCCGGCCGGGGGCGGAAGCGAGGTTGATCATGCTGACGGGCGGTCATAATTGTTCGGAGCGTCTCCGCCGGGAGAGCAGGCTCATCAAAACCCAGATGAGCGTGGTGGCCCTGGGCTTCGTCTTCGTCCTGGTCCTCTTCTGCGTCGCGGCCACCTGCCTCAAGGCCCAGGTGGAGGCGGAGGCGGCCAGGAGGCTCGGCGCCAGGGAGCTCAACTACCTGGTGGCCCTGGCCAGGGAGCCGCTGGACGCCTTGACGGAGTCGAGGACGGTCAGGCAGCCCAGAGACAACGCGGCCATGCCCTTTTTGAACCAGAGCCACCCCCTGGCCGTGACCGTTTGGCTGGACGGCAGCATCCTGGCCCGCTCGGTGGAGATCCGCCAGCCCATGCCCCTGGCCCGGGGCGCCATGATCCTGGGGGCCAGGGTGCTGGACTCCCCCGACGCCGGACGAGTCCCGACCGCGGAGGAGTGGCCCAAGGTCAAGATCGCCGTCGCCGTCATGCAGAAGCTCGCCGAGGTGGCGGACGACTCCGAGATAGCCGCCGGCCAGGCCGTCGTGGTCGTCAACGGCTTCAAGATCGCCGTGGGCTTCCCCGGGGATCTGCCCAAGAACGCCTCCGTCTACGACCTGCTCGGCAAAACCTGCGAGCTCTTCGGGTTGAGAAGCTCG
Organism: Deltaproteobacteria bacterium; assembly: GCA_031264015.1. Classification (GTDB taxonomy): domain Bacteria; phylum Desulfobacterota; class Desulfarculia; order Adiutricales; family Adiutricaceae; genus JAIRNQ01. Next base: position 24,274 of record JAISET010000015.1, on the reverse strand, counting down.
AGCTGGCTCTCCGAGCGCAGCTCGCTTTTGTCCGCGGTGGTCGACGAGATGCTGGAGAAGTGAGGGGAAGCGGCGGGAAATGAGTTTAAGTGAGGGGAAGCGTGGTGAAGCGGGGGGGGGACGAGGAGGACGAAAACCCCTCCCCCCGGAGGCCCGGGATCTCCAGGCGGGCCGGATCTAAAATTGTCGGATTTTAATCCGCCCGGTGTCATCAGTTCGAATTTAAGCGGCCTTGTCATTTAGGCGCGTGGTTAAATTTTCATCTTCTCAACAATTTATTCATGTTTAAGTCATAATTTCGCTATTATTATTATCACTATTAATTTTGCTCCGACAGAACTGACAATCCGCGCCTTTAAAAACATCGGGCCGTCCCTCGATTTTCGTTCCCGACCGTTTTAGCCCGGTCTTGTCTTGTCCGATCAGGCGGGTCATGCCGCGCCCGGTCCGCTCGATCCGGCCCGGCTTTGTCCGGCCAGGTCTTTTTTTCTCCCCTTGGTTTCTTTTTTCGCCTGGTCGCCGGTGTCCGGATGAGTCGTTTTTTCGCCGATCTGCACGTTCACTCCCGTTTTTCCAGGGCCACCTCCAAGTCTCTGGAGCCCGCGGTCATGGCCCGGTGGGCCGCCCTCAAGGGCATAGGCCTCCTGGGCACCGGGGACATGGTCCACCCGGGCTGGCTGGACGTCCTGGAGGAGTCCCTGGCCGAGGGCCCCGACGGCCTCTGTCATCTGGCCGGGAACCCCGGGGGGACGGCCTTCCTGCCGACGGGGGAGATCAGCCTGATTTATAAACAGGACGGCAGGACCCGCAAGGTCCACCTGCTGCTGGCCGCGCCAAATTTAAGGACGGCCAGGAAGCTGAGCGAGAAGCTCGACCGGATGGGCAACATTAGAAGCGACGGCCGCCCAATCCTGGGCCTGAGCGCCAGGACCCTGACCGAGGTGGCCCTGTCCGTCGACCCGGAGATACAAATCGTCCCGGCCCACGTCTGGACGCCTTGGTTCTCCATCTTCGGGTCCAAAAGCGGCTTCGACTCGGTGGAGGAGTGCTTCGGCGATTTAAGCGGGCGGGTGACGGCCCTGGAGACGGGGCTCTCCAGCGACCCGGAGATGAACCGCCTGGTCTCCAAATTGGACCGTTACGCCCTGGTCTCTTTCTCCGACGCCCACAGCCCCGAAAAACTCGGGCGCGAGGCCACGGTCATGGGGGGCGACGTCTCCTGGGCCTCGGTCAAGTCCGCGCTCCTGGGGGGAAAATCTCTGGCCGGCACGGTCGAGTTTTTTCCGGAGGAGGGCAAGTACCATCTCGACGGGCACGTCAAATGCGGGCCCGCCCTGACCCCGGCCCGGACCAAAGAGTGCCGGGGGATCTGCCCCGTCTGCGGGAAGCCCCTCACCGTCGGGGTCCTCAGCCGCGTGCTCGACCTGGCCGACCGGGAGGAGGCGCCGGGCGGCGGGCCCCCCGACTGGCACCTGGTGCCGCTCATGGAGGTCCTCTCCCAGGTTCTGGGCAGGGGCGTCCAGACCATGGCCGTCAGGGAGGCCTACCTGGCCCTTGTGGGCGAGTTCGGGAGCGAGTTCAAACTCCTGATGGAGACGCCCGCGGAGGACGTCGGCTCTTTCGGGGGCCCCCTGCTGGCCAGGGCCGTCGCCAACATGCGGGCGGGGCGCGTCGCGGCCTCCGGCGGCTACGACGGCCAGGCCGGGACGGTGGGGGTGCTGAGTCCGGCCGACCGTAAGGAGATCGGCGACGGGCCCGCGCCCGCCGGCTACCCCGGGAGCAAACGCCGGGCCCGCCCCGCCGTCTGACCCGACTCCGCTTTTTTTCTGTTTTTCCGTCAATCCTGACTCGATTGGAGGCGACGCGATGAAGGTTTCCCTGGGGGCGAGGACCCTGGCCCTGCCGATGCCGGCTTTTCTGGTCGGCACCTACGACGCCAACGGCCGCCCGAACGTCATGACCGCGGCCTGGGGCGGCATAGTCTGCTCCGAGCCCCCCCTCGTCGCCGTCTCCGTGCGGCCGCCGAGGTGGACCCACGCCGGGGTCCTCAAAAACAAGGCCTTCACCGTCAGTTTTCCGCCGGCGAGGCTGGCCGTCGAGACGGACTTCGCGGGCATCGTCTCCGGAAAGGACCATGACAAGTTCAAGGAGGCCGGTCTCACGGCCGTCAAAAGCGACTTGGTCGAGGCCCCGTACGTGGGCGAGTGCCCGGTGGTCGCCGAGTGCCGGCTGCATGCCTCCCATGAGCTGGGCACCCACACTCTCTTCATAGGCGAGATAGTCGACGTCAAGGCCGACCGGGAGGTGGCCGCCGACGGCGGGATAGACATGCGAAAGGCCGACCCGCTGGTCTTCGGCGCCGACGGGAACTACCACAAGCTGGGCCCCCGGGTGGCCAGGGCCTTCTCGGCCGGCAAGGACCTCAAGCCGAAATCCTGACCGGCCGGGCGTTTTCAGACGGCCTTGACAAAAATTCGCCCCGGCCGCCTGAAAAAGCCCCGTTGTTTTCGCGCGAATAGCGGGCCCGCCCGCCGGGCTCGACGCCCGTTTTTTCCGAGTCTGTTTTTTCCCCGCCTCCCGGCGCGCCCGACGTCCGGCTCATGCCGTTGTCGGGCCCGCCGTCCCAGGCCAAAGCGCGCCAGCGGTCCCGAGTTTGTCTGCAAACCGTCCCCCCCGGCGCGCCCGACGTCCGGCCGTCTTTAACCGGGGGCCGATTGGTGCTATTATTTGACGGGGCTTTCGGGCCTGTCCAAGATTTCGGCAGTTTAAATTGTTCGCCCCGTCCGGCGGCCGGTCCGGACGGCGGCCGGTGATTTCCGGGCCCCGCCGGTCGGCCGGTCGGACGGCGGCGCCCGGTCGGGGGAAGAAATGAGACTAGAGGCGGACGCGGGGATATTTAGCCGGGGGTTTTGGCGGCTCGCCCCGGCCCTTTTGTTTTTGGCCCTGCTCGCGCCCGCCTGCCTGGGTCCGATCGGGCCGGGGTCGGAGTCCGCCCGCCCCGCCCCCGAGGTCTTCAGCGCGCCCCTGCACAACCGCCTGATCGCCGGGGTGCCCTTCATGCCGGACGACAGCAGCCACTGCGGGCCCTCCACCCTGGCCGCGGTCATGACCTACCAGGGGACGCCCGCCACTATGGACGAGGTGGCCGCGGCCGTGCAGCGGGAGGATCTCAGGGGCGCCCTGGGTCCCGACATGGTCCTCTACGCCAGAAGCAGGGGTCTGGACGCCTCCTTCTCGGCCATGAGCCCCGACGACCTGCTGGACCACATCACCATGCAGAGGCCGGTCATTTTGCTTTTGGAGTCGGCTTTCGGGCCGGCGCGCAAGGGGCACTTCGTGGTCGCCCTGGGCTACGGGCCCGAGGGCCTGGTGGTCAACTCCGGTCTGGTCGAGCACGAGATCATCCCCTGGTCGCGGCTTCTGACCGCCTGGCTCCGCTCCGGCAACTTCGCCATCGTCGTCCGCGCCCCCGGGGACAAGGCGGCCCCGGCCCCCCCGGCGCCGGACGACCCCGCCCCCCTCGTCACCGACGACTACTCCGGCTCGCCCGGCGGCCGCGGCTTCCCGGTCGGGGCGGACTACCCCGCGGTCACCAAGGGCGGCCTGCCCCTGGTCTCCGAGGCCCTGGCCGGCCCCCCGCCGGAGCCTCCGGCCGACGGCGGGGCTTCCCCCTCCCCCTCCCCGGTGGCGGTGCCCGCGGGCCTGCTGCCCGACGCCATGATGCCCGCCGCCCTGCAGGGGGCCGACCTGCCCTCCCCGTACCCCGTGGCCTCCGAGCCCATCCTCAACATGACCAGCAGAAGCCGGGGCGCGGCCGGCGGAGGAACGACTCACGGCTCCGGGAACGAGTCCGACGACCTCTCCGACTTCGAGTCCCACGAGGTCCTCGAGGGCGGCAATTCCCGGGGCGCGGGCATTTCCGAGGGCCACATCGGCGTCCCGGCCAGGCTGCCGGTGGTCCCCCTCCCCGAGGATCAGCCCGTGGCCGGCGCCAGATACGGCGGGGCGGAGTTCGAGGGCCCGGCCACCGTGCCGGGGGCCTCGGCGCCCGGACGCGGGACCGGCGCCGAACGGACGGCCGAGGGGCGGACGGCGGCCGGGCGGGACGCTTCCGAGCCCGTGGGGCGCGCCGTCGTCGAGCCGGCCGAGCCCGTCGAGCAGACGCCCGTCATGGGTTGGGAGCGCTGAGATGGCCTTCCTCCCCCCCCCGGCGGACGATCGCCTCGGGCCCGGCGCGGGCTTGGGTCTTGCCCCGGCGCGGGCAAAGGGCCCCGGAAAAAGACCCGCCCCCCCCGTCTTTCCCCCGTCCGCCGCCCGGCCCGCTTTTTTCCTCATTCCGGCCCTCCTCCGCCTGTCGTGCCTCTTTCTTCTTATTTTAGGCGGCTGCGGCTGGCTCCCGAAAATAAACGTCGTCAGCGACCCACTCAGCAAGGAGGAGCACCTCGACCTGGCCCTGGCCTACGAGCGGGACGGGGAGCTGGACATCGCCGAGCGGGAGTACCGGGCGTCCCTGCCCCTGCCCCTGGCCAGCCTCGGCCTGGGGAACGTCCTCTACCAGAAGGGGGACGCCGGGGCCGCCATGACCCGCTGGCGCCGCGCCTGGCGGGACGGCGGACTGCCCGCGGCCGCCAACAACGTCGCCTGGGCGCTTCTCCTGGACGGGGGGGCTTTGGAGGAGGCCAGGGAGCTGGCGGCCCGGGCGGTGGAGACGTCGGCCGGCCTGGGGGAGGACGAGGCCGTCGTCTCCAACTACCGGGGGACCCTGAGCCAGATCGACGCCGCCATCGAGGCCGCCCGGCGCGCCCGGCAGTAGGCGGTGGGGGGGAAAGGCGCCCGGACGGGCGGGCCGGGGCCCGGGGGACCGTCCGGCGGCCGGGCCGGAAAACTAACTGGAAAACGTCCGCGCGGGCGCGCCCGGGACGTCTTGCGTCGGGCGCTGCGGGCTCCGGGGGCCGGCGTTTTTTTGATTTCGGACTGGCTGCTCGCCCTGCTGGCCTATCTGCGTCCGGGGATCTGCCCTCGGGCGGCCGTCGTTCTTTTGGTCCTGGCGGCCGGCCTGGCCCTGGGCCGCCCCGACCGCGAGAGGCTGGTCAGGACGGCCGCCGGCATGTGGCTGTATTTCACCACCCTGGCCCTCTACATGGTCCTCCTCGGCCTGGCCTCCCCGATCCGGCCCGACCAGCTGGCCGTCTGGTTCTGCCTGGGGCTGCTGGTGGTTCTTTTGTGGACGCCCCTGGAGCTGGGGCGGGCCTGGCTGCGGCTCTCGCGGCCGGTCCTCGGTCAGGATCTGGCCCTGAAAACCTCCCTGGCCCTGGTGGTCGTCCACAAAAGCCTGCTGGGTTTGCTGGACGACGCGGGCAGGGTGCGGCGCTCCCTGGACATGCGCGGCCGGGGGCTCGGCTGGCGGGCCCGCGCGACGCTTTTCGGCCGGACCATGCTCCGTCTGGCCGACGTCCGCTCCGAGGAGCTGGCCCGGGCCCTGCTCGGCCGGAAGCTCTGAGCCGGCCCGGGGGGCGCCGGGTTTTGACGACGGGACGGCCCGGGGACGGGAGTTTTGGCGGCGGGAGGCTGGCCGGCCCGGTCGGCCGACAATCACGTCTAATGTTCTCCGGACAGTTGAATGACGGTGGACTTTGGCCTTGCTTTGTCAAATATTATAGTCTCTTTTCCTTTCCGGCAACGACACGCCCTCGTTGACGGTCGTCTAAACGATTTCGGGGGACGCGCCCGGGGGCGCGCCTTGACTTCAGACGGGCTTGTAAATTTATAAAAAAATTTTTGCTTCACAAAGGTAACATAACTATAACGAATTAGCTTGATAAAAATTGATAAAGTATAACTAAATGATTATTAGAGGAAGTTTTATTATATTAGATAGAAAATTATGAATGTATTTACAATTTTAAAGCGATAATTTACCTAAAATATGACAATATAGTCTGTCCTTAGAGTAGGTCAACCGTCTTTAGTTTCTTGCGCGGAGGAAAAACACCGGGCCTGACGCGGGCCGCGCGAGTGTCAGGCGCGGGGGGGGGCCGCCGCTTTCCCGGCCCGGCTATTGATTATCCCGGCCAGCTTGGTTAATATTGGCTGTCTTCCTGGAGTTCCCGGCGGGACGAGCTTTCCGCCTCCCGCCGCCCCGCTCCCGCCCCGGCCTGGCGGGGCCGCCGGCGCCGGCTTTTGACGGGGCGCCGGGGACAAGGCGGGCGCGGGGGCTCCTCCGGCGGGGGATCCTCCGGGGATGGTTCCTCCGGGGAGGCTCCCGGAAACGTAATTTTGGAGGTCCGGCGGTGCCAGCATGACCAGGGCGCGAGCGGAGAGGTGCGAACAGTGAGGCCGATGGAGCCGGTCATAGGCCTGGAGATCCACGCCCAGCTGAAGACCAGGACCAAGCTCTTCTGCTCCTGCCCCACGGAGCCGGGGGCCGAGCCCAACACGCTTATCTGCGAGGTCTGCACGGGGCAGCCGGGCGCCTTGCCCCGCATGAACGGCAGGGCTCTGGAGCTGGCCGCCAAGGCCGGGCTGGCCCTGGGCTGCCGGGTCAACAACCGCTCCCTGTTTTCCAGAAAAAATTATTTCTATCCGGATCTGCCCAACGGCTTTCAGACCTCCCAGCTGGACCCGCCCATCTGCTCGGGCGGGGGCCTCGACATCGAAGTACCCGGAGGCGTCAAGACGGTGCGCCTGAACCGCATCCACCTGGAGGACGACGCCGGCAAGTGCGTCCACGACGAGAGGCGGGGCCGCACCCTGGTGGATTTGAACCGGGCGGGGACGCCCCTGGTCGAGATCGTCACCGAGCCGGATCTGAGCTCGGCGGGCGAGGCCGTGGACTTTCTCAAGAAGCTGCACGCCCTCCTGGTATTTTTGGAGGTGACCGAGGGGCGTCTCGAGGAGGGCGAGTTCCGCTGCGACGTCAACGTCTCCCTGAAGCCCGTCGGCGCCAGGGAGCTGGGCGTGCGGGGCGAGATCAAGAACCTCAACTCTTTCAGGCACGTCGGCAAGGCCGTCGAGTACGAGGTCATGAGGCAGACCGCCCTTTACGAGAAAAACGAGCCCGTCCTCCAGGAAACTTTGCATTTCGACCCGGTCAGGCTCGAGACCAGGACGCTTAGAACGAAAGAGGAGGCCCACGACTACCGCTACTTCCCGCAGCCAGACCTGCCGCCGGTCTGGGTCGGCCCCGAGATCGTCGAGGCCATCCGCCTGACCCTCCCCGGCACCGTCGAGGAGACCAGGGACAGGCTGACGGGCCTGGGGCTGCGCGACGAGCAGGCGGCCCTGCTGCTGGACCGCCGGGGGGCCCTGGAGTACTTCGAGAAAACGACGGCCCTCTTCCCCGACCCCGGAAAGGCGGCGTCTCTGATGGAGGAGTTTCTGCTCCCGGCCTGCCTCAAAGAGGACCTGGCCGTCGCCGACTCCCCCCTGGCCCCGGAGGGGCTGGCCAGGCTTGGCGAGCTCCTGGACAAGGGCGTCCTGGGCCGGCGGGCCGTCCAGGAGATGTTCGGGGAGCTGTTCGCCTCGGGCCGGGACCCCGAGGAGCTGGCCCGGGAAAAAAATCTTTTGCTGGTCACCGACCGGGGCGCCCTGTCCGCCATGGCCGTCGAGGTGGTGGCGGCGCACCCGGAGGAGGTGGCCAAATACCGCTCCGGCCAGGAAAAGATCATGGGGTTTCTGGTGGGGCAGGTCATGCGCAAAAGCCGCGGGGCCGCCGACCCCAAGGGCGTCGCCAGGGCCTTGCTCGAGGCCGTCGGCCGGCCGGAGGAGAACTAGCATGCCACTGGACGAAAAAGCCGTCCTGGCGGTGGTCGGGCTGGCCAGGCTCGAGCCCCCGGAACGCCCCGAGTCGGACTCCGCGGCGGCCGACCCCGTGGCGGCCATGGTCTCCGAGTTCGCCAAGATCGTCGACTACATGGCCATCTTAAACGAGGCCGAGACCGAGGGCGTCGAGCCCATGTACTCCCCCATGATCGAGCCCCAGCCGCCCAGGCCGGACGAGCCCCGCCGGGACGCGGGCAAGGCGGACGACATCCTGGGCCAGGCCCCGGAGCGGGTGGGCCGCTACTTCAGCGTCCCCAGGATTTTCTGATGAGCCCCGCGGTCCGCATCCCAAGTTTTGCCGTCAGGCCCGTCCTCCCGGGCTTTTTCGGAGCGCGCCCGCGCGAATACCGCCGGGCGGCCGGGAAGCCGCGCCTCCGGGGGCTTCGCGCGTTGTTTTCGGGGGGCCGGGCATGAGCGAGCTTTTCCGTTTGACCCTCGCCGAGGCCGCGGCCGGCCTGGCCGCCAAAAAATTCACGTCCGTCGAGCTGACGGCCTCGTCTTTGGCGCGCATCAAGGCGACCGAGCCGCGGGTCGGGGCCTGCCTGGCCGTTCTGGAGGAGCGGGCCATGGGGGAGGCGGCCGCGGCCGACAAGTCGGGCCCGGACCCGGCCAGACCCCTGCGCGGCCTCCCGGTGACGGTCAAGGACGTCTTCTGCCTCAAGGGCGCGCCCACCACGGCGGGCTCCAGGATTCTGGAGAACTACCGGCCCGTCTTCGAGGCCACGGTGGTCGCGAGGCTCAGGGAGGCAGGGGCGGTCGTCGTCGCCAAGACCAACTGCGACGAGTTCGCCATGGGCTCCTCAACTGAGTTTTCCGCCTTCAAGACCACCAGAAACCCCCGGGACCTCTCCAGGGTGCCGGGCGGCTCCAGCGGCGGGGCGGCCGCCTCGGTGGTCTCGCTGCAGGCGGCGGCCGCCCTGGGCACTGACACCGGGGGCTCCATCAGGCAGCCGGCGGCCCTGTGCGGGTGCCTGGGCCTCAAGCCCACCTACGGCCGGGTCTCGCGCTACGGGATAGTGGCCTACGGCAGCTCCTTCGACCAGGCCGGGCCCCTGGCCAGGTCGTCCGCGGACCTGGGCCTGATCCTCTCGGCGGTGGCGGGCCCGGACGGCCTGGACTCCACGGCCTCCGACCACCCCCTGGACGACTACGCGAACGCCGTTCCCGCCGACCTCAAAAAACTGACCCTGGGCCTTCCCGAGGAGCTCTGGTCGGCCGACTTCGACGGCGGGGTGGCCCGCCGCCTCGACGAGGCCAGGAAGCTTTTGACGGGCGCCGGCGTCAGGCTGAGGCCGGTCAGCCTGCCCAACCTGCGCTTCAGCGTGGCCGTCTACTACATCCTGGCCGCCGCCGAGGCCAGCACCAACCTGGCCCGCTACGACGGGGTGCGCTACGGGTACAGGGCCGGGGGCGACCCCGAGCTTCTGTCCCTCTACCGCAACTCCAGGACCCAGGCCATGGGCGAGGAGGTCAGGCGCCGGATCATGCTGGGCACCTTCGTGCTCTCCAGCGGCTACTACGACGCCTACTTCAGAAAGGCGGCCCAGGTCAGGCGCCTGATCGCCGAGGACTACCGGCGGGCCTTGGAGGGCTGCGACTTTCTGCTGGCCCCCGTCTCCTCGATCCCGGCCTGGCCCTTCGGCGCCTTCGCCGCCGACCCGCTGACGGTCTACCAGCTGGACATGATGACGCTGCCTTTGAACATAGTCGGGGCCCCCGGCCTGGCCCTGCCCGCGGGCCTGACCCCGGGGGGCCTGCCCGTCGGCCTCCAGCTGATGGGCCGGCACTTCGACGAGCTGGGTCTTCTGTCCGCGGCCGGGGCCATGGAGAGGGTGCTGCCCTCCCCGGGCGACCCGCCGGCCCTGGGCTGACGAACGTTCCGGCGGACGTTCCCGGACGCTCCGACGAACGTTCCGGCTTGCGTCGCGCCTGTCCGTCGTCGGGGGGCGCGCATGCCGAAGGATTTTTTTTGACGGATTTTTTTCGCTTCCGGCCTTTGGTTTTTTGGTTTTTGGTTTCGGCCTTGGGTCCCGGCATGCGGCCCCGACTTTTGATTTTCGTTCCGGGCCTTTGTTTTTTTTGACTCCGGCCCCGGTCTTTGACGGGGCCCCGGTTCCGCCGGGGCGCGTCTTGCGGCCGGACGGGCGCTTTCGTCATCCTTGGTTTAAAATTTGACAGGAAAACTATTTTTCGGCGCCCCCCGGCGACCCCCGGCGACCAGTGGCCCCGACGGGCGTTCGCTTTTATCTGTCCGCTCTAAAGGAGGCGGTTTTTTTGGGGCGGGCGGAGGTTGTCGCCAGGGTCTTGAGGAGCCCGGGCGGGTCGCCCGGGAGGGCGGGGGTGAAAAAATTTGCTTCGGGGGGTGTCGCCCGCCGCGCCATTCTTGCAACCCTTGGCTTTTTAGTATATATAGTGGAGACAAAGATGTGATTTGAGACGCCGGCCGCCGTCGGGCGCGTCCGGGTCTGACGACGGCCGGTCGGGAACCGGCGGACCGGCCGGGTTTGGAGGCTCTCGCGGCGGCGGGATTCCGTCCGGCGTCCGACTAAACATTCGTTAGCCGGCCCCCGCGGGCGAGTTTTTTTGCTATGGTTTTCGCGGGGGGATTTTGTCTTTCGCGGGTTGGCTCCGGGCGAGTTTTTCTTTCGCGGGCCGGCTCCGGGGGAGCTTTTCTTCCGCTGGTCGGCCCGGGGGAGCTTTTCTTTCGCTGGTCGGCCCGGGGAAAAGTTTCTTCTTTCGCCGGTGTTTCAAAGTTTTTTCTTTTGCGGGTTGTCGGGAGCCCCGGCGCGGCATGTTTCGGGGCGGGCCTGTTCGGGCTTGAATTTTGCGGCGGTTTTTTCAGGTTTCCATGTTCTCAGGATTTCATGTTTTCAGGATTTAAAGCTTTTTTCAGTTTTTTGCCTTTTCTTTTTTTCGATCTCTCGTTTCGTCTTTCTTAATTTTGATTCGGCGATCATTAGAAATCTATGACGGCGCGTTCGCGCGCGCCGGACGGCGGTTTTTAGGTTGAGTTTGCCCCGAGGACTTTTTTTCTTGCTTAAGGCGGGGTTTTTCCCTGCTCATCATTTTGTCTGGAGAGGAGTATCTTGATCCATGACTAAAGCCGAACTGATCTCCCAAGTTGCCAAGGAGAGCGAGATTACCAAGGTCCAGGCCCAGAAGGCCTTGGAGAGCGTCATTTCCAACGTCGTCAAGACTCTGAAGAAGGACGGCCGTTTCCCGATCTTCGGGCTCGGCGTTTTTCAGGTGGTCAAGCGCCCCAAACGCAAAGGGCGCAACCCCAGGTCCGGGGAGACGCTGGTCATCAAGGCCCACAAGGCCGTCAAGTTCAAACCGGCCAAGGTTCTGAAAGAGGCGGTCAACAGCCTGAAGTAGGCTGTCCCGCCGCGGCTTTTTTAGAAGCGGCCCGCGGGAGGGCAATCCCGCCGGCCGCTTTTTCCATGTCCCGCGGCCGGGGACGCCGGGGTTGGCAATCGTCCGCGGGGAACGGGAGGCGGGGAGGGGGAGCCGGAGGCGGGAGACCGCGGGCCTGGCCGCGTTCGCGGCCGGGCGGGACTAAAACTCGACGAACAGCGGGCCGACGTCGTAGTCCAGGTCGGCCGGCGCTCCGGGGGTCAGGCCTTTGGCGAGGTTCTGGGCGTAGCTGAAGGCGTAGCGGTCGGTCATGCCGGAGACGAAGTCGCAGACGGCCTGGGAGCGGTCGACGGCCAGATGGCGCATGGGGAGCGTGTTGTAGAGGCGGTCGTTCTCCATCAGGGTCTTGAAAACATAGCTGATGATGTTCTGGGCGAAGTCCAGCTGGTGCCGGAGGGCCGGGTGCGAGTAGACGCTGGCCCCCAGGAAGGCGCGCAGGTCCTCCATGGCCTTGTGGGTCCCGGGGGAGAAGGAGAAGCTGGCGGAGTCGTTCCGGACGTCGGAGTTGGTCAGGAGATCCGAGACCATGATGCCGATGCGGCTGGAGGCCCGCTCCCCGAAGAACTCGACCAGCCTGGGCGGGATCTCGGCCGGGGTCAGAAGGCCCGACTCCAGGGCGTCGTCGAGGTCGTGGGCCAGGTAGGCGATCAGGTCCGAGGCCCTGACCAGCTGCGCCTCCAAAGTGAGCGGCTTGTCGTGGGGGGGCGCGAAGACGGGGCCGCGGCCCTTGGAGTGGCGGGCGATGCCGTCCAGCACCTCGCGGGTCAGGTTCAGGCCCTCGCCGTTTTTGGCCAGGCGCTCGACCACCCGGACGCTTTGGTCCTGGTGCCGAAATCCCCGGGGGTTGTGCTTGTTGAGGCAGCGCTCGCCCGCGTGCCCGAAGGGGGTGTGCCCCAAATCGTGCCCCAGGGAGATCGTCTCGGCCAGGTCCTCGTTGAGGTTGAAGCCCCTGGCCAGGGTGCGGGCGATCTGGCTGACCTCCAGGGTGTGGGTCAGGCGGGTGCGGTAGTGGTCCCCGGTGGTGGCCACGAAGACCTGGGTCTTGTGGGCCAGGCGGCGGAAGGGCTTGGAGTGGATGATGCGGTCCCGGTCCCTCTGGAAGGCGGTGCGCCAGGGGCAGGGCTCCTCCGGGCGCTCCCTGGTCGCCTCCCCGGACAGGGCGGCCAGGGGCGAGAGACCGTCCTCGGAGCGTCCGGGGTCGATTCGGCTGGGTCGGGTCATGGGGAAAAACCTGGGGCTGGCGATGAGGGCGGACCGTCGGGCCGGCCGGCTCCTAGCCCAGGACCTCCTTGATGCGCTGCTTGAGCTCGCTCAAGTCGAAGCTCTTGACCACGTAATGGTCGGCGGCGATGGACTTCATGTCGTCCTTGAAGGTGTCGTAGGCCGAGCAGAGTATGACCGGCAGGTCGTAGAACTTGTTGCGGATGTCCTGCAGGAGGTCCAGGCCGTTATAGTCCACCATCTTGATGTCCAGGGTGACGACGTCGGGCCTCTCGGAGTCGATGCGCTCCAGCAGGCCGTCCCCGTTCTCCGCCGTGATGACCTCGTAACCGTCCTCGGCCAGCTCCTCTGAGTAAAGAAGCCTGATGTGTGCTTCGTCGTCGACGACCAAAATCTTTGGCATTATAAACTCCCGACTATGGTGATGGGCCCCGGCCCCCCGGATTTTCTCCGGGGCCGCCCGGCGCAGGGGACGGATCGTCGGCCGACGGCGCCGCCGGCCTGGTGAGCTTTATTTTATCCTACCCCACTTGCCCAAAAGAGTCAACGACCGGCCAGATTTGCCGAAAAGCGCCCCCGGCCGGTTAATTACGGGCCCGAGCGGCGAGGTTCCTTTCCTTCCCGGCCGATTCCCGACCGGCTCCCGCCCGGGGCTAAGTCTCGGTTTAGTCGGGGAAAAAGTCCCCGTCCGCCCCCGGGAAGCCCCCCGGCGCGGGGTCCTCCCCGGCCTCGGCTCCGGGGTCGGGGTCGGCCCCGCGGGCCAGGGCCTCGTCCACGGCCTCGGCGAACATCTCCAGCTGGCGGTCGACGCTCTCCTCCCGGCAGATGCCCGCCCTCAGCCTGGCGGCGCCGGGGAGGCCCCTGGTGTACCACATGAGGATCGAGCGCAGCCGGTAGCAGGCCTTGGGGCCGGTCTGCCGCTCGATGAGCCGCGCGTGCCTGAGGGCGGCGTCGCGCCTCTCCTCCCAGCCGGGCGGGGGGACGGGCAGCCCTTCCAGCTCGCCCAGGCACTCCCGAAACAGCCAGGGGCGCCCCCGGGTGGCCCGTCCCAGCATGACGCCCGCGAGATTGTGCTTTTTGAGGAGAAAGACCGCCGTCCGGGCGTCCTGGATGTCCCCGGAGCCGACGACGGGGATCTTGACCGCCCGGGCGAGCCTTTCCACCAGGGACCAGTCGGCCCGTCCGCCGAAGCGCTCGCTCACGTACCTGCCGTGGAGGATCAGGGCCCCGGCCCCGGCCGCCTCCAGCCTGGGCCCGAGGTCCAGGACCGTCGGCCCGTCCTCGGCCCTGAAGCCCGGCCGCAGCTTGACGGTCACCGGGACGTCCGCCGCCCCGGCCATGGCCTCCACCAGGCGGCAGCACAGATCCGGGTCCTTTAACAGCGCCCCGCCGTGCCCGCTGGAGACGACCTTGCGGGCGGGGCAGGCGCAGTTGAGGTCGACGACGTCGGCCCCGGCCTCCAGGACCGCCGTCCTGGCCGCCGCTGCCAGCGAGGCCGGGTCCTTGCCGAAGAGCTGGACCCAGAAAGGCCGCTCGACGTCCCGGTCGGTGGCCAGCATGGCCAGAGTCTGTCTGCCCCGGTGGGCCAGGGCCGCGGCCGAGGCCATCTCCGAGACCGCGCCCCCCGCCCCCGCCTCCCAGCACAGACGCCGGTACGGGAGGTCCGTCACCCCGGCCATGGGCGCCAGAATGAAAGGGTTGCGGAGGGTCAGGGGACCGATCGAGGGCCCCGGGATTTGCCCCCCGGGCCCCCGGGCGCCCGCATGCCCGTCCGCGGCCCCCGGGGTCGGGGCCCCGCCCGTTCGGTCGGCATAAGTCCCCGCGCGGGTTGTCGTTTCTGCGCTCATAGGTCGGTCGGGCGGCCTCGAACCGGCGGGCCCCCGTTCGGGGCGGCCGCCTGGAAAAACAGTCCGGTCCGGGAATGATTTTCAACCCGGGAAATTATCAGGGTCCGAAACTTCTTTCCCCGGCCGGATCTTTTTAGCCGGGGGAATCTTCCCGGCCCTTTCGGGATTAACACTCTAAGGGTCGACACTCTCGGGGTTGACGCTCCCGGGGTCTAAAAAAACAGGCGGGGCCGGACGGCCCCGCGGTGAAAAAAACTTTGTCGGTCGGGAGGCTTGAAGGCGCCCGTCGGGCCCGCCGTCAAAAAACTTGGCCGGCCGGGAGGCTTGCAGGCGTCCGTCGGGCGCGCCAGCCGGGCCCGCCCGTCGGGTCAGCTGGGGTTGAGGACAATCTGGTGGTCGACGGACGGGTCCAGGGGCGGGGTCTTGAAGAGAAGCCTCCCGGTGCCCAGGGAGAACCAGCCGGAGTCCATGGCGAGGAGCTGGCTCTCGGAGTTGAGGCGGCGGTGGATGTCGCCGTCCAGCAGGGCCGCGCCCACGTTGCCGACGTCGACGAACTCCACCAGGAACTCCCTGGCCGTCTCCTCGCCGGGCACCGAGCCGACCCGGGCCCGGATGGTCAGCGCGACGGGCGGGGAGGAGGGGCCGGCCGCCCTGGCCGAGAGGTCCAGGGAGGTCACGGAGTAGACCCCCGAGAGGTGGCTTTGGTCCAGGCCGTTGTCCTCGTACCAGTCGAAGCTGGCGGGGCTCTCCCCGGGGAAGGCCAGGATGGTCTTGCGTCTGGTCGGGCCCGCCGGGTCCGAGATCATGGGGACGACGGAGCCGGACTTGAACAGGATCGGCGGCATGTGCAGGCCCTGGATCTTGACGGGGAGGCTGCGGGGCGAGCCGTCCAGCTGGTCGATAATCTCGCGGGTGTGGGGGTTGTACCAGCGGCCCTCGGGCAGGTGGAAGGAAAGCGTCTCGTCGTTGGCGGCCACCCCGGCGGGCACCAGCAAAGACGGGCCCACCATGGTCTCGAAGGCGCTCTCCCGGGCCAGGGGGTCGTCCTGGAAATAGTAGACCAGCGGGGCGATCAGGGGCTCGCCGGTGCGGCTGGATTTCCAGGCCAGCGAGTAGTAGTAGGGCTCGAGGCTGGCCTTGAGGTCCAGGTTGACCCGGGCCCAGGGCTGGGCGAGCATCTCCCCGGGCAGGACCAGAGGCAGGTTCAAAAGGGCCACGTTGGCCAGCCAGGCCTCGTAGAGACGGCTGGCGGAGTCCATGGGGAACTGGCTCGTCAGGGCCGAGACGTCGGTGGAGTAGTAGTCCACCCCGGAGAGGATCAGGTTGGCGCGGGCCTGCCCGGCGTTTCTGGGGAAGAAGGGGTTGGGGTCGATGGCCAGCACCCCGGCCCCGAAGCGGCCCATGCCCCCCAGGCCCGCCCGGGAGACGGCGAAGAGCCTCGGCGGGGACGAGCGGGAAAAAACCGGCCGCATGACCGACGCGCCCAGGCTCTCCATCCATTTCAAGGCGAAGCGGGGGCCCCAGGCGTAGTGGGAGTGCAGGTCGTCCGGGCCGGAGCCCTGGTACCAGGCGGCCGGGCTGTAGACCTCGGGCTCGCCGCCGACCAGATAGAACAAGGAGGCCCCGGCCTCCACCTGGCCCGCCCTGACCAGGCTGTGCCAGTAGTCCGCCGCCGGGGAGTTGGTGTAGTCGATCAGGCTCGAGAGCCTGTTATGGTAGCTCAGCAAAAGCGGGGAGGCCTGGGGCCCGTTGGCCCGCACCAGAAAGCCCCGCTTGGTCATGTCGACGTAGTGCGGGGAGTCGGTGGGCAGGTACGGGGACTCGGTGACCAGGATGTTCAGGCCCAGCGAGGCGGCCAGGGCGTGGGGCGGGTTCTCGGGCTGCGGCTCGAACATGACCGTGAGCGTCTCGAAGCCGTTTTTCTGCTGGGCGAGGGAGCTTAAGACCTCCGCGCGGGCCGCGGCCGAGGGGGCGTCCCCGGCCAGGATCCAGGGGGCGAAGACCGACTTGGGCGGCAGGGCCTGCCTGCCCAGCATGGCCATGAGCGTGCGCCTGAGCGACGGCAGGTCCGGCCCCAGCAGGACGAAAAAGTCGACGCTCTCCGAGGGGCCCAGCGGGCCCGTCGGGCCCACGTACCAGGGGGAGGAGGTGAAGTCCCAGGCCAGGGGCCTGGTCTCGTTGATGAACAGGGCGGCGTTCTGGAAGCCGGGGCCCAAGGCTATGCAGACCGGGGACTGCAGGCCGCTGGCCCGGACCCCGGGGCTTTTTTCCAGGATGTTCCCGAAAGGCCCGCCGGGCATGACGATCTCGCCCTGGTGGTTGATGTTGAACAAGGAGAAGCGGAAGTCGGCGCCGAGGCCCACGACGTGGCTGTAGCGCTCGCCGTGGAAGGCGAGCCCGGCCAGCTGGCCGTCGGGGGCGGCGGGGGAGACGCTGAAGGCCGTGGACTGGGAGCCGTCGGGGAGGGTCTCGATAATGGTCAGCGTCGGCGTCGGGGTGTCCGCGCCGGAGACGACCAGGCGCGACTCGGGCCCGGGGTGGGGCCCGGCCCATTCGCCGGTGTCGGAGAGCATGGGGGTCGCCACCCAGGGCGACTCCGGGTCGGGCTCGTCGAGCCCCAGCCGGAACCGCCAGAGGCCGTTGCCGAGCCTCTGCTGGGTCAGATAGTACGGTCCGAATCTCGAGGTGGAGGGGGGCGCCGCCGAGGCGGGGCCCGGGAGGACCGCCGCCGCCGTCAGGACAACGAGGGCCGGGAGCAGAAAAAGGACGGCCGAAAAAATTTTGCCTGCGATTCCCCGCTCCATAGCCCGCCGCTCTCCCTAGGCCCTAGGCCTCGTATTCATTGAGGACCCGGCTTCCGGGGGTGACCCCCATGGCAAAAGGGTCGTCGCTGGTGTAGGGTCCGAAGGTGTCGAACAAGTTGGTCAGGTCGATGACGCTGTTGGCCGACGACCTGAGCTCGGTGGACAGGGTCTGGGGCACGGAGGCCACCTCGACCTTGATGCCCTCCCGCCGGATGGTCAGCGCCAGGTGGGCGAAGTCGGCGTCGCCGGTCACCAGGACGACGGTGTCGGGCTTGATTCTCAGGCTGAGGTCCATGGCGTCGATGGCCATGATAACATCAACGTTGGCTTTATACCAGCCGCCGTTGCGGGCCTGGCCGTTTTTCTCGTAGACCAGAAAGCCCTGGCTTTTCAGCCAGTGGATGTAGTGCCTCTTGGACTCGCGGCGGTCGGCCCACTCGCTGGTGGCCGGGGGCAGGCCCACGTAGACGACCATCTCGACCAGGTCCCTGGGGTGGCTGCCGTAGTTCTCCAGATAGTCGCGGAATTTGAGCCAGTCGAAGGTCTTGTTGAAGTTTTTGGAGGCCGCCTTGGTGACGTTGGCCTCGTCGACGAAGACCAGCAGGCGGGATTTGTTGATATTGGGCATGTTGTCGCGTTTGCTCACTTTAACCGTTTGGGCTGTCCTGTTCCCAATGGAACCAGGTTTGGATGGAGCGCCGGTCAAAGCGTCCGCTTTCATGTCGCGCGCCAGGTCGGAGGGGGGCAGGGAGGACGCCGGGAGGGGGCCGGGGCCGGAGGGGGGGGGCGGGCGGCGGCGGGGGAGGGAGGTGAAACCCCCGTCCCCTAGCGCCTGAGCTCCTTCATCTGGCGGCTCAGCTCCCTCTTGGAGTCGGCCTCCTTCATGGACTGGCGTTTGTCGTGCAGTTTTTTGCCCTTGGCCAGGGCGAGCTCGGCCTTGGCCCTCCCGTTCTTGAAGTAGAGCTTCAAGGGGATGAGGCTCAGGCCCCGCTCGGTGACCTTGCCCACGAGCTTGTTGAGCTCGGCCCTTTTCAGCAGCAGCTTGCGCCGCCGCTGCGGCTCGTGGTTGCCGAAGTGGGCGTTGTCGTAGGGGGAGATGTGCGCCCCCACCAGCCAGGCCTCGCCGCCCTCGAGCCGGGCGTAGGCGTCGACCAGGTTGGCCTTGCCGAGCCTGAGGCTCTTGACCTCGGTGCCGACCAGGACGATGCCCGCCTCATAGCGGTCGCCCAGCTCGTACTCGAAGCGGGCCTTCTTATTTTGGCAGATGACTTTGACGTCCTCCGCGTTCTTGCTGCTGCTCATGGCCGGGCCTGTCTGGGCCGGATCGGGCCCGGCCCGGGTTGCCCCCGCTGGCGACCGCGTCGGACGCCGGCGGGGAGGGGCCCGGGGGAGGGTTTTCCCCGGCCCCGGGCAAACAGACTATAAGCCCTGGGCGGACTAATTGCAAGAGAGGGCTGAATTTGCCGACGCCTCCCCGGCTCCGGTCGGACCGGTCCCGGGGGCGGCCCTTGGAGGCCGGGCGCAAAAAACGCACTATGGAAGCGGACGCGTTTAAATATGCTCCAAAAGGAGTGTCAATTATCTAAACACGGATTGCATCACTACATACAACACTAAAAAGATAGCATTGTTTATATTGAGCTAGCTTATCTTGGTATAAAAACTTATAAATTATAAATTATTAATTAAAGAGTCAAAATAACAAGTAAGACTCGATAATGCATAATTTTGTTTAGAAAGACAAGGCCGTAAATATTCAAGCATTGTGCAAACTTATAATTTTATCCAAGACAGGTGCAGCAACCTGTGATCAAGTCAGAGAAAAGACATTTTTAGAAAAGACATTTTCCCGACTCCAGGCTCGGGGTTGGTCGCAACATTGTAAATAAGAGGACGGGAGGGACGCGCCGGGAACGGCCCCGGATCCGAGCCGGGGCCGGCCGGTTTCCGCGGTCTCCGGCCGGGGTGAAAAAGAGACTTTTTCCATTGGCCGGGGGCCTTTGGCGCCGGGCCGCCTAGACGGTCGCGTCTAGGTTGCCTTAAACTGGAGCTATTATTTCACTATTGGCTATAAAAGTAAAGCAAAAAATTTATATTTTTCATTAAAGTTGAAAAATAAAGATATAATCTTTGTATGTCAATATTTATGCATATTGCTAATTGGAAGATTGTTATAGTTAAAATTAAGTTAATTTTATATTTAGTAAAATAACTAATATGCTTATTTTTATTTAATATAGCTTGGCAGAAGACAGCAAAAAACCTATGGCGGCCTGGCCGCCGAGCATTCCGGCCGGGGAGGCGCCCGCCGGTTCCTGACCAGCGGCCGCCCCGTCCTCCGAAAATAAAATCTCCCGGCAATCGTCAACCATGGTAGAGGCGTCGGGCCCTCCCCCCGGTTCCGCCCGTCCCGGCGGAAAACCGTCCCGGCGGGCCGGGGACCGCGGGGGGAGGCCCGGGCCCCCGGTCGGACGCATGTTATGTTTGGAGGGGAGACATGGAATTGGAAACAGCGGCGTTGAAAAAGTTGCTCGAGAGGATGAGGCGCAGGGTGGAGGCCAGCCTGGACATCATCGACCGCGACCTGAGGGACCTGCCCTGGCACGAGGGCCTCAACGACCTCAAGTGCGGCGTGAAAAATCTGGCCGCCGACCTCAGGCACTGCCGGAGGCTGGTCGAGTCCGCCGAGGCGAAAACGACAGCGGCGGCGGAGGATTTTCCGGAAGACGCGGAAGGCGGCCCCGGGGAGCCGGGCCCGGCGCGCGGGGACGCGGTCGCCGCGGGCCGGGGTCTGGCGGCGGGCGCCGGGTGACGGCCCGGGGAAGACTCCTGACGACCGGGCCTGAGGCCTGAAAATTAGAGAGTTTATGCGAGCCTAACGAACATAATTATAGGCCATGGAGATAATCATGCTTAGTTGTCGATGGTAAAACGCAATAATTTTGAGGCTCATGGAAAAACAGATCTAAAAATCAAGATTTGGCCAAACGTCCGGTCCCCCCGCCGGGTGCCGGCCGCGCGCCGCGCCGGCGGTCGGGACGCCGAAGCCCCGACAATCGGAAGATCCCCGGCCTCCGGCGGCTCTTGTTTCCTTGACAAGGGAACCGCCGCGGGTATAATATGCCGTTGATTTGGTCGTTTCGCCGACTTGTTTTCCGGCGCGGTCGAGTGGGGATGTAGCTCAGTTGGGAGAGCGCGGCGTTCGCAATGCTGAGGCCAGGGGTTCAAGTCCCCTCATCTCCACCCTTTTTTGATTGAGATATAGGAAAATTCGCTCCGGGCCTCACTTTCAGGGAAAAAACTGACGGTGAGGCTTTTTTTGTGGATTTTCGGAAAAAGGCAAAATAATGGGTGGCAGAACCAGACGGTCTGCCCCAGGCTCCCGGCCTGAGATTACCCGTCAGGCGGACAGACGACAGGCCAGTTTCTGAGGCCACCCCGCCTGCCGGGTCGGCGCCGCCGGCTTCTCCGAAGAGGGGATGATCGTTCGCGGGTTCGGAGCGACGGCCTCGGAATAAGAAGGCGAAAAAGAGACAGCCGAGACTTTTTACGGGGAATATTTCCCGGCCGCGGCCGGAAAAGGAAAACGTGTTCGCGTTTCAGCGGCAATCCCCTGAACCCAAAGCCGTGAAAGGAACGAAACGAGCGAATCCGGACGGACGCCATGTCTGTCGGGAAAGAGGGAAGAGATCATGCCAGCCGATGATATGGCCTCCGATGTGACCTTGCTCAAAAGCATGAGCCTTATGGGTGTGATTTTTTATCATGCCTCGCTTCCCTTTACTGCGCCAGGGGGTTTCTGGACTATTTATGCCCCCTGGCAAAGCGCGCTGGCCGAGGCGTTTAGAGCCTGGGGCGGATTGCTTCTTATCCCGTCATTTATGCTCGCATCCGGCTATCTCGCAGCCTTGTCGGAAGATCGAAGGCCCCGGAAGGCCGGCGAATACGTCGTCAGCAGGATAAAACGTCTCCTGGTTCCCTGGTTTTTTCTTTCGGTGTTCTGGATGGTTCCCCTGTACACTCTCTTTGATATTCACGTATACAACAGGCCGGAAGGCTTTACGCTGGGAGAGACGTATCAGGCCGCGTTATTGGGACTTTTTGCGGATCATCTCTGGTTTCTGCTCGTTCTCTTCTGGTCCGCTTTCTTTTGGGCCGTCCTGCAGCCGCTGAGGAGACGTTTCGGCCTGTTGTCAGGTCTGGCGTGCGCGTTTGCGGCGTCTCTTTTAATACACTATTACGGACAGTGGCTTAAGTGGTACTGTGTTTGGGAAACAGACGCCCCTCTTTTCTGGTTTGTCGCCGGTTACGCGTTTTACCGTTACCGGACATGCGCCGCAAAAGCGCCGTTATGGCGTCCGTCGTTGTCGCTCGTCTTCAACGCAGTTTTGTTTGTTGCCCTGAGCCAATATATCTCGCGTTCGACGCTAATTTACTGGATAACCTGCGGCATTGGAGCTCTCGCGGCCTTACAGGCGTGTTCGCGTCTGGCTCGCGCCTATGAACGACTTCGGCGGTTTTGGCCGTGCCGTTATTTTGAAATTAACTCTTTCCGCTTCTATCTTTTTCACATGCCTGGCGGTTACCTGACTTTCAAAATTCTCATCGCAATGGGCATGACCACGCCTGTGGCAGTGATCCTCTTGTCTTTCTCTCTGAACGTCTGTCTTACGGCGGGTATTGTCGCGACGGCCAACGCGACAGAAAAACGATTGAGTTTCATTTTGACAAAATAAGGCTTTCCCCGCGAAGTAACGGGAAAGTTTTATCCGCGTGAAGACGAACAAAAACGCGCCGCAGTCGAAATTGAAACGGTGAGGGATATCCTGAAATTCCTTCCAGGGCAGGCTGAAAAAGCGTCAGGCCTTTCAGGCCGCGGATGATGAATAACATCCGGGGATTTCCTGATCCGGGAAATCCGGTCATGCCGTCACAGGCGACGCGCATACTTGCCCGCGATCCGGAGGGGTGCCGAAAATCCGGGACTTCAGATTTCCCCGGGTGCGATAGAAAGAGATCCTTAAAGGCGAGCCGCCGCTTTTTTGCTTTTCCAGTCAGGATATAGCGACGGGGGGCTCACACAGGATGCCCCTCCGAAGACAAAATTCCGACCCCAAAGCGCCTGAAGCCCGGCTCCGTCGTTTCCTCGTAAGGCTTGTTTGGTTTAAGCAAAATTTGCCATGGGGATTTGGATGCAGCCTGAGGGGAAAAATGACTTAAACAGGCGGTTATTGTTCCAAACTCTGACTAAAGGGGAGAAGATATGTTTCAAAACTGTTTGTTTTTGAGGAGTTTATCTTATTGGATCCTCCCTGAAACAAAGGAGCCTGCAAGAGGACTCTTTAAGGGCCCGCAAATAAGTTTTTCTCTTCGGGGGGCTGCGGCTCGGCTTGGGAGAGCGCATGTTTGACAATCATGAGGCCGGGGGTTCGACCTCCCTCATCCCCACTATCAGACAGACTAAAAAAGGCTGGAAACACTCTAAAATAGAGGTTTTCGGCTTTTTTTATCATAGACGGACGTCCGAAAAAAGCCCCCTGACACCGTCTAAATTTTTTGACAGTCAAAATTTTTGATGGTATCATTGACGGCATCACAGACTCGAATGGAGGCGATGCCGTCAATGAGCTTGAAAGATCTGGAAATTAAGAACTTTAAGCTGCCTGGGAAGCCAAAAAAGTTATGGGTCGGCGGGGGCTTTATCTCTTTTTAATACCCGACAGATTGAAAACCTGAAGATATGATTATCGCTTCCAAGGAAAACGACTGACTGTTACTTTTGGAATCTATCCTGAGGTTTCTTTGAAAGACGCTCGTGAGATGCTGGTCGAGTCAAAGAAAGTTTTGAGAGGTGGTGATGACCCGGGGTTAAAGAAAAAAAGTTGAGTCGGCCCCAGAAGATTCGGTAGAAATAGACACCTTTGAATTTGTTGCTTCGGAGTGGTTTGAACGTAAGAAGATCGGAAAAAAGAGAACTAAACAAGTCGCATTTGGGGCCGTTTAGACAAGGATTTATTTCCTTTTCTGGCGAATCGTTCTGTGGCAGAGATACAGTCCCGTGAGCTTTTTGCCTTCAAGGTCCCCTTGCTCCAGCTGAGCATTCCCACTTTACGTCTATAACTGATCCCAAAAAGGTGGCGAACTCTTAAGAGCTATAGATTCCTATATTGGAAACACGATAATAACCTCGTCTTCAAAGATGGCACCTTACGTTTTCTTAATACCTGGAGAATTGCGCCAAGGCGAACGGGGTGAAATTGACTATGAGACGACCGCGTGGAAAATTCCGGCGGAGAAAATGAAGATGAAGCATGTTCTCCTAGTTCCGCTGGCTAGACAGGCAGTCGATTTATTGAAAGAGTTGCAGAACTTTACCGGAGGTGGCTGTTATTTGTTTCCGAGTATGGGGACCAGCGACAGACTTATTTCAGATGGGACCTTACTGGCAGGTCTGAGAAGACTGGGCTATTCCAAAGAGGAAATGACGGTTCATGGGTTCAGATCCATCGCCTCAATATTGCTTAATGAACAGGGGTACAACAGAGATTGGATTGAAAGGCAGTTAGCTCATTGTACAACAATTGTTTAAAAATTTACCACAAGATTTATATATTTAGAAAAATATATTTAAAACTATCGTAATTTCAATAGTAGCATTTGTTTTTATGATATACATTTTAAACACGTATTCACTAGATTATTCAGATTGTTCATGTTTTTTTTAAATTAAATAAAGATAAAGACATCGGAATACGATGAGTATCCTGATGACTTAAAAATATAAAATGGTAAAATTTTAATTGCATGGTTATAAAAAATATTATAGTTTGTCGATCCATAATTTTTAAATCTATCCAACCTACTTTGAGGTTACTATGACCGTAAAACCCATAAAATTTTTTAATACCTCTGGCCCGTGCTGCAGTTTAAAACACTACATGCTTCCTGTGCTTAATCGTCTTCCAGAAGTCACTAAAATGATTGAAAATGAAGAATATTTTATTCTACTTGCTCCCAGGCAATCAGGGAAGACTACTTGTTTGAAATTTCTTACAGCTAAAATTAACAGTGAAGATAAATTTTATGCTATTAACTGCTCTCTGGCCAGCCTAAGAAATGTTACAGATGAAGACAAAGCGATGAGCAGAGTCGTCTCTCAGATAAACA
>JAISET010000270.1 GCA_031264015.1 Deltaproteobacteria bacterium | reverse complement strand
ACTTTTGGTTTATGAATCCCCGTCGTCCTCCCCTCTTTTTAGACCGTTAGACCGCCCGGGGCTTTTTTCGGACTTTTGGTTTATGAAGCCCCGTCGTCCCCCCCCTCTTTTTAAACCGTTAGACCGCCCGGGGCTTTTCCCGGACTTTTGGTTTATGAAGCCCGTCGTCCTCCCCTCTTTTTAAACCGCCCGGGGCTTTTCCCGGACTTTTGGTTTATGAATCCCCGTCGTCCCCCCTCTTTTTAGACCGCCCGGGCCGCGCCGGACGTCGTCCGGGAGCCGTCGCCCGAGGCCCCGGGGCGCCGATAGTTTTCGGATTGGGCGCGTTGTCCCGAGCCGGCCTCGAGCCCCCGTTTCCTGGCGACAAAGCCGCGGATCTCCGAGACGATCTCGCTCTGGACGTCCAGCCGGCCCGAGGCCGGGTTCCCGGCGGCCCGGGAGGCGGCCCGGCGCTCGACCTCCCCCTTGACGCCGGCGGGATGAAGGGCGGCCATGGCGGCCAGGGTGGCCCGGACCCCCTCCGTCTCGTAGAGCGAGTCCCGGACGAACATGTCCTCGGCGGTGGAGCTGAAGGCGCAGAGAAGCTCCGGGGAGATCGTGTTGGTCAGAAACTGCTTGCTGGTGCCCTCGCCCGTCCTGAAAAGGGCCACGAGGCCGGCGCCGTCGGGGCCGGGCTTGCCGAGGAACTCCAAAGCCGACTCCAGGGCGGGGGTCAGGCCGAAGGTCAGGGCCAGCTCCCGTCGGCCCGCCCGCGTCCCCGAGCCCAGGATGAAGACCGTGGTGGCCAGCTCCAGGATGACCTTGGGGATGTCCGCCCAGGACTGGGAGTAGAGCCCCAGGCTCAGATTCCACTTGCGCGACTCCCGGGCCGAGGTCTCCAGGTCGCCGACCAGCTGGTCTCCGACCGCCTTGAGCCCGGTCACCCGGTGCAGCTCGTCGTAGCAGAGCCTCTTGGGGACGCGCCGCATCTCGGAGACCAGCCGCCCGTGGTGCCCCCGGTACCTCTCCGGCATCAGGGGGACGTCCGAGGGCGAGAGAAAGAACTTGCCGCCGACCAAAAACCTGGCCAGCATGTACATGACCGCCGTCTGCCTGTCCCCGGCGGCCCCGCCCCCCCTGGGCGCCACCTCGTCGAGATCCAGGGAGACGACCCGCGCCTCGGTCAGAGGAAACCTGGTCGGCCGGCACAAAAACCGGTAGTTGGCGTGGGCCTCGGTCAGACACCTGTGCACGTAGTCGAGGATCATCTCCCCGGTGCCGGCGACCCGGAACTTGTAGACGGCGGCGAGGCCGGGGTTGTTGCGGACCTGGGCCGAGACGTCCCCCAAGACGGGGGAGGCCTGCCTCTGGGCCAGGGCGGCCAGGCGCGTCTCCCCCAGCTCGAAAAAGAAGTCGGTAAGCTCCCACCAGGTGCTCAGGTCGTCCAGGGGGAAGCCCAGCCGCAGGGCGCTTTCGAACAGCTCCGGGTCCGCGGCCCGCCCGAGGGGCCGGGGCTTGTCGGCCAGCTCCAGGTAGGCCGAGGTCACCGCCGCCCGCAGGACCCCGTCAGCGCCCGCCGGGGGGGCCGTCCCGTCCAGGGGCGTGCACAGAAGACACAGAAAGTTGACCAGAAAGCCCAGATGCGAGGGCAGGGGCGTCCTGCAGCCCAGCGGCGTGTCGAAGGGGTTGACCGACTCCTCCGGGGTCATCTTCAGGCGGTGGTGGACGACCAGGTGCCGCGACCGCGCGGGCAGGGCGTTTTTGAGCAGGCTGACCAGCCCCGACGAGCTGGGCCCCACGTCGATGATGGAGAGGTACGGGAGGCCAGCGAGACCGGGCTGCAGGCAGAAGGCCAGGTTCAGGGTGTTCAACAGAACCGACTTCCCCCCGCCCATGGGGGCCAGCCCCAGGTCGATCCAGGCCGACTGGACGGAGCTGTTGGGGGCGTAGGGCATGATCTTGCCGTCGGGCGAGCGCAGGACCAGGGGCCCCCGGCCCCAGGGGGAGGCCGGCCGCAAGGGCCAGAACGACCACGCCTCGGACAAAGGCGCCGCCGCCCGGGGGGCGGGGCCGCCCCTGGGCGCCATGGCCGGCAGGACGGCGCAGACGCCCAGAAGGGGGTCCCCCGAGCACTCGGCCACCTGCCCCTGGCCCCAGCCGGCCACCAGCCTCGCCACCCTGGACAACCTCCCCCTGAGGAACTGGACGGCGGCGTCGAGGCCCGGAAAGTCGGCCAGGTCGACGTGGGTGTCGAAGGCCATCGAGAAGGCCACCACCGTCTCCCCGGCGTCGGCCAGGGCCCTGAGCTCGTCCGCGGCCGCGACCAGGGCCCGGTTGTCCTTGGAGACGGACTGCAGCAGCCTGGCCAGAAAGGGCCTGCCCCCCAGGCTCCCGAGCCCGTCGGGGGAGAGGCTGAAGCACATGCGCAGGGGGTCCCCGGGCCCCCCGGCCGAGAGGGCCCTGAAAAGCTCGGAGAAGGGCCTGGGCGCCCGGGGCGGCACGCTCATGAAAAAAGGCGCGTGCAGCCTGCCCCCGGCCAGGACCATGGAGCCCCCGACCATGCGGCAGTCGGAGCTGAAAATCTGGGAGCCCAGGGACGGGTACATGAGCCTGGCGGCCTCGCCGAGGCCCTGGTCGGGCTCCTGCAGGGGCCTTTTGTCCCCCGGCCCGACGGGGGCGAAATCCCGGTGCGCCAGGGACGGGTCCAGGCCGCGTTTGATCAGGTTGACCACCGTCCTCCAGGGGAGCGTCTCGGCCGAGAAGCCCGCCGAGGACAAGGCCCGCCGCAAAGCCTCCCCGGCGCCCTTGTGCGCGGCCCGCAGCGCCGCCACGGCCCGCCCCTCCGTCTGGCGGCCGTCCTGGCGCCCGGGCAGGCCGGCCATGGTCCCGCGGACGGCCGCGGCCCTCTCCTTTTCGGGCAGCAGCTCCGGGGTGGTCCAGTAGGCCAGCTGGAAGGACTCGCCCCCGCACTTTTGCACCAGGGCCCGCTCCCAGCCGTCCAGAACGGAGCCCAGATCCAGGCCGCACTCCCCGGCCGAGACCCGCGACGGCCGGAAGTTCTCGGCCAGCTCCCCGCGGGCGGCCGCCGGGTCGTAGGCGAAGTTCATGGTCAGATGGTGCCCGGGCCTCTCCAAAAGGGTCCTGGTCTTCTCCGCCAGCAGGGCCACCGCTCCCCCCAGGTCCTCCTCGGGCACCATGGCCAGGGCCCCGGTGACGCCCAGGACGCTGACCAGGGACCCGTCGTCGGCCACCAGGGTCGTCTCGTCGTCGGAGGTCTCCAGACGGCAGTACCCCGAGGCCGGCCCCTTGAGCAGCTGGTACAGGCGGTGGCTGACACTGTTGAAAAGGTTGAAAAGAAAGTTGAAAAGGGAGCCCAGAAACACTTTCCCCTATCCCCAGACCGACGCCCGCGGGCTTCACCGGCGGACGGCGAGACGGCCCCGGCCGACGGGGCCGGAAGCCGCGAAAAAAAGATTGTCGGCCGGACGACCAGACAACCGGCGGACAAAGAGCCGCCAAATTACGGTTAAAGACCGGACAACCGACGGCCGAAGACCAAACGTCGTTCAACGGACGCAAGTCTTCAGGCAGGAAGACCATGGACAATATTTAATGGACAAAACACAAATGTTAATAGGCTAAAAACAACGTCAAACTGACAAAATACTGATGGCAAAAGAGAGAAGACAAAAATTAACCTGTCTTTCCGCCGCCCCGGCCCGCCCGGAGGAGGCCTGCTCGGCCGGACCGCCGGGGCGGCTTTGTCGCCCCGGGTTCCCGGGCGGGGTTGGGAAAGCCCCGGCGGCGGCCGGACTCCCCGGGACGGCGACCCGCCTCCCCAGTCTCCCTCGGCGCCTTTATGTCTACAGGAAAATAACTCCCAAGGTTCGGGGCCGCCGCAAAAAAACTGGTCCGCGTCTCGCCGTCCCGGCCCGCCCGGGGGAACATCGCTGTTCGACCGCCGGGGCCCTGCGGGGGGCCCCGGGTTCCCGGGCCGGGCAAGTCGTCCTGGCCGGCCCGCCCGGGGGAACATCGCTGTTCGACCGCCGGGGCCCCCGAGGGGGGCCCCGGGTTCCCGGGCCGGGCAAGTCGTCCTGGCCGCCCGCCCGGGGGGCACATCGCTGTTCGACCGCCGGGGCCCTGCGGGGGGCCCCGGGTTTCCGGGCCGGGCAAGCCGTCCTGTCCGCCCGCCCGGGGGGAACAACGCTGTTCGACCGCCGGGGCCCCGAGTGGGGCCCCGGGTTTCCGGGGGGGGCGTCGCCAAGTGGAGGCTTTCCTTTCGTCGTCCTCCTCCGGCAGATCCCGGGAGGAGTGGTCGTCCCGGGCGGGAGGCCCCGGGGAGGCGGGTGGCAGGGGGTTGGCAAAAACTCGAAAATTAGTTTCGAGGGCTTCTTCTTCCAAGGCAGGGGACGGAGGCGTCGGGCTGGTAAACGTTTCCTTCGGCGCCTTTATGTCTACTGGAAAACGACTCCTAAGGTTCGGGGCGCCCGCTGAAAACTAAGCCCGCGTCTCGTCGTCCCGACCCGCCCGGGGGGAACGTCGCCGTTCGACCGCCGGGGCCCCGCGGGGGGCCCCGGGTTCCCGGGCGGGGGATGCCCGCCCGGAACGAGGACG
The DNA here is from genome assembly GCA_031264015.1 of Deltaproteobacteria bacterium. Classification (GTDB taxonomy): domain Bacteria; phylum Desulfobacterota; class Desulfarculia; order Adiutricales; family Adiutricaceae; genus JAIRNQ01. Next base: position 2,124 of record JAISET010000270.1, on the reverse strand, counting down.
CCCGGGGAGGCTTGGCCGCGGTCTCCGATGCCTGCGCCCGGGAACCGCTCCCCTGGCGCCGGCCCGTCTCGGGGCCCCCGCCTGGCCTGGCCGGGCCCCCGGGGCGTTTTAAAGTCGCGCCCGGGACTTTCCTTCGCCGAGAAACAAGGCCGCCAGCCGTCCGCCCCCCCCCTCCCGTCGCCGCCGTCAGGTCGCGGCGGCGGCCGGTCGTCCGGGGCGGACGCAGTCGCCATAAGCTCGTCTCCTTTCCTCTCCCCGCGCCCCCCGCCCCCCGGGGGGGCTTTGTCGTCCTTGTCGTCCGCGCCGCCGATCGGGCCCCCCCCGGGGGCCCGTCTTTTCCCGGCGGGGGGGGGCGCGCCCGACGGTTTGGGAAAACGTCCCCGCTCGGAAAACTCTTTCTTCTAGCCGGCCTTGTTCAGGACCAGCTGGCGGATGACCACGCCCCTGGGGTTGACGGTGGTCCTGGTTCTCTGGACGGCTATCTCGGCCAGAAGCTTCTGGCTGGCCACCACGCCCGTCGAGGACTCGTAGGAGAGCACCAGGGGCATCTCCACCGACCAGGTCATGACCCCGTTTCTGGTCCGGCTGCCGGTGACCACGGGGGCCCCGCCGACCACGCAGGACAGCGACAGCCTCTCCTCCTCGATCTTCTTGATCTGCCCCCCGGCCTCCAGGGCCTTGACGAAGCTCTCGAAGCCGGCCGGGTCGAACTCGGGCCTGACCTCGGTCAGGGTCTGGCGCCACCGGAGGAAGTTTAAGGACAGCGACTTGGTGACCACGTCGGCCAGCCAGTTGGAGATCGAGTGGCTGTCGGCCACCGGCTCCGAGAGGGGCGGCATCTCGATCAGGCGCAGGTCCCTGGTGAACCCGAAGTACCTGGGCTCCTCGCCGGTCGAGACGAAATAGACGTTGAGGCCCAGGCTGAGGAGCAGCGCCAGAACGGCCGTCAGAAGGCCCCGCAGGAAGACGGTCCCCTGCATTCGCAGCTCGGGGATGGTGTTGTGGACCAGGTCCGCCCCCCTCGGCCCGCGGCCGCCCTCCTCGGCGGCGTCGACGAACTTGTCGGCGGCGGGGTCGCCTCGGCCGGCCGGTCTGACGTTGCCGACAGCCTTGCCCACCGCCACCGCCCCGAAGCCCGCCGCGCTGGCCCTGGCGTCGTCAAGGGCTTTGACCGCCCCGGCGTGGCGGGCTTTGGCTTTCTCCCGGACCGCGTCTCTTGCCGCGACAAAGCGTACCGACTCCTCTTCCACCGCGTCCTCCTCCTCGTTGTCGGGGACGTCGTTTTCGTCCTCCTCGTCCCCGACGTCCTCGTCGTTGTCAAGGACGTCGTCTTCGTCCTCTTCGTGGTCTTCGTCCCTGACGTCCTCGTCGTCCTCGTCCTCGTCCTCGTCGTCGTCGTCGTCGTCGGAGAGGTCGGAGAGGTCGGGATTGTCATCAGCGTCGTCGTCGTCGTCGGAAAGGTCGGGATTGTCATCAGCGTCGTCGTCGTTTGAAAGGTCGGGAATATCGTCGGCGTCGCGGTCCAGGATCCCGAACCCGTCAGCCTCGACCTCGTCGTCGTCCGTCAGTTCGACCGGGCCCTCGGAGAGGCCGCCGCCGGCCCGCCGCCGGAAGTCGCCCCAGGGCGCCGGCTTGTCGTCCGTGACGGGGAGGCCCGCGGTCTCCCCCAGGAGCGGGGCGAAAGTCTTGCCGCACGTCCGGTCCGTCCCCCCGCGGCCGTCAGCCGGACCTGTCCCGGCCGGCCGGCCGACCGACGCCTCCGGAACCTCCGGGACCGGGCTCGAAACGTCCGGGCCGGGCTCCGAAAACTCCGGGGCGGGCTCCGAAAACTCCGGGACAGGAAGTTCCTCCGCGCCGGCGACAGAAGCGGCGCGCGCCTCGAGGACGCACAGGGGGAGGGAGTTCCCGGACTTCCCTAGGAAGAAGCTCCTGCCGGTCTTCCAGCTCCTGGCGTCGGCCTCGCGGACGCTCCTCAGGCAGTCCGCCTCCGTCCTCGTCACGATCCCCGCCTCCGCCCCGGTCGGAGGGACCGTCGCCAGGCCGGCTCCGAAGACCTCCCCGCGGGCCGCGCGGACGTCTGAAATCTCCTCGGGGGACTGGGCTGGCGGGGCGGTCGTCCCGACG
>JAISET010000177.1 GCA_031264015.1 Deltaproteobacteria bacterium | reverse complement strand
GGTAGGCGTGAAGAGATTTGAACTCTTGACCACTACCGTGTCAGGGTAGTGCTCTCCCCCTGAGCTACACGCCTGCTAGGGAGCCGGCTCTCACCGGCAAAAGGCATTATGCCCGATTTGCCCCCCACTTGTCAAGATTTTCCCGGAGCGGAAATTCAGGCGGCAAAAAAAAGAACGGACGGCTGCCCAAAAGACCGACGGCTGCCCGAACACGCCCCGGCCAAAAAAAAGAGCCGCGGTCCCGGCCAGGGGGACGTCCCCTGGTCGGGTTCAGCGGCCAAAATCCGGCCGGCCTGAGACTGGACGCTCTCAGCCCCCGGCGGCCGGACTTAAATCAGATGTTGATGGGTATGATGTTGGCCGTGATGAAGATCAGCAGCTCCGTCTTGTCGTTGTTGATCTGCCTGTTCTGGAACAGCCAGCCCAGCAAAGGCAGGTTGTGGAGGCCGGGCACGCGGCTGGAGCCGGTGGCCTGGTTGTCGGTGATGATCCCGCCGATGACCACGGTCTCGCCGTCCTTGACCATCAGCTTGGTCCTTGCCTCCCTGGTGTCGATGGAGGGCTCGGAGGTCCCGTCCAGCCTGGCGCCGGGGCTGTCCTTGGTCAGGGTGATGTCCAGGGAGACGATCTGGCCGTTCTCCTCGATGTGCGGGGTGACCCTGAGCTCCATGACGGCGTCCTTAAACTCCGTGTTCTGGGCCGTGGTGGCCGAGCCGCCGCTGCGGTAGGGGATCTGGGTGCCCTGCTTGATGTAGACCTGCTCGTCGTTGGCGGCCATGATGCGGGGCGCGGAGACGATCTTGGTCTGGCCGACGCTCTCGGAGGCGTTGAGCTCCGCCGTCAGGGCCAGGGTCCCGGCCTTGTTCAGGAAGCCGACGCCCAGCCTGGCCGCGGCGTTGATGTCCATGGCCCCGAAGATCTCGCCGGGGTTCATGTTGTTGGAGCCGAAGGTGTTGGAGCCGTAGTAGCCGTTGACGGGCTTGTTGGCGATGTTGGCGTCGTTGTCCCAGAGGCCGCCCCAGCGGATGCCCAGGTTCTGCTCGAACATGGCCGTGGCCTCGACGATGCGGGCCTCGATCAAAATCTGCCTGGTCACCCGGTCGTTGCGCTCGAAGATGATGTCGAGGTCGGCCATGGTCTCCTGGTCGTCGACCACGTAGATGTCGTTGCCGATGACCCTGATGCTCCCCCTGAGGCTCTTGCCCTTCTCAAGCTCGCCGGCCAGCGTGCTGACGGGGGCGTACTTTGGGGTGTAGGTCTTGCGCTCGAGGCGCACCCTGGTGTTGGGGTCGGAGGGGTCGGGGGTGGAGCGGCGGATGGCGTCGAGGGTGTCTATGCGCAGGATGTTGCCGTTCTCGATGTAGCCCAGGTTCTTGGAGGCCAGGACGGTGTCCAGGGCCTGGTCCCAGGGGACCCGGGTCAGTTTCAGGGTCACCCGGCCGCTGACCTGGTCGGAGACGACCACGTTCTTGCCGGAGACCTCGCCGATCAGCCTGAGGATGTTGTGGATGTCGGCGTTCTGGAAGTCCAGGGAGATCAGCTGGCCCGTGTAGCGCTTGTTGGGGGCGAAGGGGTCGTTGTAGGAGGGTCTGTAGGGGGTCCTGGCGCCCCCGTCGTCGGCCGCGGCGTCCGCGGCGGCCGTCTGGGGCGCGGCGACCGGGGCGGCCACCACGCTCGAGGCCGAGCCGTCGGGGGAGAAGTCGACCTGGGCCCGGGCGGCGGGGGCCAGGAGCAGAAGAGCCGCCAGAAAAGCCGCAGCGACGGTCAAACCAGTGGTGACGATTGATCTCATAGTGTTTTCCTCGCTTGCGGGAAGAAGCTCGCATTCCCCTGCAGGGTCGTTGGTGTTTTTTGCGCGCGGGGAGTCTTAGGGACAATGTCGCCTTAGGTCGCCTTCAAGGTCGCCATGCGGACTTCCCGGGCGCCTCCCTCGGGGGGGTTCCCTGGACGCCCGGGCCGGTCGGCTCACCGCGCCCCTCCAATCCGGGGGGTTGTCAAAGTCGGACGGAGGAGAGTAATTTAGCGTTCCCGACTATCTAATCGGCACATCAGGCCAAAGTCTTTAATCTCAGTCCGGCTAAAAACAGTGATTTTCTGGCCGGGCGCGAAAAAAAATTGAAAGTTGTCGCGGAGTTGGAAGAGTTAAATTTTTTTCCAACTTTCTTAAAAATCCGACTGCCTCCCGGCCCGACCGCGCGTTCATGCCAGTTCGGGCCTCTTGTCTTATCGCGGTCCCGCGCCATGCGCGGGCCTGTAATTGCAGTCCCGGCCATGGTCCAGGCGACCTAAAATTCCATCGGGCCTCTCGTCCGGGCCGGCCTCTCTTCCGGGCCTGCCTCTCGTCCGGGCGGCCGCTCTTCCGGGCCGGCCGCCGGACTCGGTTCGAGGCGGCCTGCTCAGTCGGGGAAATCCCCGAAGTCCGTCATGTTCTCGTCGTCGACCAGCTCGAGGCTCATGACCGTCTCCCTGAGCCTGGTCTCGCCCATGTAGTTGACCTCCGGCTCCTCGATGACCACCCGGCTCTGGGTGATCTCCTTGACGTAGCCGTTGTTGGGGCCGATCAGGGTCCCCCGCTTGAGGATGTAGCCGCGGCCGCCGTTGTCGACCAGGGCCGAGGTCTCGTTGGGGTCGGCGGCGACTATGATGGCGGAGAGGACAAACTGGTTGAGGGCCAGACGCTGGATCATGGGCTTCTTCCTCAGGTCCTCATCCTTCTTGGTCTCCACCTCCGGGGGCCTGGCCACGGACTCGATGGGCATGAAGGGGTCAAAGAGCAAAGTCGTGCTGAAGGCGTAGCCCGCCATGATGGAGTTGTGCCACTGCTGCAGCTTGGAGTAGGTCTCCGTTCTGGCCTCGTGCTTGGCCTGCTCCTCGGGGGTCAGGGGCTCGGCCGGCTCCTCGGGGACGTTCCCGGAGGTGTCGGACAGGGTCGGGGGCACGGGCGGGGGGGCGTCGGCGGGCACGTTGGGGAAGTCCTCGAAGCTGCCCGGGGCGTTGAAGCCGCCGTCGGGGGAGCCGATGCCGATGGCTCCCTGGCCGGGGACCCCGTACTCGCCGCCGGGGGCCCCGGGATACTGTCCGGGGGCGCCGAAGTCCTGGCCCGGGGGGGGCGGGGGCGCCTGCCCGAAGGCCGCGGGGTCGATGCCGCCCGAGGGATAGGCCGGGGCCTGGCCCTGCTGGACGCCGTAGGCCGGGGCCTGGCCCTGCTGGTCGTAGCCCGGCTGGACCGCCCCGTAGGCGGGCGGCGCCGAGGGCGTCGGCTGCCCGGCCGCCTGCGGGTCGTAGGCCGGGGCCCCTCCGGGGAAGGGAGGCGCGGCCCCCGTCTGCTGGCCGGTGTTGACCTCCACCTGTAAATCCAGGCCGCCCTGCTGGCCGTAGGCCGCGCCCGACCACCAGGCCGGGCCCAGAACTAAGAGAAGCGACAGGCAGACCAACCCGGCCGTACGGCGCTTGGATTTAATAATATCAGGCATAGTGGGGACACTCGCAAATAAACCCTCCGCCGCGGACGGAGCGGCGAGGGGGATTGGTCGTTGACAATTTTCGCGCCCGGGGGCCGCGCCGGGGCGGGGGCGCGGGAAATTTCCCCGGGATTCGGGGCCGGGCCAATTGATTTATGTCAGGTCAGGTCGGGTCAAAGAGAATATAACAAACGAGAGCATAGTCGAAAAGACGCGGGGCCAAATGTTTCAGACCATCAGGCGACCCGTGATTAACGGCTTTCGGGCCGGGCGGACGGGCGGACGCTCCGATCATCCGAAACGGCCAAAACTATTTCGCAAGATCCGGGCCAGACGGGCGGCGTCCCGCTCACTTGGCCGCGGCGGCCAGCATCTCCTCGGGGGTCATGCTGCGGTAGGTGCTGCCCTGGCACTGGACCCTGAGCATGACGACGCGGCTGTCGCCGGCCGGGACGGAGGCCATGTCCACCGAGGTGATGTTGATGAGCCTGTCCATCTGGCTGAGGCTGTAGAAAAACTTGATGACGTTCAAAAACGGGCCCTCGAGGTTCATGGTGAACTGGATCTCGGCGTAGTCGGTCTTGGGGACGGCCGGCTTGGGGGCGAAGAGGGTCACCCTGGCCCCGGCCTGGGAGCCCAGATCAGAGATGATCTGGATGAGCCTGGGGATCTCGTCCTCGCTGGTCAGGAAGCGCTTGAGGTAGTCGTGGGTGAACTCCACCGGCTGGATGAACTCCTCCACGGCCTTGTGCTTGTTGAGGTTGGTCTGCTCCGCGGTCACCTGCTCGTTGAGGCTCTTGACCTCGTTGTCCAGGCGGGTGACCGAGGCGCTCCAGGGCTCGTAGTGGAGGAAATAAAAGGCCGCCGCCACGGCCGCCATGCAGGCGAACAGAATGCCCGCCTTGGCCCCCTTGGTCAGCTTGGCGATCTTGGAAAAAAAGTCCGGCCCCTTCTGGGCCTTCTGAGCCTGCGCCTTAGCCATACGTCGCCTCTCCAGTCGGACTGACGGACAAAATTAAAAGTGACCGAGGCTCCCTGGCGTCCGCCCCGGAAAAAAATGCCTGCCGCGCCCCGGGAGGGGCTAGAGCATCCTGGCCAGCTCCTGGTTGCGCTCCAGGGCCTTGGCCAGATCCGGGTTGATGGCCGCGACGATGTCCTTGATCTGGGCGTTGTCCGGCAGCTTGATGTCGGGGAGGCCGTCCTCGATCAGGGACGGGGCCGGGAAGACGGTCTCGGCGTTGATGTCGAAGGTGACCAGGCGCACGTTGTTGATGATCTGGCCGCCCGCCGCCTGGCCGAGCTTGACGTTCCTCAAGAGGGGCAGCTGCTCGAGCCTGCTCAGAAGCATGCCCACGGTCTCGTTGTCGGTGGCCATGCCCCTGATGATCAGGTTGGTGTCCCGGTGGCTGACGGTCTGCAGCCAGGAGGCCTGGTTGTTGATCTGGCCGGCCAGGGCCATGAACAGCCTGGCCTGGTCGCGGCGCCGCTCCTCCAAAACCGAGATGGCCGAGACCTGGACCATCTGGTCGACGAAGCCCGTGGTCTGCTTCAAGGCCTGGTTGGCCTGGGACTTGATCTGGTTGAGCCTGGAGGTCTGCTGGGTCTTCTGGGTGTCCAGGGCGGCCAGCCTGGGCGTCATGAACATCATGTTGTAAACGTACAGCAGGCCCCCCAGGGCCAGCATGCAGACGGCGAAGATGGTCAAGGACATCTTGCCGCTGGCCGTCTGCCGGAAGGAGTCCAGGGGAAGAAGGTTGATTCTGATCATTGGCGTCTCGGCTCCTGTCGGCCCGGCGCGCGCCCCGGAGGGGGGGCGGCTAGTTGACTTCCTGCTTGCGGACGGCCAGCCCGAAGCTCACGGCCATCTGAGGCCCGATGTAGTCGATGTAGGACTGGTCGAACTTCTTGGCGTTGACCTGGACGTGCCGGAAGGGGTTGAAGAGCTCCGTCTGCACCCCGAAGTGGTTCTGCACCTGCTCGACCAGGCCCAGGATGTTGGCGGACCCCCCGGCCAGAAGGATCTTGGACGGCCGGTACTCGGGCACCTCGGCCCTGACGGCCTCCACGGCCCTCTCGATGGCCGCCAGCCAGTTGCTGACGATGCGGTCGACCACGTCGGCCAGCCCCCTGGGGTCGGCCGCCGGGACGCTGCCCAGCTTGACGGCCTCGGCCTCGTCCGGCTGCAGCTGGAAGGCGTCCTCGATGTCCTCGGCCAGCCTCTGGCCGCCGATGGGCTCCTCCTTGATGGTGGAGGGGAGCCCCTCGTTCAAAACGGTGATGTGGATGAGGGTCGCCCCGATGTCGACCAGGACGGCGTTCTCCCGGGAGTCGGGGTAGACGAAGTCGAAGGCGTTGTAGAAGGCCAGGGCGTCCACGTCGATGACGGCCGGCTTTAAAACCTTGGTCAGGGCCACGGCCTGGATATAGTTGCTGACGACGTCCTTCCTGGCCGCGACCAGCAGCACCGCCATCTGGCCGTAGCGGTCGTCGGTGGAGAGGATGTGGCCGTCGATGATGACGTCGTTGATGGGATAGGGGATGTACTGCTCGGCCTCCATGGCCAGGGAGGCCCGGAGCTCCTTCTGGGTGGTGATGGGCATGCTGATCTTTTTGATGATCATCGTCTCGCCGGAGAGGGAGAGGGCCGCGTAGCGTCCGCTGGTCAGCTTGCACAGCTTCTTCAGGGACCTCATGGCCGCGATCATGGCCGTCCTGGCGGGAACGGGCTGGTCCTCCCACTGGGTCATCACCCCGTAGGGCATCTGGCTCATGCCCAGGCCCTCCAGGGCCACGGTCTGCTTCTTGCCCTTGCCCTTGAAGTTTAAAAGGACGGCCTTGGCGGCGTATGTCCCGATGTCGAAGCCGATGACGGACATTGTCTTCCTATCCTTTCGCGGCCGGGCGCTTTCCGGACCGTCGGGGCCCCCGGAACCAACCGGCGGGCCGGCCTGTCTGACGACTGGCGGACTTAAAAACCGACCGACTCGGCGGGCCGCCGAACGCCCGCCGTCCGGGGGCCCTGGGGACAAAAACCCCGGCCCCGTCGGGAGACGGGAAACAGTCCGTTCCAGGGATCGTCAAGGCCGTCGATGTCAGCGGCATACTACCAAGGCGCGGCGGAAAAAACAAGCGGGCCCGGGCGGGCGCGAACTTCGCGCCGGGGGCCAGCCGGAGGGCAGCCGCCAGGCCGGTGACGGCAAACCGCCGGACGCCCGCGAAGCCGCGGACGCAAAACCAAACTAACACTTGTTCTTTCGCAGGTCGTCGGGAGGTGGGGACCGGCCGGCCGCGCCCGGGGGCGGGTCGCCCGAATTTTAACAGAACCTAATTTAATTTACTTGACTGAAAAAGTCAAAAAATTCGACGTCTCTCCTAAAAAATTCAAGTGTCGGCAAGGCCTCCAAACAACTGTCTTTAGACATTATTTATAAGAACCATTCGGAATTGTCGCTGGACAAGCGGGGCAAAAACTTTGGAAAGAAAACATCGACATCTTTTCATTCCGAATTAGCCCGGTCGCTTAAAATTCCGGTCAAACGACCAATTCACGCTGCAATCTTAAAAGAGCTTAAGCATTAAAAGCAAAGGCCGAAAACTGAAAAAAATAGGTTCGAAAGCAGACAAACTCTAATCTGAAATAAACATTAAGGCATCGCAAAGAACAAAACAAGATAAAAATATCATCGAACATAAATATTAGCCCTAAACAATACAAAAAACGTATCTAAGACTAAATAGGTCTAGTTTCATTACTTTTAGCAATATTTATTATGTAGGTTATCGGCATGAGTTGAAAAGCTTTTAATTCACAACAAAGCGCCCGACGGGGAGTCTCAAAAACCGGCCTCCCCGCCGCGACCACCCCGCCAGAAAAGCGACCGTCAACCGGCCGTCCGGCCGAAAGCCGACGGTGAAAAAATCGTCCTGCCGAACGTCGCCGGTCGTCCGAGCTGAAAAACACCAAGCCGCCGGACGAGCCGGCCGCGCCGCCAAACGAAACGAACAGACGAGGCCCGCCGGAAAGGTCCCGCGGCGGGATCCCGAGGTCCCTTGGGGAGGCCCCGCCGGCGCCCGCGCGGAGCGTCCGAAAGACCCGCGGGAGGAGCCGGCCAAACTCCCGGGGAGGACGATCCTCCCCCAGGGTCTTGGCGGCGAACGACGAGCAGTGAAAAACCGGAGGCCAAGTCGAGAAAGAAAGTTGACGGGAAGGCCGAGTCAGTCCGCAGCCCCGGGCCCGGCCCTCGCCGTCAGAGAAGGTCGGCAAAAATTTTGTCCTTGTCCTCCAGGGTGAAGCCCAGGGCCAAAATGATTTTTCGCATGGTCTCCATCCTGGCCTTCTCGCCGTTTTCGATGCGGTCGATGGTCATCGGGGAGACCCCGGCCTTGCGGGCCAGTTCGGCCTTGCTCAGGAGCATTTGCTCCCTGATGTTTTTCAATGTGTTCTTAGCCAAAACAGCACCTCTACTTTTGTTGCAAATGGTGGGACAGAATGGGGGTGGTCGCCCCGCAGGTGTAAACTTGTTACTTTTTACACCGAACTAGATATACTTGTCAAGCAGTTTCCAGACTGTAGATACTAATTTAATAAAAGTTACACTTTATATTGCTAAGAGTTTAAAATTTGACTACAAAATATTGTGGAAAATTTCCGGGAAAAATTTTTTTTTCCGACTCTAAAAATTTGTCGGCCGACCCATTTTTCGAGGCCAGCTCCCCTAAAAAGAGAGAACGTTTGGCCCGGCTTTGCCACAATTATCACAACGCGGAGCAAGTGAGACTAGAAAACCTCGAGGCGCGGTCAATAATAAGCCAGCCCCGGTTAATTATGAGCCGGGCCACCTCAATTGCGGCCGGGCGGACCCAAGTTGGCGAGACCAGGGGGCCAGCGTCGGTCGTCTCCCCTCTAATTAGCCGCCGGTTGGAATAATTTTTTCCCCGGCCGGCGCAAATTAGCCCGGAAGCCAACCAGTTTCGTCTCAAACGGCCGCCCGCGTCAGGCGGCGGCCCCGACGGCGCCAGGCGGCGAAAGCGCCCGCGCCAAGCGGCGGGACGGCCGGCCCTCGTTGCCGCCAGGGCTTCGGCCAAGAGGGAAAGAGGAAAAACCTGTTCGGAGGGATCTTCCCGCTGATGCACTCTTATTACTTTTTACACCAAACTAGATATAGTTGTCAAGCATGTTATAGACTGTAGATACTAATTTTATAAAAGTTACACTTTATGTAGCCTAGAGTTTGGAAATTGTCTACAAAATGTTGTGGACAATTCTGTCAAAAATTTTTTTCCCGGCCTCTAAAAATTTGTCCGACGACCCATTTTGTTAGGTCCGCGCCGCTAAAAAGCAGGGAAGTTTAGCCCGGCTTGGCCACAATTATTCCCGAGCGGGGCAAGTGAGACTAGAAAACCTCGAGGCGCGGTCAATAATAAGCCCGCCCCCGTTAATTATGAGCCGGGCCCCCTCAATTGCGTCCGGGCGGATCTCAGTTTGAGGAAAGGCTGTTCCGGCGTCGGTCGTCTCCGGCCTAATTACCGGCCGGGAGGAATAATTCTCGCCGCGCCTGATATAAATTAGCCGCGAAGCCAACCAGATTCGCCTCAAACCGCCGTCGGCGCGTTGTCCGGGGCGAACAATCGACGGACAGTCGGCGAACAATCTCGGTCCGTTCGGACGCTCGGCCAGTCCGAAAACCCTAAACTGCCGCGAAGCGCGGGTTTTTAGTCACCTCATGGTCCCGACAAAGACGGCCGGTATTCTTTCGCTCCCCCCGACGGCGGGACAAATCGTTGGCCCGGCCAGGCAACATTACTCCCGAAGCGGCGCCCGGCGCGGCGGATTAGACAAATTGCCGGCCAGGAGCCAATAATCTTCAACGGGAAAGGGCGATCGCGCTCCGGCTTTGCGGCCTAACTGCCCCCCGCCTTCCCACGGGGAGGGCGACAAAGAGAAAAATCCCGGCTAAGTTTGCCTGTCGAGACAATCTTGTCGACCGGAGGCCGAATAAACATACCGACGCTTGGCGTCAATTTGCGGCCGCGCCTCCCGAACAGTCCGCGCTCACGCCCTAAACTGAGACCGAAAGGGGCGGATTAAGGGAATTTTAGACTAAATTGAGGTTCCGAGACCTCGCGCCCGCCAAACGGAGACCATGGCGACGGAAAAAGCGGGGCGACGCCGGGCGGCGTCGCCGGGCGACAGGAAAAAACCGGACGGACGACGGCGGGCGTCGGCGGGGGAAGGCGGCGATGACGACGGTCGGTTTGTTTGGAAGAGTCCGTCGAACGAGGGACACATGAAGGCAGGACGCATGGAACGGTCGGACGACATCAGGCGGGCGGACAAGGCGGACAAGGCGGACAAGGCGGGCAAGGCGGGCAAGGCGGACAAGGCGGGGCGGGGCGGGGCGAAGGCGGCAAAACGACGGGCGGGACGGACCTGGTCTGTTCCAAGCCCGCCCCGCGAGGCCGTCCAAAGGGGAGCCGTCCCCAAAAGCGGGGAGGCGGGGGGCTTTTCCTCTCAGTCGCCGGGCAGAAGCTCCTGGAGCTGCCTGATGAGACTCTTGTCCCCGGTCATCCTGAGCTTGCCTGTGAACAAGGCGGCGACGGGGGAGAGCTCCTTGGCGACGATCTTCAAAAGATTCTGCTCGCTGATGGAGATGGAGACGGACGGGTCGGCCTCGGGCCTGGCCCTGGCCAGGGAGACCTTCCGGTCGGCCAGCCGGACCAGCCACGCCTTGTTCGCGGGGTCGTCGGCGTCGATGTCCAAAAAGATGCTGCCGGCGACATGGTCGGGCAGGGTGATGGCCTCGGCCTTTTCGATCATTTTGAGAAACAGCTCGTCCAAATTCATGAAAAATCCCCAGCGCCCCGGCGGGGAAGCCCGGGCTTTCAAAAAGGTTGCGGTTGAAAACGGCCGGGGGGAGACGGGCGGGCGGCGCCTTTTCTCCCTACTCCCGGGACCCCGGGGGGGGCGGCGGAAACTACGCGACCGACAAACCTGGCCCGATTGAAAGCCGCGACGAGTCGGGGGCGGCCCTCCCGAGCCTCCGGGGCGAGACGGGCCCCCCGCGCCATTGTGGCGGCGGCCGGGCCCCCGTCTCAACGGCGGGCGGGCGGACGCGGGCCCCGGGAGGCTCGAAAGGCCCCCCGGTTTCGGAAAAATCTAAAATTCCTGAAAGCCTCCGTGATTCTAACCAACGCGGGCGATTATTGTCAATCGGCCGCCCCTCCCCCGCCGCCTGTTCGCGGCCGTTCCGGCCGGCGGCGCCTCCTCCCCCCCCTCCCCTCCGTCCCCCGTCGTCGCCGCCCGCGCCGGGACGCTTTTTTTTCGACAAAAACTCCGGCCGCCGTCCGCTCGAAGACGCGGTTTGACAGTTTTCTCCGGCTAGGTTATCATATTATGCAAGGACCATGGGCGGGAACTCAAAAATTTAACGTCCCGGGGACCGGCGGACCTTAGTTTCGCCCTGGCCGGCGCCACATGACGACATCTTTTGGCGCGTCTTCCATATCACCGACAACAAAAAAGACTTTTAAAAATATATCGCGCCTCCGCGCCGACCGACAAACGGCTAAAATTTCGCGTCTTTGAAGGCGTCTTGATCATCACGGCCGACAACGTTCATTCAGCCTGACCCGACACAGTTTTCCATGAGACCCGCCGGGCCGCCGGACGCTTTCCGGCGCCCGCCCGCGCCTTTGACGCCGGGGGGCCCGCCCCCGCCGCGCCCATGTCCCGAGGCCTCGCTTCGCCGGTGACCGCTTTGCTCAAATCAGCGCTAGTCCTGCTGCTCGCCGTCTGCCTGACGGTCTTCCTGCTGGCCTCCGCCAACCAGGCCCAGGTGGCCGCCCCCTGGAAGATAGTCTCCTGGGCCTCGCCCCTGGGCCCCCAGGCCCTGACCTACGACTCCCTCTGCGGCCTCAAGGCCATGCTGAGCTTTTTGAACGCCAACGGCGGGGTGGACGGCCGGCCGATCGAGATCTACTCCCAGGAGATGGACGACGGCCTGCCCAACTTTCCGGCGCGGCTGAACACGGTCATGCAGCAGGTGCAGCCCAACCTGGTCATCGGCGGGGCCGCCAACGCCAGGAGCGGGGCCACGGCCGACTACTTCAGACGCCTGGGCCTGGTCTGGTTCGGGCCCTGGACCAACCAGGCCGGCGGCTACCAGACCAAGGCCGACGACCCCATCGGCCTGTTCCCCGCCGCCGGGGAGGAGCTGGACCTGCTGCTGGGCCACGCCGCCAGGAAGCTCTCCCCCGGCTCCGAGATCCTCTTCGTCTACTACGAGACCGGCGACCAGCGGCGCGACGTCGACCTGGCCCTGGCCAAGGGGGCCGCCCTGGGCCTGAGCGTGGTGCCCCTGCCCCTGTCGCCCAACTTCCGCAACTGGGGCGAGCTGGAGAGCCCGGCCGCCGGGGCGGGGGGCGTCGTCCTCTGGCTGCCCACCGGGCCCGCCGCCGCCGTGGTCAGGACCATCAAAAACCGCCTGCCCGAGGACACCGTCTGGATGACCAGCTCCATGAACTCCCCCGGCATAGAGGTCACCGAGATGACCGGCGGCCTCTGGGAAGGCATGGTCTTCCCGGCGGTCTTAAAACCCAAGTCGGCCGTCACCCAGTCCTACGACGCCGTCCTCAGCAAGTACGGCCCCCGGGGCCTGCCCCTGGACTACCAGGCCTACCTGGGCCTCGCCCAGGCCCAGGTCATGGTCCGGGCCATGATGAACGCGGGGCCGGACGGCGGCTCGGCCGGGCTCCGGGAGGCCTTCGCCAGAACCTCCACCGACGGGACCCTGCTGCACGCCCCCGTCTTCAGGACCGGCCCTCCCCCGGCGGGCGCCGCCTACCTGGCCGAGGCCGCCTCCAACTGGACCTGGCGCCCGGTGGAGTGAGGGCCCGACGGCCGCGGGCCGCCTTTTTCCAACGCCGGCTTAGTCCGAAAGGCCCCGGCCCGCCATGATTAAACGCCTCCGGGGCGTCCTCGGCGCCGGGCCGCAGCCACGGCCGGCGGCCCGTCCGGCCCCCGGCCCCCGGCCCCCGGGCCGTCGCCCGGGTCCCCGAACCACCGCCCGAACCGCCGCCCGGCCCGACGCCGCCGGAAACAAAGGGAGGACCATGGCTGAGAACACCCCGAGACCACCGGCCACCATTCGCTGCCCCGGCTGCGG
>JAISET010000266.1 GCA_031264015.1 Deltaproteobacteria bacterium | reverse complement strand
GAGCTACTCGTGGGCGAAGTCATGAAGAAGCGTTGGTGAAAGCCGGATGCGGGAAATCCGCAAGTCCGGGTTTGAGGTGGAGGCGGCTGGAAACAGACCAGAAACGGCACTGCGTCAGTCGCCTACCCTACTCTTCTTTTCCTCCTCCCATGATCGTTATTCCCCGCGCCGGCTCATAACCAGACGATTATTTTACTGTCGGCGCCCTGGCCGGCGCCGGGTCCGTCTCCGTCAGCGAGAGCTCGTCTTTGGCGGCCAGGACGGCCTGGAGGAAATCATCCTCCCAGCTGTCCCGGCAGTCCAAAAGATCCTTGGCCAGCTCCAGGGCCCTGGGCAGCAGGGGCAGGTCCCTGGGCAGCCGGGCGGCGTCCATCCGCGGCCAGCCGCTCTGGCGCAGCCCCAGCTCCTCCCCGGGGCCCCGGAGCTCCAGGTCCTTTTCCGCCAGGGCGTAGCCGTCGTGGCTTTCCTCTATGGCCTTGAAGCGCTCCCGGGCCACTGGCGAGGGCTCGCCCGCGGGCAGCAGCAAAAACACCCCCCTGCCGCCGCCCCGGCCCACGCGGCCCCTGAGCTGGTGCAGCTGCGCGAGCCCGAAATACTCGGCCCCGGCCACCAGCATGACGTTGGCGGCCGGCACGTCCACCCCCACCTCGACCATGGTCGTGGCCACCAGCACCCTGACCGAGCCGTCCCGGAAACCCCTGACGGCCTCGTCCCTTTTTTCGGGGGCGAGCCTGCCGTGCAGGGAGCCGATCTTGGCCCTGGGCAGGAGGGCCCTGATCTTGGCGGCCACCTTGGCCACCTCCGGCCGGGGCGCCGGGCCCGCCGGGACCGGGGGAGGGGGCGGCGGGCCGCCGGAGGAGGAGGACCCGCCCGGACCCGCCGCCGACATGGCGGCGCCGGCCGGGAAGATGGAGTAGCCGTCCAGGTCCCGGAAGATGGAGGCGGTCCCGGCCGGCCTGGGGGCGGGGGGCTTTTCCTCGGGGTCCTCGCGCCCGTCGTCCTTGTCGGACTCGATCCTGGGGCAGACGACGAAGGCCTGCTCGCCCCGGGCCACCAGGTCGGCGAGCCTGCGGTAGGCCTGCTCGGCCTCGGAAAAGTCGTGGACGACGGTCTCGGGGGCGCTTCTTCCGGGCAGCACCCCCGTCATGGAGCTGACGTCGGTGTCGGCGTAGAGGATGGCGGCCAGGCTCCCGGGGATGGGGGTGGCGGACATGGCCAGCAGGTCCACGTCGCGGCTTTTCTGGCGCAGGGCCAGTCTCTGCCTGACCCCGAAGCGGTGCTGCTCGTCCACCACGGCCAGGGTCAGGTTTTGGAAGACGGCCGCGGGCCTGGCCAGGGCGTGGGTGCCCACGGTCAGAGACGGCCCTCCGGCGGCCAGGGCCTCCAAAACCCGGCGCCGCTCGCCCGCGGGGAGGCCGCCGGTGAGAAAATAGACCGGCCCGCCCAGGGCGCCCTCGTGCTTTTTAAAGAAGTCGTGATGCTGGCGGGCCAGGATCTCCGTCGGGGCCATCAGGGCGGCCTGGCCCCCGGCGGAGAGGGCCGCCGCCGCCGCCGCCCCGGCCACGGCGGTTTTGCCGCAGCCCACCTCGCCTTGGAGGAGCCTGCTCATGGGCCGGGGGGAGGCGATGTCGGCGAGGATCTCGGCGCAGGCCCTGGTCTGCTCGGGGCTGGCCTCGAACGGCATGGCCTCCCAGAAGCGCGAGGCCGCCAGCCCGGCCGCGGCGGCCCGGGCCCGGTCCTCGTTCCAGACGGCCGGGCCGGCCCCCCCCGGCGGGACCGGGATCTTCGGGGGCCTGGCCAGCAGCACCACCAGGCGCCAGAAGGCCATCTCCAGGAGGCGCAGGTTTTTGTGGGCCCTGGTCTGCCAGGGGGCGGGGAGGGGCCCCGCGCAGTCGGACGGCGGCCGGTGGATGGTCCTCAGGCACTCCAGGGGGTCTTTGAGGCGGTGCTTTTTCAGGCAGGCCTCCGGCAGGAAGGCGGGCGGCCCGGCGGGCAGCCTGTCCAGGATCATTTCCATGAGCGCCCGTCTGGCCTGCGGGTTTAGCGTCCCTATGGGCCGGTAGAATGGCGTCACCCCGAGCGGGGACGGGCGCGCCGGGACCCCGCCCGCGGCGCGGTCTCGGGACTGCCGCTCCGAGGCCTCCTCGAAGGGCCGGCCGCCCGGGTCGCCCATGCCGCCCCGGAGCCGGCCGCGGTCGAAGTCATGCTCCGAGGCCGGCTGGATCTCCGGGTGGTAGAGGTTGGCCGCCCGGCCCCGGTATTTGACCGCCCCGAAGCAGTAGAAGTAGGAGCCGGTCCGGAACTTGTCCTCGAAATACTGGCCGGCGTTGAACCACCAGAGGGCGACGTTGTCGTCCCCGTCGGTCATGACGGCCTGGAAATACTTTTTCCGGTGGTCGTACCGGGTCCCGAGGGTCCTGAGGCAGAAGAGCCCCTCCTCGTTCTCGCCCTTCTCGGCGAGTCTGGAGACCCCGCGCCTGTCCTGGTAGCCGGCCGGGGGCAGAAGAAGCATGTCCAGGTTGGTCAGAAGGCCGCGCTTGGCCAGCTCGCCCGTCTTGACGGGCCCGAAGCCCGGGTAGGCCGAGATGGGGATCTGTAAAAAAGGTTTGCGGGGGAGCGGTATCATTTGACTAGAAACACCGCCCTGTCCGTCCCGACCACCTCCCCGGCCAGGAGCCCC
Source organism: Deltaproteobacteria bacterium (assembly GCA_031264015.1). Taxonomy (GTDB): domain Bacteria; phylum Desulfobacterota; class Desulfarculia; order Adiutricales; family Adiutricaceae; genus JAIRNQ01. Next base: position 9,918 of record JAISET010000266.1, on the reverse strand, counting down.
GCGACCGCGAGCTCCTGGCGGCCCCGGACCAGGGGCACCCGGACGCTGGCCACCGCGGCCCCCCCGGCCACCTTCCTTTGGGCGACGACGCGGCCGTTTCTGGTCAGGCGGATCTCGTCGGCCCCGCCCGCGAGACGCACCGAGGCGGTGACGGCCTGCTGCTCGGCGGGCGTCCCCGGGTCGTAGGCGTAGGTCTCGCCGCTTCTGGGGGAGAGAAAACCGAACTTGCTCCCGAAGCCGACGACCCCGTCCGTCCGGGAGGCGGGGCCCGCGCCCGCCCCCTCGCCGCCGGCCGGGGGCGGGCCGCCGGTCCCGGCCGGCTCCGTCCCCGCCAGGAAGTACTCCAGGGAGGCGTTGGGGCAGCCGGGCCCGGCGGCCAGGCCCGAGAGCGGGCAGACCAGGGCCGTCGTCACGCCCGGGGGAGGGGAGGGGGCGCGGGCGGCCGGGGCCTTCTCGGAGGCCAGGAGGTCGACCGCGTCCCGCCAGAGATACCCGGCCCCCGTCACCCCGGAGATGTCGGACATGGGGTCGTTTTGGAAGTTGCCGGCCCAGACGGCCACCAAAAACCCGTCCGTGTAGCCCAGGCACCAGTTGTCCCGATAGTTCTTGCTGGTCCCCGTCTTCACCGACGACCGGAACATGGTGGCCAGGGGCCCGCCGCTGCCGAAGCCCGTCTCCCTGGCCAGGGGGTCGGCCAGGATGTCCGAGACGATGAAGGCGGCCTGGGGGCTCATGACCCGTCTGGCGGCGGCCGCGGGGGGCGGGGGGGTGCCCGGATTTTTTTCGTCCCCGCCCAAAAACAAGACGGGCTCGGCGAGAAGCCCGCCCTCGGCCAGGGCGGCGTAGGCCGAGGCCAGGGACAACAGCGTCACCTCGCCGCCGCCCAGGGCCAGCCCCAGGCCGTAGTGGTCCTCGTCCTCGGAGAGGGTGTCCAGGCCCAGGTTTTTCAGCTGGGCCAAAAGGTTCTCGAGACCCAGGCTCGAGGCCAGGTTGACGGCGGGGAGGTTCAGGGAGCTCGCCAGGGCCAGCCGGGCGGGGACGGGCCCGTGGGTCTTCTCGGAATAGTTTCTCGGGCTGTAGGAGCCCCTCGGCGTGTTGAAGCTGTGCGGCCGGTCGTCGATCAGGGTCGCGGCCGTGATGACGCGCCTGTCCAGCCCCAGGGCGTAGAGGAAGGGCTTGAGGGCCGAGCCCGGCTGCCTGGGGGTGGTCACCCCGTCTATCTGCCCGTCGGGGCCGCCGAAAAAGTCGGACGAGCCCACGTAGGCCAGGATCTCCCTTTCCGGCAGGCTCATGACCAGCACGGCCGCCTGGCTCATGCCCCGGGACCTGTGCCTGGCCGCGGTCCTGGCGGCCAGGCGCTCCATCTTTTCCTGGAGGTTGGCGTCGACGGTCGTCCTGATGACCCGGGGAGGCAAAAATTGTCCGGGCCGGCCGGCGCCGGCCCCGTAGGTCCCGAGGAGGGCGGCCTGAAAAAAGTCAGTTTTGCCGGCGTCCGGCTGGCGGGGGCGTCTCGGCGGGGAGGAGTTCGGGCCCGCCGCCCGGTCGTCGCCGCCCCCGGAAACCGGCCCGGCGTCCGCGTCGCCGGCGGCTCCGGGCCCGGCCGCCGCCTCGGGCCCCCGGGCCGGGTTCGAGGCGGGCCCGTTCGGGCCGGTTTCGTTCGGGCCGGTCAGGGCGCGCAGCGACGAGGCGATTTTTTCGGTCAGATGAGGGGCCGCGAAGGCCTGCCCGGAGGGGGCGGGGACCAGGGGTTCGGCCAGGGCCCTGCGGGCGTCCTGCTCGGAGAGATAGCCCCTGTCCCGGAGTCTCGCGATGATGGAGGCCTGCCTTTTTCTGAGCCTCGGGCCCGCTCGGCCGGGGGGGCCCGGGGAGGCGGGCAGGGCCGCCAGAAAGGCCGCCTCGGCCGCGGACAGGGCGCCGGCCGACTTGCCCAGCCAGGCCCTGGCCGCCGACTGGAAGCCCAGGTTGGGGCCGCCCACCGGGGCGCAGTTCAGGTACAGGGCCAGGATCTCCTCCTTGCCGTGATGACGCTCCAGGCGCAGGGCCAGGAGGATCTCCCTGAGCTTGCGGGAGAGGGTGCGCTCGCCGCCGAGGCCCAGACTCAGCCTGGCCGCCTGCATGGTGATGGTGGAGGCCCCGCTGACGACGCGCCCCGCCCGCAGGTTGCCGACCAAGGCCCTGGCCGCCGCCAGCGGGTCGAAGCCCGGGTGCGACCAGAAGCGCCTGTCCTCGGCCGCGACCACCGCCTGGACGAGGGACGGGCTGAACTGGGCCAGGGTCAGGTCCTCCCGGCGGGTCTGGTTGGGCGGGCGGATTTCCCTGAGCCGCCTGCCGTGCCTGTCGGTGACGGTCACCGTCCAGTCCCACCCCCCCTCCCGGGCCAGGGGGTCGGGGGCGAGGCCCAGGGCGAGCCAGAAGGCCAGGCAGAGCGCCGCGAGGACAAGGCAAAGCTTTCCGAGACGCCCGCCCCGGCGGACGTGCCTTTCGTCCCGCTTTTTTCCCGCGCCCGTCGGGGCCCGCGGGATTTTTGCGGGCGGCTGGGGTTTTGGTTCTTGCGTTCCGGTCATCAGGTTCGTCCTCGGGGGTTTTTTGGGCTCGGTCGCGGGGGAGTCGGACGGGGAGCGGTCTTCGGCGTCGGGACAGTCGGACGTGACGTTATGGCTTTATGGCGTTTCTCGCTTGTCGTCGTCGCTTTTTTCCCCGTCGTCCCGGCTTATAAATTTGTGGCTTGTTATTTTGGCTCTTTTGTTTTGGCGGCGATAATTTTGGGTTTTTGAGTCGGCCTGTCAGTCAATCAACCAATCAACCAACTAACCAGTCAACCAATCAGTCAATCAATCAACCAATCAATTAATCAACCAATCAACCAATCAGCCAGCCAGCCAGCCAACAAACCAACCAACCAACCAGCCAGCCAACCGGTCGGGCGGGCAAAAATAACCCGTCAAAACCCGGCCGGTCAGGATTGGGCGGGCTACTTGCGGAACAGGGAGTTGAAAAATCCCCTGACGGCTTTGTTGATGGTGGAGTTGACCACCGAGGACAGAATGTTGGCGGGCTTCAGCGACCGGGGCAGCCCGAAGCCGAGGTTGGTGCTGGAGTCGGCGCGGTGCCTGGTCTTGGCGGAGCGGCGCCGACGCGGTTTCAGGCGTCCGAAGAGGCTGTCTGCCATGGTGTTTCCTCCGGCTATTCTTTGGCGGAGCCGATCCGGGCCTTGACGGCCGGCCCCAGGGTTTTGCGGATCATGGGCCCCACGTAGGCCTTGGGCCAGCATTCCAGGAAATTGTCGACCCCGGCGGCGGCGAGGCCGGCCACCGTCTTGGTCCAGAGGACGGGCGAGGTCATCTGCAGCTTCAAGTGTTTTTTTATCTCGGCCGGGTCGTCCAGGGTCTCCCCCAGGGCGTTGGGGACGACGGGGAACCTGGGTTTTTGAAAGGGCGTCCCGTCCAAAATCCCGGCGAATATCTCGGCGGGCCTCGCCATCAGCGGGCTGTGGAAGGCCCCGGTGACGGGCAGGGGGACGGACCTGCCGCCTTTTTTCTCGGCGAAGAGCGCGCAGGCGGCCACGGCCCTGGCCTCCCCGGAGACCACGGTCTGCTGGGGGGAGTTGAAGTTGGCGGCCACCACCACGCCCTCGTGCCTGGCCAGCTCGCAGAGCCCCTCCACCAGGCCGGGGTCGAGGTTCAGGATCGCGGCCATGGCCCCGCCGCCGCCCTCGGCCGCCCGGGCCATCAGCTCGGAGCGTTTGGCCACCAGCTCGAAGGCGGCCCCGGCCTCCAGGACCCCGGCCAGCACCAGGGCCCCGAACTCCCCCAGGGAGTGCCCGGCGGCGAACCCGGGGGCGGCGCCGCCGGCTTTCAGTCTCTCGGCCGCGGCCAGACCCACCGCCAGCGCGGCCGCCTGGAGGTTCTCGGTGCGGCCCAGCTCCTCGGCCGGCCCCTCGAAGCAGAGCTTTGATATGGGCCGGCCGCAGGCCTTGTCCGCCAGATGAAAATATTCGGCGCAGGCGGAGGAGGTTTCGGCCCACTCTTTGCCCATGCCCACGAACTGGCCCCCCTGGCCGGGGAACATGAAGGCTGTCCTGCTCATGTCGCGTCACCCGCTCCCAAAAAAATCGGCTCCCGGAAGACCGGTTCCCAAAAAATGTTTTCTATTGGTGATTTTAATGGGGTTTGGCCCGGAAAACAAGCTTTTGTCCGGCCTCCCCGGAAACGGCCCCCCTCCGTCCGCCCCCCTCCGGCGGCCCCCCTCCGGCGGCCCCCCTTTGTCCGGTTTCCTAGCCCCGCGCCCCGCGGCCGGCCTCCAGGGCCAGAAGCCCGCCGGCCATGAGCATGTCCGCCTGCCTCCGGGAGACGTCCAGCACGACCTTGAACTCGGTCCCTTTGGTCGCGTTTTTCATGGTCAGAGCGGCGCCCGGGGCCGGAGGGGAGCCCAGCCCGCCCAGGCTCAGCATGTCCCCTTGGGAAAGGGTCCCCAGGTCCTCCGGGTCGGCGAACTCCAGCGGGAAGAGGCCGAAGTTGCAGAGGTTGGCCTTGTGGATGCGCGAGAAGCTGACGGCCACGACCCCGGAGAGTCCCAGATACCTGGGGGCCAGGGCGGCGTGCTCCCGGCTGGAGCCCTGGCCGTAGTTGCGGCCGGCCGCGACGAAGCCCGAGCCCGCCTTTTTCTGGCGCTCCGGGTAGCCCGGGTCGATATTTTGGAAGACGTGGCGGGAGATGGCCGGGATGTTGGAGCGCAGGGCCAGAATGTGGGCGCCGGCGGGCATGATGTCGTCGGTGGTGACGTTGTCGCCCAACAGCAGCATGACGGGCCCGGCGACGGTCTCCCCGGGCTTGGCGAATGCCGGCAGGGGGGCGATGTTGGGGCCCCTGACGATCTCCACTTTCGAGCCGTCGGCCTCCGGCGGGACGATCATGGAGTCGTCTATGGCGAATTTTTCCGGCAGGCGGACTTCGATCGCCTCCCCGAAGCCCCGGGGGTCGGTCAAAACGCCCGCCAGGGCGCTGACGGCGGCCGTCTCGGGGCTGGCCAGATACAGCTTGGCCGAGGGGGTGCCGCTGCGGCCGGGGAAGTTGCGGTTGGAGGTGCGCAGCGAGACCCCCTCCGTCTTGGGCGCCTGGCCCACCCCGTTGCAGAAGCCGCAGGCCGTCTCGGCGATCCTGGCCCCGGCGGCGACCATGTCGGCGAGGGCGCCGACGCGGGCCAGCTCCCCCAGCACCTGCCTCGAGCCCGGGGCTACGACCAGGCTGACCGAGGCCGGCACTTTCCGGCCTTTCAAGATCCCCGCCACGGCCAGCATGTCGGTCAGGGTCGAGTTGGTGCAGGAGCCCACGGCCACCTGGTCCAGCCGGACCCCGGCCAGCCCGCTTACCTTATGGACGTTGTCCGGGGAGTGCGGGGCGGCGGCCAGGGGCTCGAGCGCGGAGAGGTCGATCTCGACGGTCCTGTCGTACTCGGCCCCGGGCCCGGCCTCCAGGGGCCGGAAGTCCCCGGGTCTGCCCTGTTTGACCAGCCAGTCCCTGGTCGTCTCGTCCGAGGGAAAAATGGCCGTCACCGCCCCCGTCTCGATGCTCATGTTGGCGATGGTGGCCCGGTCCGGGACCGAGAGGCCCCCGAGGCCCGGCCCCTGGAACTCCAGCACGGCCCCCCGCCCGCCGGAGACGCCCAATATTCGGAGCGTCTCCAGGGCGACGTCCTTGGGGCGGACCCAGGGCCGCAGGGCGCCTTTCAAGACGATTCTGAAGACCAGCGGCGCCGGCAGAAAAAAAGGCCCGCCGCCCATGGCCACGGCCACGTCCAGCCCCCCGGCCCCGATTGCCAGCTGCCCGGCCGCCCCGCCCGTGGTGGTGTGGCTGTCGGCACCCAGGAGCGTCTCCCCGGGCGCGGCGAAGCGCTCGATGTTGACCTGGTGGCAGACCCCGTTGCCGGCGCGGGAGAAATAAAGGCCGAACTTTTTGGCGCAGGAGGCCAGAAAGGCGTGGTCGTCGGCGTTCTCAAAGGTCACCTGCAGGATGTTGTGGTCGGAGTAGATTAAAGATCTTTTGGTGGCCGCCCTCGGGAAGCCCAGGGCCTCGAACTGCAGGAGGGCCATCTGCCCCGTGGCGTCGTGGACCAGGGTCTGGTCGACGCGCAGCCCCAGCTCGGAGCCGGGCTTGCTCGGGTCGCCCTCGACCAGGTGGCTGGCGATGATCTGTCGGGTGATGCTGGCTGGTCTCATGCTTGACTGTCCGGCGGGCGGACAACTTGGAGGGGGGACGCCCCCCGCAAATTGGCCCGCCGAAAACCTCCTGGCTGGAATTGGTCGGGTCGGACGAACGGGATGAACGGACGAATCTGACGAATCCGACGGACCTGACGGATCGTACGGATCGTACGGATCGGACGGATTGACAGTTTGGCGGGGCGTCGCGGCCCGCCCGGGAAAAAAAACGTTTTTGGCTGGGCCGGCCGCGGCCGGGGTTTTCCGGCGGGCCGGCCGCGGCCGGGGTTTTCCGGCGGCCCGGCCCCGCCAAAACCGAAGTCCGGTCTCAGACCAGCTTCTCGCGGACGGCCTCCCCGAACTCGCTGCATTTGACGGTCTTGAGGGCCGGGTTTTGGCGGGCCAGGTCGTAGGTGACATAGCCGTCCGCGACGGCCGCCTCCAGTGCCCCGCGGATTTTTTTGGCGGCCTCGGCCCAGCCCAGATGCTCGAACATGCAGGCCCCGGAGAGGATCAGGGAGGAGGGGTTGACCTTGTCCTGGCCCGCGTATTTGGGGGCCGTGCCGTGGGTGGCCTCGAAGACGGCCAGGCCGTCGCCGATGTTGCCGCCGGGGGCCATGCCCAGGCCGCCGATCTGCCCGGCCAGACAGTCGGAGAGATAGTCGCCGTTGAGGTTGGGCATGGCCAGCACCCCGTACTCCTCGGGCCGTAAAAGCGACTGCATGAACATGTTGTCGGCTATGCGGTCTTTGATGACGAGGCGGGTCTCGCCGGGCCCGGCCCCGCTCTCGGGCACCGTCAGCCCCGGAAACTCCTCCTCCGCCAGCTCGTAGCCCCAGCGCCTGAAGCCCCCCTCGGTGTGCTTCATGATGTTGCCCTTGTGGACCAGGGTGACGCTGGGTCGGTTGTCCCTGAGGGCCGCCTTGACGGCCGCCCGCACCAGCCTCTTCGAGCACAGCTCGCTCATGGGCTTGAGGCCCACCGCCGAGCCGGGCCTTATCCTGGCGCCTAATTTTTCCCCGGCGTAGGCGATCAGGCCCTCGGCCTCGGGGGAGCCGGCCGGCCACTCCAGGCCCGCGTAGACGTCCTCGGTGTTCTCGCGGTAGACGACCATGTCCATTAATTCCGGCCGCCGGACCGGGCTGGGGACGCCGGGGGTCCACTTGACGGGACGGACGCAGACGTATAAGTCCAGGGCGCGCCTGATGGCCACGTTGAGGCTCCTGATGCCCCCGCCCACCGGGGTGGCCAGGGGCCCCTTGAGGCCCACCCGGCGCGTCCTGAGCATGTCCAGGGTCTCCTCCGGCAGATACGAGCCCGTCTCGGCCATGGCCCGGGCCCCGGCCAGCGCCTCCACGAACTCCAGGCTTTTGCCGGCCAGCCTGGCGGCCTCGGTCAGCACCGGCTCGGCCGCCCGCCAGATGTCCGGGCCCACCCCGTCCCCGATGATGACGGGCAGGACGAGACGGTCGGGGGCGGTCAGGGAGCCGTCGGGGGCGACTTGGATCGGCGAGCTCATGAATGTCTCCTCAACTTTCACAAATGACGACGGGGCCGTTCCCGCCCCGCCCGAATTGTCGGGTATGAACGGCGGGCGCCGGCCGGGAGGGCCCCGGAAGGCCCGGCTTGTCCGGCCTGGGCCCCTACCACAGGACGGCCAGCGCCAGCAGGCCGAGGATCTCCCCCAGCTCCACCGAGGCCCCCAGGAGGTCGCCGGTGACGCCGCCCAGGGCCGCCCGCCAGACCCTGGCGAGAACCAGGCCCAGAACGAAGGAGGCGGCCAGGCAGGCCAGGGGGGCCGGGCCGAAGAAGACGGTGGCCAGCAGGCTGGTCGCCAGGGCGAAAAGAAGCTCCCGCCGGCCGCCGTGGCGGACCATGTTGAAGCCGAGGCCGGTCCCGTCCGCTCTGGCCGGGCTGCCGACGGCCGCCACCACCGAGGCCGCGAGACGCCCCCAGACGGGGTAGAGCAGGAGGGCCGGCAAAGGCGGGAGGCCGTTGTCCGCCCCCCGGGCCAGGGAGTCCAGGATGGTCGTCTTGAGCATGAGGCTCAGGACTATGGCCGCCACCCCGAAGGTGCCCAGATGGCTGTCTTTCAAAATGGCGAGCTTTTTCTCCTGGTCCTTGTGGGAGAGGAGGGCGTCGGCGGCGTCGGCCAGGCCGTCCAAGTGGAAGCCCCTGGTCAGGACGAGCTGGCAGACGACGATCATGGTCGCCAGGACCGCCGGGGGCAGCAGGCCCCCGCCGACCAGGGCCAGGGCGACGGAGAAGCCCCCCAGGACCAGGCCCGCCAGGGGGTAGTAGCCGGGGAGCCTGCCCATCTCGGCCGGGGTCAGGGTGCCCCGGGGGTTTAGGGGCAGGATGGTCAGAAAGGCCAGGGTGTTGAACAAATTTCGGAACATGGTCGACGGTCCGCCCGGTCCAGGGGGAGCCCGGGGGCTCGCCGAGGGGAGGAAAAGATTTGCTGTCTTGGCGATGGATAAAGATATAATTTAAAAAGAAAGTAAAATAAAATCCATAATAACCATGCTTTTAGCAGTAACTTTAGCCTAATATCGGCTAAATCTTCGGCAACCAAGTATAACACAGCCGGGCCGCCCTTCCCAGGGAGATCTCCGCCCCTCCAGCCCGCCCGCCCGGCCGGAGGGCCCGCGGCGCCGGGGGGAGGGGCGTCCGGGGCCCTCCGGCCTGGCCGTTTTTTCGACAAAATCGAGCCGGCGGGGTATTTTGCCCGGAGGGGAAAAAAAGCTTGAATTTATCGCGTCTATCATGTAATAAATTCTCGGGTGCGGTTCGTTCGACCTCCGACCGGTCCGATCCGCCAAATCCTTATTATTCGTCAAGCGATTGTTTTTTCCATCACCAGTGTCAACCACGCCATCAAAGGAGGCATAAGGTGAATTTGAGAAACCTGAGATATACCCCCGACCACCTTTGGGTGAAGTTGGAAGACGTCGGACACGTCACCGTCGGCCTGACCGAGGAGGGCCTGAAGGAATTCGAGGACCTGGGCTCCCCCCGCAACCTGCCCCAGGAGGGGGAGGACATCAACAAGGACGACGTTCTCTGCCGGATCTCCGAGGCGGACAAGGGCAGGGGCATGAAGCTGCTCTCCCCGCTGACCGGCGAGATCACCGCCGTCAACCCGGAGATCGCGGACTCCCCCGAGATCATCCTGGAGGACCCCTACGAGGAGGGCTGGCTGGTCCAGATGTCCTTCAGCTCCGACCAGGAGTACGACGACCTGATGAGCCGGGAGGAGTACGACGACTACGTGGCCGAGGACGAGGACGACGACGACGACGATTATTACGACGACGACGACGAGGAGGAAGAGGACGACGACTATTTCGACGACGACGACGACGACGAGTACTGAGGCCCGTTTCCGGCCGGGGGGCGCCGGCCCGCCCCGGGGGTCGTTTTCGGCCGCCCGCCCCCCCTGGTTTTTAGGGGCGGGGCGTTCCCGGAGGCGGCTTTCGAGGCCGCGGCGGGGGAGTCGTAATTTTCAAATCTGCACGGCCAAATTTGAGGTTCCCATGACCCTAAAACCCATAAAAATATTTAATACCGCCGGCCCCTGCAACATTTTAGAACACTATATGCTGCCTGTTCTCCCTCGCTTGCCAGATGTCAGCGAGATGATTGAAGCTAAAGAATATTTTATTCTCCATGCTCCAAGGCAATCAGGCAAGACTACCTATTTAAGGTTTTTAACTGATAAA
>JAISET010000154.1 GCA_031264015.1 Deltaproteobacteria bacterium | reverse complement strand
TCCATGGCCATTTTAAGTCTGGCGTAGGGCGAGGCGTTGTCGCCGCCCTTGGACTCATAGAGTTTCTCTACTATTAAGTCTTTTTCTCGAATTGAGGTTAACGGGGCGATCTCTTGTTCTCGCTGACCATAGATTTCCAGGGAGTCCGTGGTTTTTTTTAAGATTTCCAATTGAAGGTCGACTTGTTTGAACCACAAAACATCGATGCAGTCCGACAGGCGTATCAAAGTCTTAATTTCACTTTTGTTTAGAGGTTTGAGAAAACCTTTTTTCCAGTCGGTGATAATTTTTATTTCTTTGGCGGCGTGTTTTTTAATTACCTTGTCGTCGTAGTCAGCCATCCCAGGGTCACCCAATAAAAAATGGTAGACTTGTATGTTGGTGTTTTTCTTATTGTCGATCTTGGTGGTTTCGGAGAAAATACCGGTCTTGCGCCGGGAATTTGGTGTGATTCTTAGCGGCTCTTGGTTGAACCAAATATTTTCTTTAACCTCGGTGATCAGCTGGTTGACATCGTATGCTTGTCTTCTGGCGCCGATAAGGGAATTTCCTTTAAAAAGCTGAGTGCCGAACCAGGGGACGAAGCCACCTTTGACTATGGAATTAAGCCACAAGGAAATCTCCGCCAGTTCCACGGCCACGGGGTTGAGGTCGATGCCAAAAACGTTGCGGTCGGCGATGTACATTTTGACGCGCTGCATTTTATCGATTCTGTCTTCAACATCGATGACTAAGCCAGTTTCTTCCTGCTTTTTCAGCAAGTAATTTTCGGCCAGCTGGTTGATCGTCTCGTTCAAGAAGGCCGCGCTTCCCATGGCAGGCTCGCAGATTTTCAGTTCTAATATCTGGTCGGCTGTCTTTCCTTCCAAAAGGTGCTTGAGGGTATATTTGACCAGACATTTGGTCAGAGATTCCGGAGTATAGTAAGAGGCGGATTTTTCTCGCTCGCGGCCTGCCAGGCGATATATGAACGTCCCTTTTTCGTAGATTTTTAATTGGCCCTTCCTGTCCCCCGCCTCGTGATAGACCCGCTCGTCTTCAGGATAGTTTTCCAGCTCACTTTCCGGAACAAAATACCCGACGTCGAGCTCGTCAATCTCGTCTTTGACTCCCTTGACCTCCACCAAATTTTCCTTGGCGATAAAGCCGGTGAGGGAGAGAAGCGACTCGTAGACGGAGCCCAGTTGGTTGATGCCCAGGGTGGAGTAGGAGATCCTACCCCGGCTGCTACTTCTTCTTTTAGTTGGGCGCGTCACGCTCATCAAGTCAATGATTTTCAGCATGACTTTGTTGCGGAGTTTGACGGAAGAAATGAGCTTGGTGTACTCGGGGTCGAAGATGTGCGCCTTCAGGGGCTGGAGCAAAAAGACGTGGTGGATTGACTCCATCTTATCAAGCTTCTTGTACTGGTCATCTGAGGACGGGTACCCGTTGTAAATGAAGTCAAACAGCTTGGTCAGGGTGAGGTGTAGAAAAAAGCCGTCCTCGACTTCCGTGAGGTCGCCTCTGACGTTTTCGGCGACGTCGCGCAGGAATTCCAAGGAGTATCCGTTGTGGTAACATTCGTCGTTAAGCGGGGCGTAGCCAAGTTCCGGCCTGGCTTCGATGAACAGGACGAACAAAAAGCGGTACATGTACCTGAGGCATTCGATGGACAGGGCCTTTGAGTCGACCGGGTCGTTGTCCAGGTCTCGCCCCTGCCTGCCGGCCAGGTCATATAGGACCTCGTTGCCCAAAAGCTCGATCGCCTGCCTCAGCGAGTACTTCAAATCTTTAGACACTTCCGAGGCGTGCCTGTTGGATGTTTCCCCAAAAATGTCCAGCAGACTTTGTCCGTCTTCGGGACAGACGGACTGCTTGTGGAGCAGGACGGCCAGCGCCTGGAGGGCGGAGTCTTCCCCGCGGGAGAACATTTCCAAGAGATCAAAGCTGAGGAACTTTTTCTCGCCCCATTTGTTGCGGTCTATCAAGGCGATATACTGGAAATTAACAATCAGGAGCCAGCGGGGCACCTCTCCGGAGCGAAAGAGAATTTTGGTTATCAAATCCTCGTTTTGGATGTCCAGGATTTTTGTCGCCTGGCCTGGCTCGACTGTTTTTGAGATCTCGCCCCCGTCAATAATGTGTCCGCCGAGGAGGTTGCGTTTCTTTTCCTCCCCTTTATTTTCCGCATCCTCTGACTCTTCCTTCCCTAATTCTTTCTTCGCCTCCGCGTCCGTTTGAGAAAGCAGACACCACAGCAGAGGCGAGCCGTTCGGGTTGGTCGCCTCCAGGTAGACCGGCAAGTCTATGTTGTCGCCAATCGGCACTGTCAGGGGCTTGGCGGCCGGGTAGCCCAGGGCCTTCAGATAGCCGTCAGCCAGCGTTTTTATTAATTCCAGGGAGGGGGATTTGTCCTTGACTTCCCTAAAATTGGCCGCGCACGTCCTGAGCAGCGCCCATGGGGTCCGAGTATTCTCGCCTTCCTTGGCCTCCTCCCGCCACCTGGAGACCTCCTTCTTGACGTTCTCGTCAAAGATGGTGGCCAGGTAGTGGTTGGTGTAATACTCGTTGACGTTGTCAACGCCCGTCAGATCGATGGCCATCGGTCTTCAGTTCCCTTGAAAAGGCGGCTGCCGGAGAAAAAGGTGGTGTCGGCTGGAAAAAATCCGCGGCGGTTTGCGGGGCGCTTCCGCCGCTGCTTACGGTCATGTGTGACGGAAAAAATGTACTAAAATTGAGGGGAAAAGTCAAACGCCGTGTTGAAAAATGCCCAAAGTCTTCTTAAGGGCGCATGACAGGCCGCATGGTTGTCGCCGTGCGGCAGGGCGCGCGATGTTCGCCCTGTGAGGACGCTTTCATTCTTCACGGGGAAAGAGGAAAATTCAGGCTTGGCCGGTTATTTATGTCAAAAAATGGGCAAAATGATGGAGGGGGAAGTCGCGGCCTAGGCTTCTCGCCCTATTTATACGGTGACGTCGATTAAAAAGCCGGTGCCGGCGTGGCGGGACTTGTTTTTGGCCCCGGCCCGCTCCGAGGCGGCCGAGTCCAGGATAAGGTCGGCCAAAACTGCCGCCGCCTCGTCCTCCGTGGCCTTGGAAAAGAAGGACGACTTAATTTCGTCCTCCCCGGGGAAGTGGATCTTGGCGGTGACGGAGGCCAGCGAGTCGTCCTTGGGCGTCTCCCAGCCGTCGAAGCCGAGCCCTCCCAGCCGCCGGGCCACTTTGTCCATCTCGGGCATGGCCCTGGAGTTGCAGAACTTGATGAAGTTCTCGCCCGCGTCGGCCCCGGCGTTCAGTTTTTTGATGCCCGCCTGGAGTTGGGCGATGCCCTCCATGACGCTCTTGTTCCAGCGGACGGAGCCCATGAGCTCGTCGGCGTCCTCCCGCCGGAAATTGTCCGCCAAATAACTTTTGATGTCCGAGGCCAGCTGGCCGCCCAGCTGCCCGAACTTGGTGCCGTAGAACTCGGCCAGATGTTTTTCCTTTCTTTTGGCATGGAAGTCCGCCGTCAGCCGCCCGGCCCGGTCAGGTATGTTTTTCAATTTCTCGCCGCTCTCCCGGCCGGTCTCGAGCAGCTTGTTTCCGCCCGTTTCCCTCATGCGGCCGGCCGCCTCCCGGGACTCCCGGACCGTCTTCCCCAAGGGCGTCTCGGCGACGATCCCGGCCAGGGCCTTGATTTTGGCGTCGTCCTTGGTCTCGCCGACCGCCCTGACCGCCCTCAGGTCCTCCCGCGACACGTCCCTGACGTCGGTTTTGGAGAACCTGTCGTCCGCCGAGTAGCCCCACTTGAGGCTGAATTTTCCGTTTTCCAGGGCCTTGGACAAGCCGTCCGCGCCCTGGAACTGGAAGTCGCCCAGGCTCTTGGGGACGGTCCCGAAAGCCGACTCCTCCCGCATTTTCGAAAGAGCCGGGTTGACGGCTTTTTTGAAGTCGGTGTCGAGGTAGTTTTCCAGCAGGGCCGCCTTCTCCAGGTCCCCGTCCTCGGCCGTCTTGGCGTAGACCGCGGCCAGGACCTCCCCCATCTTTGGGTTCGGGCCGTACTCCCGCTCCAGATATTTCTCCGCCTGGCTGATTTTTTCCGCCAGGTACTCCTCCAGCTCGTCGTCGTTCATGTTGGTCTTGACGAAGGACAGGAGGTCGGCCATGGCCTTGCTGCCCTTGTCGGCCAGGTTGGCCAGGGTGACCTCGACGCCGGTCTCCAGCCCCTTTTCGGCGGCCAGTCTGACGTCCTCGGGGGCCGCCTTCCTGACCTCGAACTCCACCCTGCCCCATTTGCCGTCCAGGCTGAAGGCCATGGCGGTGAATTTTTCGCTCGCGCCCCAGTTCGCGTCCCCGGAGGGGTCGGCGAAACCGGGGGGACTTTCGCCGGGCGGCCCCGAGGGGTCGGGAACATATTCCTCCGCCGCCGTCGTCATGGCCGCCGCCGTCGCCAGGCGGGACTGTTCTTCGGTCAGGCTCCGACGGTGCGCGGCGTCGGCGAACGCCGCCGGGCCGGCGTCCGAAATGACCGCCCCGCCGTCCGCCCGCCTCTCCCCCTCGCCCGGGGAATTGTCCCCCCGGGCCGGGGAGCTTTCACCCGTTCCCGCCCCCGCCGCCGCGGAGTTTTCACCGGCGGCAGGGGGGCCGTTCCCGGCGCCCGCCCCTGTCGTCAGGGAGTCCTGGGAGCCGAAGAACGAGGCCAGGGCGTTGCTCAGCGACATGGTCGCCCCGCCGTCGATCTTTTCGGCCAGCTCCTTCCCCCCCAGGGTCAGGTCGCGGTTGAAGCCCTCCACCAGCTGTCTGATCTCCAGGCCTGTCCTGCCCAGCTTGCCGAGGCCGGCCAGGACGGTCTCCAGGGAGGCCATGACGGACTCCCGGCCGGCCCCGTTCCCCGTCCCCAACAGGATCTTGGCCATGGCCTCCGTGGCCGCCTCCCGCCCGAAGATCTCCTCGATCTCGCCCATGGCCCCGGCCAGGCTGTCGGCCAGGGCGGCGGGGTCGGCCGGGTCCCCCCCCGGGCCGCCGGTCCCGGTCTTCTTGTCGCCGGCGGCGTCCTTGAGCCTCTTGAGGATCTCCGAGGAGAAATTCTCGTACAGGGCCGACTGGGTCCTGGCCGCCGCCGCCGTCGGGGACTCCTTGGACTTTGGGGAGGCGGACGTCGGGGCGGGGGAGGTGACGACGAGCAGGCCCGCGGCGCCGGCGGCTTTTGCTTGGAGGCCCCCCCTGGTCTCCCTGCCTCCGACCAGGAGTTTGCCCGCGGATAATATCGACCCCGGAGACATGCCGGTCATGGTCTCGCCCCTTTGGAAAAACGGATTTCTTCAATGCTCGCCAGGCGGGCAGGTTAACCTCGACGGCTTTGCCAGCCGCCTTAAAGAGTTTTTGGTTTTGTTTGACGTTCTTTCTAATGAAATTAACTAATTTGTTAGACTTTGACAGTGCTTATGCCTAAAAATAACAACCTGCATCTTTTATCGGCACTTTTGTGGGTATCTTGAACGCGTGTTTGGACAAAGGCAAGTTTGATGGTACTATGAAGGTCAAGGCACATTCCCCGCGGCGGGGGGACGGAGGAGGCCGTCATGGACCTCATGAAACGTCAGTTCGAGAAATTCATGAGCGGGGGCGGCATCGACTCCCTGGAGGAGGTCGTCGACCTCTGCCCGGACTGCGACGGCCGCGGGGTGGCCGGCCGGGCGCGCCCCGGGGACGACGAGCCCGACGGCGCCCGAGCCGGCGTCCCGGCCTGCCCCGGCTGCGGGGGGAGCGGCCGCATGCGTTTTCTTCTCTACGTCCGGGACGACGGGGCGGAGTTCCTGCTGCCGAGGGCCGGGGCCGGGTGAGGCTTCCCGCCCTATTTTTGTCCTTTTTAGCCGCCCGCCGGGACCCTTTCCTGAAGAGTCGCCGGCCGTCGGCAATTTTTTTTCCGCCCCGGTCGAAATATCTTGAAAACGGTCTGTAATATATGGTAATTTTTGAAACCAAAATTGAGGTTAAATCTCAGTCATGGGGTTTCTCCTCTTGTTTTTTTAGATTCTTATGTTCTTTTTATGTGATGATTGTAGAATTTATGCTGTTTTAGTCTATTAATAATGTGTAAAGTTTATTTGCCCGCCTTTTCCGACTGAAACTGCCGGCCGCCTCCCTCGGGACGGCCGCCCGCCTCCGCGGCTAAATTCTTTGTCCCCGCCCCGGCCGCATGTCGCCGGGCGGTTGGTCCGCCGGTTGGCCCGTCTGTCGGTTTGCTGCTTTTGTTGGTTTAATTGGCCGTTCCCGTCGTCGTCAGCGTCACTTCGCCGCCAAATGTCGTCATTTCCCGTCGTCAGACAGGCCGGGGCCGCCTTGCCGGGCCGTCCGGGCCCTGTTACTTTGGCCGGCTTTTTGCTAGTCTTTTGGCGCGGCTCTTTCCTCGGCCTTGTCGCGGGCCGGGGGAGGCCTTGCTTTTAGACGGCGGCGGACGGCCGTCCTCATATTTTTTTCGAGGTGTTTTTCTCATGAGTCTTTACCAGGTGCGCAAGGACGGTCGGCTTCAGGAGGTTCGCTGGGATTCCGAGGCCTCTCCGACGGCCGGCGAGATCCTGCTGGCGGCGGGTTTTCCCCCCGGGGGGCCCGCGAGGCCGGTCGCCGCCAGGCAGGACGGGGCCCTGCTGGACCTCTCCCGCCGGGTGGACGGGGGCGCCCCGCTCGCGGCCGTCACCCAGGCCGACCCCGAGGCCCTGGACATGCTCCGCCACAGCCTGGCCCACGTCATGGCCGAGGCCGTCGTCCGCCTGTTCCCCGGGGTCAAGGTGGCCATCGGCCCCTCTATCGAGGACGGCTTCTACTACGACTTCGACCTGCCGACGGCCTTCACCCCCGAGGACCTGGGCAAGATCGAGCAGGAGATGGGGAGGATCGTCAAGGAGAGGCAGGCTTTCAGCCGCTCCACCCTGCCCGTCGCCGAGGCCCTGGCAAAATTTCAGGAGAAGGGCGAGGTCTACAAGGCCGAGCTGATCTCCGATTTGGCCGCTTCAGGCGAGACCGAGGTCAGCCTGTATCAGTGCGGGGACTTCGTCGACCTCTGCCGGGGGCCCCACGTGCCCGACACCGGCCTGGGCGCCGCCTTCAAGCTCATGAGCGTGGCCGGGGCCTACTGGCGGGGCGACGAGAAGAGGCCCATGCTGCAGCGCGTCTACGGGACGGCCTTCTTCAGCGAGAAGGACCTCAAGGCCCGCCTGCAGTTTCTGGAGGAGGCCAGGAGAAGGGATCACCGCCGCCTGGGGAAAGACTTGGACCTGTTCTCCGTCCACGAGGAGATCGGCGGCGGCCTGGTGGTCTGGCACCCCAAGGGGGCCCTCCTGCGCTCCATCCTGGAGAACTTCGAGCGGGCCGAGCACCTGCGCCGGGGCTACCAGGTGGTCATGGGCCCGCAGATCCTGCGCTCGGAGCTCTGGCGCAAGAGCGGGCACCTGGACTATTATTCCGAGAACATGTACTTCACCGAGATCGACGGGCAGGGCTACGCCATCAAGCCCATGAACTGCCTGGCCCACATGTTCATCTACCGCTCCAGGCTCCGCTCGTTCCGGGACCTGCCTTTGCGGCTCTTCGAGCTGGGCACGGTCCAGCGGCACGAGAAGAGCGGGGTCCTGCACGGCCTGACCAGGGTCAGACAGTTCACCCAGGACGACAGCCACATCTTCTGCACGCCCGCCCAGGTGACCGACGAGATCAAGGGGGTCCTGAGGCTCATCTCCGACTTGATGGCGGTCTTCGACTTCAAGTTCGACATGGAGCTCTCCACCAGGCCCGCCAAAAGCATCGGCACCGACGAGGACTGGGAGATGGCCACCGGGGCCTTGAGGGCCGCCCTGGAGTCCCTGGGGGCGCCCTACGAGATCAACGAGGGCGACGGGGCCTTCTACGGGCCCAAGATCGACGTCAAGCTCAAGGACGCCCTGGGCCGCAGCTGGCAGTGCGGGACGGTCCAGTGCGACTTCACCCTGCCCGAGCGCTTCGACCTGACCTACGCCGACAGCGACAACCAGAAAAGGCGGCCCGTCATGCTCCACAGGACCGTCTTCGGGAGCCTGGAGCGCTTCATCGGGATCCTCATCGAGCACTACGCCGGGGACTTCCCCCTCTGGCTCGCCCCGGTCCAGGCGGTCCTCCTGACCGTCACCTCCAGGGCGGACGAGCTGGCCCGGAAGTATTACTCCTCGCTGCGCGAGGCCGGGCTGAGAGTCGAAATTGACTTGCGGAACGAGAAATTAGGTTATAAAATAAGGGAAGCTCGTCTGTCCAAGATTCCATACATGCTGGTTTTTGGAGACAAGGAAGTCGAAAACGGGACCGCCTCCGTCAGGCGCCGCGGCGAGGAGCTGGGCGGCCGGAGTCTGGAGGAGTTCCAGAGTCTTTTGTCGCAGGAGTCCGCCTGCCCCGCCTGGGAGTGGCGGCCATAGGCCGTCGAAACCCCGGGGGGGCTTTCGCACCGTCGTCCGACCGGCTCTAGGGCAGAGCCGGCCTGTCGGCGGACCACACATGCATCAACAGCACAGAGAGAGGTGCCAACATTAACATCAAGAGGAAAGACTCGGACAACAAGCGGGTCAATGTCAACGGTTCTATCAGGAGCCCGCAGGTCCGCGTCATCAACGACGAAGGGGAACAGTTGGGGATTTTGAGCCTGGCCAAGGCTCTCGAGGCGGCAAAGACGGCTTTGTTGGATCTGGTGGAGGTGGCGCCGGAAGCCGACCCTCCGGTATGTCGGATAATGGACTTTGGGCGTTTTAAGTACGAGCAGAGCAAGAAACTCTCCGAGTCGCGGAAGAAGTCTACTGTCATAGAGATCAAAGAGGTGAAGTTTCGCCCCAAGACCGACGAGCACGACTACCAGTTTAAGCTCAAGAACATCCTCAAGTTTTTGAACGAGAAGAACAAGATCAAAGTCTCTCTCATGTTCAAGGGGCGCGAGATCTCCCACTCCTACCTCGGCCAGCAGGTCATGGACCGGCTGGTCAAGGACGTGGCCGAGAAGGGGCAGCCGGAGGCGCTGCCGAGGCTCGAGGGCCGCTCCATGATCATGATCTTGGGTCCCAAGCCGTGACCTGAGAGGATTTTCGACCATTCCGGACCGGGGCGCCCCGGGGGGCTCCCGGCCGGTTTGGCCCTGTCGTGAGGGCGACGCTATATTCTTGTCCTTTTTTCCCGCCCGGGTCGCCGCCGGTCCCGCTCCGCCCCCGCCAATCAAACCGTCTCCAGCCAGTTAGATCCAGCCTTTTTCCATCCAGCCAGTAAGTCCATCCGTCCATCCGTCCATCCATCCGTCCATCCGTCCGTCCATCCGTCCATCCGTCCGTCCATCCGTCCATCCGTCCCTCCTTCCGTCCATCCGTCCATCCGTCCAGCCGGCCGTCACGCCGGCCCTCCGGGCGGGGGGCCGGCGGGCGGGGGGGGG
>JAISET010000096.1 GCA_031264015.1 Deltaproteobacteria bacterium | reverse complement strand
GAGCCCGAGTTGATGTTGCTGATGGTCGCGGCGATCAGGTCGGCCGTGTTCTTGGCGGCGTCGGCGCTGCGGATGGCCAGGTTGCGCACCTCGTCGGCCACGACCGCGAAGCCCGCCCCGGCCTCGCCCGCCCTGGCCGCCTCGACGGCGGCGTTCAGAGCCAGGAGGTTGGTCTGGAAGGCGATCTCGTCGATGGTCTTGATGATCTTGCCGATCTCGTTGCCGGAGGTGGCGATCTGCTCCATGGCCTGGATGACGTTGGCCATGGAGTTCTCGGCCTTGCCCACCGCCTCGGTGGCCTGGCTCATCAGGGAGTTGGCCTCCACGGCGTTGTCGGCGTTGCGCTTGGTCATGGAGGAGAGCTCCTCCAGGGCCGCCGACGTCTCCTCAAGCGAGGCGGCGTTCTCGGTGGCGCCCTCGGCCAGCGTGTTGGAGGCGTGGGAGAGCTGCTCGGAGGCGTTGTCGACCTCCTGGGCCCCGTCGGTCAGCGTGTTGATGATGTTGTTGATCGGCCTGGTGATGCCCCGGGTCAGGAACAGGGCCAGGAGCGTGCTGGCGATGACCGCGACGATGATGCCGATAATCTGGGTGGCCAGCGAGTTCGACGCCATGGCCAGGGTGGCGCCGGCGAAGGAGTTGGCCAGATCGGTCATCCCGGAACTCAGGGTGTCGCAGGACTTCAGGAGTTCGTCGCGGGCCGCCGTCCTCTTGGTGTTGTTGTCGCTGAAGGTGGCGTAGATGTCCCTGAAGGTCGTCAGGATGCTGGTCATGGTCTGGGCTTCGGCGACCAGCTTGTTGACGGCCTCGCGGTCGGCGGCCGAGCGGCTGGCCGCCACCAGCTTCTTGCCCAGGTCGATGGCGTTGTTGGCCGCGGTCATGGAGTGGTCGAACAAGGTGACGTCCCTGTAGTAGAGCCCCCGCAGGAGGTTCACGTACATTTCGGTCGCGGACGTCTGGATCTCGACGGACATGTTCAGGCGCTCGTAGCGGATCTTCAGCTCGGCCTGGTCCAGAGGCTGGGCGGCGAGCAGATCCGAGAGCCTCTTGGTCTGGTCGTCGATGAACTGGACCAGAGTCTCGGTGAAGGCGCCGTAGGCCTTGGCGACGTTGGTCCTGTTTTCCACCAGGGAGGTGGTCAGCTGGGGCATCTCGGAGCTGATGGAGTAGTAGGAGTTGTACTGCGTCTCCGCCAGGGTCAGCGTGTCGCGGATGTTGGCGTTGTCGGCGGCGAGCCCGGCCCGGATCAGCGTCTTGAGCTTGGTGATGATTTCATTATTCTTGTCGTGGATGGCCGACGTGGTCTGCCACAGCTTCTGGTCAAAACTGTAGCTGTAATCCATGAGGTTCAAAGCCTCGAACCCGACGTTGGATTGGAACTCCGCGACCAGGTCGTTGCCGGGCATTATCTTGTCTCTGAGGCTCGTGGTCTCGTTGCGGATGTTCCGCAGGCTGTATAGGGCGACCAGGCTGATGGCTATGAAAACAACACAGACGACCACAAAGCCCAGGATTATCTTAGTCCCTAATTTCATGGATTTTACCTCTAGCCCGGCGAGGGCTTAGTAAAATGAGCTACGAGCAAAAGTTGGCTGACGAACTTGTCACTAGAAAACTCATTTGGGTTACCGGGATGAACCTAAGATAGGAATCTAACCTGTATTCTGTTCAGCGCCAACTCTTATGGTTAAATGTTGGCCTAAAGAGCGTTCTTAATGGCAAAAGGCTTGCAAAAAATAATTTTTTCAATTGCGAGCGACCATAACCTGAAGGCCTCAGAAAAAAACAGCCCCAGGTCGGGCCCAAAAGTTACTGGAATATATTTTCTCAAATATAGCACTCCCTTGTCAAGAAGAGGATTTGCTTTTCTGGGCTTCTTTTTTGGAAAAGTGGCGAAAAAAGAAGAAGGTTACCGATAAAAAATTTGATATGAGTCAATAACAAATTACAAAAAAGCTGCTGGATGATAATAAAGAAATATTAAGAGAGCAGCATGAAAGTCTATAACGTTAACAAAATTGTAGTTATATATAGCCAGATAATATGATTTCAATTTAAAAATACTAATAGAGACTCATATAAAATGATAGAACAAGATTATTATAATAAATTATATAAAAAAATAACAAATAGATTCTATAGTGCTATTGTCATATTGACCGAGTTGAAAGTTACTAATTACCAGCCTGATTTATATATTTAAGTTCTGTTAAGAGTAAAAGTTGGCTAAATAAAAAAATATATGATTTTTGAGCGTCAACTGACCCCCGCCCGACAGACACAAGTGGTCAGCCGAAGCAGCCGCGGCCGGTCTAAAAACCCCGCGCCCCGTTCCATTGTCAAGGTCCCTTTATTAGAAAATCTGAGACTTCAAAGTCAAGACCGCGTCATCCGGCATCTTCTCGTCAGTCGTGTTGTTGAAAAATCAATATTAATAATGTTGAGGAGATATTTGCAACAACTAAATTTGTTTATTGTAAAAATATCGGAATTCAAAAGTTTTGAAATACATTTAATGCAAGAAATAGCCAATAACATCAGACTATTCCGGCTTATACAATGGCAAAAAATAAATTCCTTTTACCGCGGCATTAAAACATGCATTTGAGCAAATAATGACCGACAAAATTTTTTCAAGCCGGACGAAAAAACCCGCGCCCGAAACCGGCGGCCAAGCCCCGGGACGGCGGGGGGGGGGGTAAGAGAAGGCGGCCTGGAAGGGAAACGAAACAATTTAAAAGGCCCAAAACGGACCCTTTTTCCCGCGGCGTTTCCAGCCTGAAAGAGGGGCGAAGCACAACCCTCAAAAAAAGCATTTAAGAAGGAAATATAAAAGTCTTGTTGCCAAAAAATATGAAATTTAGGGACTTATAAAATTATTCAGCAGTCTGTCTAAAATTAAAAAAAGGCAATCCCGCGAAATTCAGCAGCGGCAATCCCGCGAAATTCCGCAGACCCAATCCCGCGAAATTCAGCAGGCCCTGTCCCGCGAAATTTCGCCGCCCCGATTCCGGCGAAAACCGCCGCCCTGCCGGACCGAAAATACAGAACTCCCCGGAAAAAAAGCGTCAAAAAAATTGCCAAATTATACCAAGAATTAATTTCTCGATAATCCCGCCCCCGTCCGACCCGGCGGCGAAAATCCCGCGACAATTGGCGGCTCTTGCCTCATGAAATTCGGCGCGGCCGGTCCCGCAAAATTCGGCGGCGTCAGACTTGTCAATAAAACAGACGGGCGCGGAGGCGGAGGAGAGGCGAGAGGCGAGGCGAGGCGAGGAGAGGAGAGGAGAGGAGAGGAGCTGAGGGAGAGGCGGGGGCGGCGGACGCGAGAATCGGGCGAGGAAAAAAGCCGTCTTAGTCCAGGGTCCGCGGGTGCTCCCGGAACAAGGTGAGGACGCTGTCCATGCCGGGCAGGCTCAGTGTTTCCATGAGGTCGGCGGTCTGGCGGTGGACAATCACCTCCTCGCGGAAGCGGGCGGCCTCGTCGAGCCCGAAGAGCTCCAGAAATTTGCTGAACCGGGAGACGTGGACCAGCTCGTGGGTGAGGACGTAGCTCAAAAGAGGCAGCAGGTCCAGCTTTTCCCTCAGGCAGGTCTTCAGGATGGCCGGGTCGTAGAGGCAGACCCTCCAGTAGGCGGGCCTGCCCCTGGTGACGGAGTGGGTGCGGCTGTAGCACAGGAGCTGGGCCAGCACCCCCCCGCGTTTTTCGGAGTCGAGCAATTGCGGGAAGTGGCGCACGTCCACGGGCACCCGGCCGACGTCGAAGAAGTCCGGGCCGCAGGCCTCCGAGACCAGCTCGAAGGCCATGCGGGAGGCGGAGTCCAGGACGGCCAGGTCCCGTTCCTGGAAACATCTCGGAGGCTCCCCCCGGCTTGGCTCGGGCCGCTGGTCTTGGCTGGTCAACGCGGTGCCTTTCGCCTGGTCTAGAAGCCCAGGTCCTCGTTGATCAAAAGGACGTGGATCCTGCCCGGGGGGAAGGACTTCTGGGTGATGGAGACGACGCCGCAGAGGCGGTTTTGGCCCCTGCAGTCATGGCATTTGGCCGTCCTGGCGCAGGGCGTGTCCTGCCCCAGCCTCAGGGCGTTCATGGAGGCGGCGGCGTCTTTGGAGCGGCGCAGGCCCGCGGAGGCGTCCTCGACGATCTTGTTGCGGCCGATCAAAAGCGCCACCTTCCTGGGCCCGAAGGCCATGGCGGCCACCCGGTTGCCGAACTTGTCGACGTTGACTAGCTGCCCGTCGAGGGTGACGGCGTTGGAGGAGGCGACGAAGAGGTCCACCAGCAGCGTCCTGCGGCTGGCCTCGAGCCTCTCGTCCGCCGTCAGCCCGGGGTCGTTGCGGTCGACGATCTTAAGGTCGTTGGCGGCCCCGAGTCTGGGCAGCAGCCGGGAGCCGGCCACCGTGGCCGAGCCCCCGAAGCCCACGGAGACGTAAGGCCCCGAGGGGATGATCGCGTCGAGCAGATGGTCCTCGGCGTCTTTTAAGGTCTCGTGCGCGGTCGCCTCGAAGAAGTTGGCCTTGAGGCTCTCGGCGACGATCTTCAGCCTCGTCTGATGAAACGTTTCCTGCGGCGTGGCCATGAGGTCTCTCCCACTTGGGCTCCCCGGCCCGGTCGGCCCGGGAGCCCGGTTTTGGCGCCCCCAGTCGTCCTGGCGGGGGCGCGGACAAGCGCCGCCAAAATTCAGGCGGGGCCCTGCCGGGCGCCTCGGGCGCCCAGCTTCGGGGACGGGGCCCGCCCCCCCTTTTTCGGGGAGCCGGGCCGGCCGGGGAGCCCGGACGACCGCGGCGCGTCGGCAAGACGCCCGAGCCTTGCCCGGGGCGGACGCGGGCGTCAAAAAAATTCAGGAAACCGGGCGGGGTCGAAATTTGGCGGGACCGAAATTTGCAAAGGCTAAAAATTTGGCGATTGGGAAACTTGCGCGCCGCGCGGCCGCCGTTCGTTGTCGCGCGGCCGCCGTTCGTCCCCGAAACAAACCCGGCCCGCGGTTCCGCGGTCTCGCGGGCGGCCGCAGCGCCGCCGGGGGGGCGCTTTTATCTTTGGGGGCCGCCGGGGGCCTCGTAGGAGACCCGGTAGACGCGGGGCCAGAGCTTGCCGGTGGCCCAGAGGCGCCCCCGGTCGTCCAGGGCCAGGCCGTTGGCGGTGGCCTCGGGGCCCAGGGCGTCCCTCTCCTCCTTGGCGAAGGAGCCCAGGTCCAGATAAAAGCGCACCCGGCCGTCGTCCAAAGAAATGGCGGCGACCAGGTCGGAGTGCCAGATGTTGGCCAAAAGGAGCCGGGAGCGCGGGTCCCACTCCAGCTCGTTCAACTGGCGGACGGGCTTGTCGCCGTCCCGGACCAGCAGCGGCGGGCCCGTCGGCGCCAATGTCCCGGGGTCGATTTTCTGGAGGCGGTCGCTGCCGTCCGAGCGCCAGAAAAAGCTCCCGTCATAAGCCAGGCCCCAGCCCTCCCCCGGCTGGAAGACGGTCCTGGCGACCCCGAGCCCGGCCCGGGTGTCCACCGCCAGGATGACGCCCTCCCGCCAGGTGAGGATGTAAACGACGCCGTCCGCCTCGGCGATGCCCTCGGCGAAGACTTCCTCTGGGAGCCCCAGGACGACCTCCGTCCCCAGCCCGCCCGGCTGCTCGAGCTCGGAGGCGGGGAAGACGTGCAGGGCCGACTGCCCGTAGAGGCCGGTGGACTCGTAGAGGCGGTTTCCGTAAAAGAGGAGGCCCTGGGTGAAATGGTTCCGGGGCCGCCCGGCGACATGCTCCACCGTCACCGGGACGACGGGCGCCCCGGCCCCCTTTTTCGGAGGCGGCCCGCCGGCGCCCTCGGGGTCGGCGGGGGCCTCCCCCCGGGGGTACTCCTGGGGGAAGGACTGCCGGTCGGGCGCCGGCGGGGCCGCGAGGACGGCGCCGCCGGGCCAAAAGCCCGAAAGCAGCGCCAGGGCGGCGAGCAGGACGGCCGGAAAGAAGGCGGAGCCGGGGCGCCGGCCGGTTTTCGTCGGGCGCGAGCCGGGCCCGTTCCCCCCGGTCATAGCCCGGCGACTTCCTCTTTGGATTTGCGGGAGACCCTGGTCCTGGCGGCGGCCCTGATCTTGGGGATGAGGATCTGCCTGACGGTGTCCAGGCCCTGGTAGAGGTTCAGAGTCTCCTTGTCGATGACGTCGACGGCCCCGATCTTGTCGCTTCTGAGCTCGGCCTGGCTGCCGGTCTTGGCGATGGTGGAGCAGATGATGACGGGGATGGGGTAGTAGACCATCAGCTTCTTTAAAAACGTCACCCCGTCCATCTTGGGCATGACGATGTCCAGGGTGATGACGTCGGGCCCCAGCTCCAGGAGCATCTCCCTGGCCTCGTAGGCGTCCTTGGCGGCCCCGACCACCTTGATGTCGGGCTCGCCCTCCAGGGCCTTGCAGAGAAGACTGCGGACGATGCTGGAGTCGTCGACCACCAGCACCTTGATTCGCCCCCCGGAAAAAGGCGCCGGGGAGGCGGCGGCGGGACGGGCGGCGGGCGCGGCGGGGGCCCCCGCGCGGGCGGCCGGGGGCGTCGGCTTGAAGACGGGGGCGGCGGCCGGCGGGGCCAGGCGGTTGTTCTCCTCGCGGACGACGGTCGAGCCGCTCATGACGTTGCGGTCCATCCTCTCGACGGCCAGCTTGTTGTCCCAGTTCTGGTAGTGGAGCTTCAGGCCCACGCCGCCGCCGACGTTCTCCCTCGTCACGCGGATGCCGTGGCGCCTCAGCAGCTCCCTGGCGATCTCGATGTTGCGGACGCCGATCTGGGAGCCGGAGGTGATGTTGCTGACCACGTTGGCCCCGCCGCTGATAATGGCCTCGACCCCGTCGAGGCGCCCCAGGGTGCGCTCCATGAACTGGACCAGGACGGCGATGGCGTAGTCCCCGTACTTGCCGGACTTCTCCTTGTTGGGGCTGGTGGGCAGCATGTAATGGTTCATGCCCCCGAACCTGTGAGCCGGGTGGTGGAGGCAGACGGCCACGCAGGAGCCCAGCAGGGTGGATATTATATGCGGCTGCTTGGAGATGAAATACTCTCCGGGCAGAAGAAACACTCGGTTGACTTCGGACATTATTTACCTTTCCTCTTTTGCCTTTCCTCTTTGTCGAGCCCCGGGGCGCCGCCGCCGGCGGGAAACTTTTTTCCCAGGCCCCGTCTTAAGTCCGCCGGGCGGCAGGCGTTTTGCCGGGCCGCGTCCTCGGTTTCGGTTGCCGACGCCGGCCGCGGGGCCCGCGTCGGGACGGTCGTTCCCGGCCGCCTCCGCTCGCGTCAGCGTCAGTCCGGTCGTTTTCCCGCGGGCGGGGCGTTCCGCGCTTGGGGGGCGCCTCTCAGCCGTCCAGGCCGAAGGCCAGGCGGACGATGCCGTCGGCGGCCAGGACCAGGCCCAGGCCCCCGTCGCCCAAAAGGGCGCTCCCGGCCAGGAAGTTGAGGCGCTTGAACTGCTCTCCCAGCTCCTTGACGACCACCTGCTGCTGGCCCATGACCTCGTCGACCAGCAGGGCGTAGCGGCCGGCCGCGGTCTCGACCATGACCAGCAGGCCCTCGGAGGGGTCGGGATGCTCGGGCTGCAGGTCGAAGAGCTCGTAGAGTTTGATCAGGGGGGTGATCTGCCCGCGGCGGTTCAGGATCAGCCCCCGGCCCTCGACGGTGGAGAGCTCGTCGGGGGTGGGCCGCAGGGACTCGAGTATCTCCTCGAGGGAGATGATGAAGTTGGCCTGGCCCACTCTGACGTGCAGGGCCTTGATGACCTGCAGGGTGACCGAGAGCGGGATCTTCAGGGTGATGAGCGTCCCGTGGCCGACCTTGGAGTCGACGTTGATGGAGCCGTTCAGGGACGTGATGTTGGTGCGCACCACGTCCATGCCCACCCCGCGGCCGGAGACGTCGGTGATCTCCCTGGCCGTGGAGAAGCCGGCGCCGAAGATGAGGCCGATGGCCTCCTTGTCGGTCAGGGCCGCGGCCTGGGCCTCGCCCATCATGCCCTTGGAGACGGCCACCTCGCGCATCTTCTCGGGGTCGATGCCCTGGCCGTCGTCCTCCACCACCAGGTAGAAGAACTCCTTGTCGGCCGAGGCGGAGACCCTGAGCAGCCCCTCGGCGGGCTTTCCGGCGGCCGCCCTGTCCTCCGGCGGCTCGAAGCCGTGGTCCATGGAGTTGCGGACCACGTGGACCAGGGGGGCCTCGAGGCTCTCGGCGATGCTCTTGTCGAGCTGCACGTCCTGGCCGTCCAGCTGGACCCTGACCTGCTTGCCCAGCTGGTGGCTCAGCTCCCGGGCCATCATGTTGACTTTCTGGAGGATGCCCTTGATGGGCACCCGCCGGATTTCCATCAGGCTTTCCTGGAGCTCGTCGGAGAGCTCGCGGAAGGCCTGGTTGGCGTTTTTGAAGGCCCGGATGGTGTTGGGGTTGACTTTTTCCTGCTCGATGGTCTTCTGCAGGTAGTTGAAGGTCTCCGCCGTGACGATCAGCTCGCCCACGTAGCTCATGAAGCCGTCGACCTTCTCCTCGGAGATGCGCATGGTCTTGTGCTCCTGCTTGCTCTGCCTGCTCTCCTCGGCCTTGCCGTTCCCCCTGCCCGGCTCGGCCCCGGCCCCGGGCTCCGGCTCGCCCGCGGCGGCGGCCTCCCCGGCCTCCCCGGGCTCCTCGGGGACGGTCAGGTCCATGAGCCTGAGCATGTCCTCCAGTTTGTTTTTGATCAGGCCCACCAGGATCGGGTCGAAGTCCAGGCCGCTTTCGTGGACCGCCGTGAAGTCCTCCATGGCCACCTGGTAGGCGGCGGCCAGCTCGGCGAAGTTGTTTTCCTCGATCAAAGCCCCGGCCTGCTTCAGGGCCGCGTCGAAGACGGGCGGCTCGAACTTGGGGGCCGAGGCGGCGTCGTAGGCGGCCAGCAGGCAGTCGGTGAAGTCCGCGCCCTTGTAGTGGACGGCCTTGGGCCGGGCGAGCCCCGCCGCCCCGCCCCCGCCGGCCTCGTCGAGCTTGATGGGCAGCGCGTTGATGGCGTCGGTGACGTCCTGGATGATCTGGTCGGGGTCGCGGCCGGTCTCCATGGCGTCGGCCAGAAGCTTTTTTATTTTGACGCAGGCCTCCTCGTAGGCCGCGGGCCCGCCCTGGCCCCCGGAGCCTCCGCGGGAGCCGCCGCCGGTGGACTCCATCCAGCCCACCAGCTCCTTTTGGAAGGCCTCCTCCTCGGGCAGCAGGACCGCCGCGGTGTTCCCCGCCGAGAGCCGGTCGAACATGGCCTTGAGGTGGTTCCCGGCCAGATACAAGTACTCGATGGCCTTGGGGTCGGCCGCCCTGGCGGCGTGGCGGATCTCGTCGAGCAGGTTTTCCAGCTTGTGGGCGAAGTCCTTGATGTGGTTGAGGCCGAAAAAGGCGCTGGACCCCTTGAGGGTGTGGGCGGCCCGGAAGACGGGGTTGATGGTGTCGAGGTTCGTCGGGTCGGCCTCGAAGGAGGAGAGCGCGGAGGTGTACTCCTCCATCAGCTCCTTGGACTCGGTGATAAAATCCTGAAGCAGTCCCTCGTCAAGTTCCATCTCGCTCATGGCTCGCCCCTTCAATGGCTGGCGGAGGCGCCCCCGGGCCGGCGCCGTCAAACAAACGGGGCCGGGGCGACCAGGCGTCCGCCCCGGCTGCTTTTAAAACTTTTCCGTCCCGTCCCGCGTTCGTCTCCCCCGGACGGCGCCCGTTCCTCTCAAACCGCGTCCGGTCCCGTCAGACTCCGTCCAAAGGCGGGGCGGGGGCCCGGGGGTCCCGCCGCCCGCCCCCCCCCGGGACCGGTTGTCTTTTCGTCGCCGGCGGCCTGTTTCGGGGAGGCCGGGGAGGCGGCGGCCGGGGCGCCGGCGCCGGCTTCCGGGCCCGCCGGGGCGGGAGTCTCGGCGCGGGGCGCCTCCGGGGCCTCCGGGGCCTCCGGGCGGGCCGGGGACGGGGCGCGGCCGGCGACGGCGCGGAGCTCCCTCGAGACGGAGCCGATGCGCTCGACGTGAGTTTTCAGCCGCGACAGGGCGTCGGGGATCAGGGCCAGGGACTCCCGGTAGTAGGTGTCGGCCTGCCCGGCCAGATAGGGCTTGACGAAGGCCGAGAAGACCACCCACTGGTTCTCCATGACCCGGACGGCGTCCCTGGC